>DYPH01000047.1 GCA_020720045.1 Sorangium cellulosum | reverse complement strand
GGTTCCCTCTTTCGAGGAGACCGGGTTTCTTGTTGCCTCAAAGGGGCCTTCCAGAACTTTTCCTTGGCAGCGACCTAGGCAGTGATCCGACCGGCGACGAGGGGGAGCGCCTCGGGGGCCGTCGCCCCGTAGGTGTATGCCGCAGCGATACGCGCAACCGCCGCCTCAGAGGCCTGCCCCATTTGGAGGGAAAGGACGGCGACGACTTCGCCCAACTTCACGGAATCGCCCGGTTTTTTGACGAGATCGATGCCGACGGCGTGGTCCACGGCCTGGTCGGCGCGGGTGCGGCCAGCGCCGATCGATACGCCGACGAGGCCGAGTTCGAGGGCGTTGATGCCGGTGACGAAGCCATCGGCGGCCGCGTGAATTTCGTACTTCGCCGGCGCCATGGTCAGCAACTCGGGGTGCTCGACGACCCGCGGATCGCCGTGGTGGGCGACGATCATCTTCTCCATCGTCCGGCGCGCGGAGCCGTCGGCGATCGCCGCGAGTAGCTTCACGCGCGCCTCCTCCACCGTCGCCGCCTTGCCGCCAATCACGAGCATTTCCGCGCCGAGGACGAGGGTGCACTCGAGGAGATCGGCGGGGCCTCGACCGTGTAAAAGTTCAATCGCTTCGCGCGTTTCGTTCGCGTTTCCAATGGCGAGCCCGAGGGGCGCGTCCATCCGCGTGAGGAGCGCGACGACCTTCTTCCCCGCCCGCGTCCCGACGCGTACGAGCGCCTCGGCAAGCTCGCGGGCCTTCGCTTCGCTCTTCATGAAGGCCCCCTGGCCGACTTTCACGTCGAGCACGAGGCCGTCGATCCCCTCCGCGAGCTTCTTGGAAAGGATGCTTGCGACAATGAGAGGGATGCATTCGACAGTCGCAGTGACATCGCGAAGCGCATAGAGACGCTTGTCAGCCGGGGCGATCTCTGCCGTTTGACCGATCATCGACGTCCCGATTTCAGCGACGGCCTTTGCGAAGTCTTCCGCGGAGAGATTCACATTGAAACCGGGGATCGCTTCGAGCTTATCGAGGGTACCGCCGGTGTGGCCGAGGCCACGGCCGCTGACCATCGGAACCGGCACCCCGCACGCTGCAACAAGCGGCGCGAGGCAGATCGAGACCTTGTCTCCGACGCCGCCCGTCGAGTGTTTGTCGACCTTGATGCCGTGGACATCAGGCAGCGCGAGAACCTTCCCCGAATGGAGCATCGCCTCGGTAAGGGCGACGGTTTCCGCGTCGTCCAAACCGCGCAGAAAGATCGCCATCAGGAGCGCAGATGCTTGATAGTCGGCAAATTCACCAGAGGTAAATGCCTGAATCAAACGGGAGATTGCGTCTCCGGTAAAGGTTCCACCATCACGTTTGTGGGAGAGAAGTTCGACCAGCGTCTTCGCCATGGGCGCTTCGTAGTCGGCTCTTTGCGGTTCGTCCGCCACAAAACGCCGCCCGCTTTCCGGTAAAAGACAGGCATGAGTCGCGTCTTGTCTGTCGTCCTCTTCGTATTCTTCGGCTGTTCGAAAGCCGGCGACGGCGCGAACCCGAGCGAGAATGCGGTTCCAGCGTCTTCCAGCCGCGTGCAAGATGCACGCATGCAGAGTGCATCCGATCGTCCAGCCGCCGTGTTGCCCGGACCGTCCGCTTCGGCGGCTGCCCGTGCGAAGTGTGGCGCGTCGGCGGACGAACCGCGCTGCGCCCTCCAGCGGGAAATGGCGACGATGACCGCCGCTCTCGAAAAGAAGGAGTGGATTCTCCTCGCAGAACAGCTTGATCTTCTTTCAAAAAAATCGGGTACCGCCGCCTTTGCGAACTGGGTCTCGATCGCTCGCGACACCCGGGATGCGGCGCGATCGGCGGAAGTCGACGGCGTCCGTGCCGGCTGCCGGAGCTGCCACGAACAGTACAAGGACCTTTGGGGGCAACGCATGCGTGGCACCGCTGACGACCCGCCGAGCGCGCCTCTCGAAGACGCCGGCGTCGACGGCGCGGCACCCTCCGCCCGCGGCCTTCCGCGATGACGAAGCGACGCTCCCCGTCGGCGCAGGCGGTCCCTGGACGCCCCGCCGGGAAATTTACGCAAACGCGACGCCTTGAGCGCCTCCGCGAGGCGCTGGAAGCGCGCCCCGCCGGCCTCACCCTCGACGAACTGGCAACCGTCCTCGGCGTCACTTCGCGGAGTGTGCGCCGGTATATCCAGGAGCTCAAATGGGACACCGACGTCGAATCGGTGCAACGTGCACCGAACGAGCCGCACATCGTACGCATTCCGCCGAGCGAGCAGCGTCGCGCGGTGCCGTTGCGCCGCACCCAGGCGTACGCGCTCCTCGCGACACGGCGGCTTTTTGAGGTCTTTCGGGGCTCGGCGCTCTTCGAGGAAATCGACCTCGCCTTTCGCCAAATCCAGCAAATTGCCCGACGCCCCGGTGGCCGAGGCTCCACGGAAATCGCCCTTCGTGCCGATCTCGACGACCGTTTTGCGTTCGTCGCGCCAGCGACGGGAAACTACGCGACTCAGGGGGAAATTCTCGACGAGATCTTCCGCGCGCTCGCCGAGCGCCGCTTTCTTGTCGTTCGCGTAAAGCCTGAATTTGATGAGGAAAAGCCTGTGCGCGCCCCCGGCACGCCGGGAACGAGCCGTCTTCGCTTCGTCCCCGAAGGGCTCTTCGCGGAAGGGGGGACCCTCTACTTGGTGTATGCTGCATCGAGTTCGACCGGCGAACCGCAGCGGCTACTCCGCGTCGACCGGATCACCGAGGCTCAGGTCGTCGACGGCGCGAAGGGCTTGGCGGCCGGCGAGCCGCTCCCCGCGGAAATGTTCGCGCGCGGTCGCTTCGGCGCCGCCTTCGCGCCCGAGAAGTTTACCGTGGTCCTTGAGTTCGACGCGCGGAGCGCCGAGCTCGCACGGCGCCGACGCGTGCACCCTGATCAGCGCGTTGCATCGGCGGCAGATGGTCGATTTCGTTTGGGATTCCCCGCTGGTGATCTGGAAGCGGTTGCCCGATGGGTGCTCTCGTTTGGCGACGGCGTCCGTGTGATCGAGCCGCCCGAGCTTGTCGTATCGATCCGCGCAACGCTGACAGCGACGCTGGCGAAATATCGGTAATTGCTGCGTCGCGTCGCATTCTCTGTGCGGTTTGAAGCGCTCGCCCCCCTTTCCGGAACGCCGTCGGCGTGGCAGAAGGCGAGGCATGGCGACTTCGTCGATCGTTTCCCCGTCCCCGGTCTCTCTCCCCGTTCTTGGTGGCGCTCCGGCTGCCGCCGAGGCGATCGTCCACAAAAAGGCGCCGGTTACCGCCGAGGCCCTCGCTTACAAGAACCTCCAGAGCGGCCCGTTTTGGCAGGCGATCCCCGCCTACAAGGACGTCGACGAGACGACCTTCCTCGACCACAATTGGCAGGCCAAGCACTCGATTACACGGGTCGATAAGCTGCTTGGTGCCGTCCAGGATTTGGTCTCGCCCGAGTTCCTTCGGGACGCCGAAGAGGGCTTCAAGCGCGCGCCGATGTCGGTCCGCGTGAGCCCCTACATGCTCTCGCTGATCGACTGGTCGAACCCCTACGAAGACCCGACGCGCATTCAGTTTTTGCCGCTCGCGTCCCAGGTCCTTGGCGACCATCCGATGCTCCACCTCGACACGCTCCACGAGCAAGAGGATGCGCCGGTCGCCGGATTGACCCACCGCTACACGGACAAAGCGCTCTTTCTTCCGCTCGACACCTGCCCGGTCTACTGCCGCTTCTGCACCCGCAGCTACGCGGTTGGTGTCGACACGGAAGAGGTCGAGAAAATCAGTCTGAAGGCGAACGACGACCGCTGGAAGCGCGCCTATCAATACATCGCCGAGCGCCCGGAACTTGAAGACATCGTGATCTCCGGCGGCGACGCGTATCAACTTCGCGCCGCGCAGATCGAGGAGATCGGGAACACACTTCTCGACATGCCCAACGTCCGTCGCATGCGCTTCGCGACGAAGGGGCTTGCGGTTATGCCGCAGAAAATTCTTACGGATAACGCATGGTTCGACGCGTTCACGCGCGTCGTCGAGCGCGGCCGCAAGCTCCACAAGGACGTCGTCCTTCACACGCACTTCAATCATCCGAACGAAATTACCGAAATTACGCAGGCGGCGATGAACCGCCTCTTCGAACGAGGCATCTACGTTCGGAATCAAACGGTACTCCAGCGGCGTGTCAATGACGATGTCGCCACCATGACGAAGCTCGTCAAGCGACTCGCACACATCAACGTGCACCCCTACTACGTGTACGTTCACGACCTCGTGAAGGGGGTTGAAGACCTCAGGACGTCCGTCGACACTGCGCTGATGCTCGAGAAGCACGTGCGTGGGACGACCGCCGGGTTCAATACGCCGATGTTCGTCGTCGACGCTCCAGGCGGCGGAGGCAAGCGCGACGCCCACTCCTACGAGTACTACGACCGCGAGACCGGCATTTCCGTGTACACTGCACCGAGCGTGAAGCCGGGGCAGCACTTCCTCTACTTTGATCCGCTCCACCAGCTTTCGACGTTTGCCCAGCGCCGCTGGCACGACGAGGGTGAGCGTGAGCGAATGATCAGCGACGCGATCGCCAAAGCCAAGCAGCACATTCGTTGATGGCCGCGTTCCCAGGGAGTCTTGGACGGTTGGCGCTCGAATCATTGACCGAATTGCGCCGCGCTCCGTATGCTGCCGCGGTGCACTGGGTTTTTGCATCGAGAGAGGCGCGTCGCTTTACGGTGGCGGCTGCGTTTGCGTATGGAGCATTGGCGCTTTCCGGGTGCGAAGACCCGCCGCCGCCGCCCTTCGAGGTCGTTGTTCGCGTCGAATCCGACGTAAACAAGGCGCTCCCGAACGTCCCCGTTTTTGGGGGCGGGAAGCAGCGCGGGGTGACTGGCCCGGATGGGAGCTTCAAGATGAAGCTCGGTGGCGCCGACGGAGACGCCATCGACCTCAAAGTCGAGTGCCCCCCGGGGACGCGTAGCGACCCGTCCAACGCCACCAAGCTCGTGATTCGTCGCCTTGAGGGCGGAAAAGCGACCGAATATCCAACGTTTTGTCGCCCCGCCCACCGGGTCGTCGTGTTGGGAATGCGTGTGGAGAATGGCGCCAACCTCCCGATCAAATACCTCGACAAGGTCGTCGCCCGGACCGACGCCGCCGGCGCTGCCCATTTCGCGCTCGTAGCTGCTCCGGGGGATGACGTCCGTCTCGTCGTCGATACGTCCGAGGCACCGATGCTCAAGCCGGCAAGCCCGGAACTCCACTTCCGCGTCGCCGACACCGATACCGTCACGGCCCTCGAGACGCGCTTCGCCGTCGAAAAGAAGGCGAAGGCGGCGGTCTATGCGGCCCCCAAAGGGCCGACCCGGATCCACTGACTGGATCTTTTAGGGCTCATGCCTGGGTCCATTGCCCCCCATCCAGCGGCCCGAAAACGCCCTTGCTTACGGTATCCCACCTCACAAAACGCAGAAATTCACGAAATCGTCCCTCGAAGCCCCCCTTGGCACGGCACGTGAAGTAGAGTTCCCCGAGGACGCAACGATGAAGCTCAAACACTCCACCGCAAAAAAGACCGGCCTTCGCGGCGCAGTCATGGTGGAATACGCGCTTCTTCTTCTCCTCGTCGCGCTTCCGATGATCTCCGCGTTCGTCTTAGTCGGGAAGCAGATGTTCAAAGACTACCGGGCCGCCCAGGTAGCCATTCTCAGCTCGAAACCTTGATTGAGACGACCAACGTCCGCCTTGTTCATCAAGAGGTACGCCATGACCCCGAAGACCCTCCGCCGAATCCCGCAACGAGCTGCAACGATGGTCGAATACGGGATCATGCTCGCCCTCGTCCTCTTGATTGCCTACATGGCGTTCCAAGAGCTCGGTAACAAGACCGGGCAAGCCGCCGTAGACACCTCCGCTGCCTTCCAGTAGTAGAGGGATCAAACCAAGTTCTCTGTCTTTTTCACCCCAGCGTTACATCCAGGAGCCATGACCATGAATCTTCAGATCCTCCGCGCCCGCCTCATCGAAAAGAAGTCCCAGCGCGCTGCCACGATGGTCGAGTACGGCATCATGCTCGCACTCATCCTCCTCATCGCGTACATGGCCTTCAAGGAACTCGGCACCACCGTCAAGTCGACGGCAACGGAAGCGAAGAGCGCCTTCGGCTGAACGCGCGTCGGCCTGGCGACTGTTGCCGGGCTTACGAATCCAACGAGCGGCGCTCAAGAATTTGGGCGTCGCTTTTTCGTCCCGAAGTATGATTTGAAGCATGAAGATCTTCCTCGTCGTCGCGGTTCTGGCGACGGCCATCGCAGCCGGCTACGACTGGAAAAAAGGGGAAATCCCTGGAAGATTTTCGCTCGGCCTCCTTCTCGGCGCCCCCATCGCCCACGTAGTCTACGCGGTGTCGCAGGGGATGGCGGAGAAGGCCGCGTTACAGAGCGCCGGAGTCTCCCTCCTTGGCGCGCTCGTCTGCGGTCTCGTCCCCTTCCTCCTCTATCGTTACAATGCGATCGGCGGCGGAGATCTTAAGTTTTTTCTGGCACTTGGCGCCCTCTTGATGCCCCAAATCGGGCTCGAGGCGACCTTCATCACCTTCGTCGCCGCAGCCGTGTTCGCACCGGTGAAGCTCATTTACGATGGCAAGCTCCTTCAAACGTTGAAGACGAGTCTATCCATTGCCCTCAACGCCGCACGTCCGAAGGACAAGCAAGCGACGATTGAGCCGGAAGCTCTCACCTGGTTTCGCCTCGGCCCGTGCATGTTCGTAGGCACTGCAGTTACCGCGTTTCTCGAATGGAGATCGGAATGAAACGAACACCCCCCTATCGAGCGCGAAGACGGCGCGGCGCAGCGATGGTCGAGTTCATGATCGCCATCGTTCCAGTGCTCATGATCTGGACGGTCTGTTGGCAGCTCTCCCGTGTGTACACTGGTCGTCTCATGCTTAAGCATGCGGCGACCATTGGCGTTCGCGCCGCCGCGGTTACGCACGACAATCAGAACTTGCCCAAGCCAAAGAATGCCAAAGACGATCAGGAAGATGGCCAAAAAGCCGTCGAAAATGCCGTTGGGAAGGCGCTCGGGCCCTGGCAAAATACAGCCATCCGCAATGTCGAAGTCACGATTGACGATTCGTCCAATCGCGACGAATACGATGGCCCGTTCGGCCTCGTAACCGTCAAAGTGAAGGCGACCTTCAAGTGCGACGTTCCGATGGCAAAGTACATGGTTTGTGGCGGTGGAGCCTCGATTGACTGGGAAGAGACCGCGAACTACCCGCACCAAGGTGCCCGCTACAAGACGGAGGACTGAGTGAGCACTGCAGCAATCCTCTCACCGTTTGAGCCCATCGATACGGCCACGGCGCTCCGGAAATTGAAGACCGATGATCGCGGTGCGATCATGGTCCTCGGAGTTTTTCTCGCCATGTTCCTGATTGGAGCCCTTTGGTTCCTGATCGGCATCGGCGACATGCTGGTGTTCCGCGACAAAGCGCAAGAAGCTGCCGACGCCGCGGCATTCTCCGTGACGGTCGTGCACGCGAAGGGGATGAACCTCATCGCAGCACTCAATCTCTTGATGCTCGTAATGACCGCGATTTACATCGCGTTGGGCATCGTCCGCGACGTCGCATACATCGCTGCCGTCGCCCTCTGCCTCATTCCGATTACCGCGGTGGGCTGCCCGGCTGCCCAGCAAGCAGCGTCAGCAGTCAACCAGATTTGGGTCGGCTACTCGAAGATCTTTAAGGTCGGCGTCGAGGCACTCGGAACCGTCCAAACAGTGACTGCCTATGTCGCGCCTCATCTCGGCCAAGTAGCCGGCGTCAACGTCGGAAACAAACACGTCTACGACGAAAAAGGGTTCTTGGCCCTAAGCGTGAGTTCGTCGATGATTCCCGGCACCGGGAACGGCGATGCTGGTGGCGGTGGTGGTGGTGCTGCGGGCGCTGCTGCTGAGAAGCTCGACGGTGCGAAAGCGGCGAGTTCCGGGGTCACGTTTGCTGAAGCCTCGGGCAAGCTCGGACTTCCGGTTTCGAAGGCGGAAAATGCTTCGCTCTGCTCCGCGCTCTTCGTGGAGATCGGGCAAATGATCGGCTCGAAGTTCGGCGGCGGCGGCTACATCGAAAGGCTCTTGAAATGGGCCGGCGTTGGTCGCTATTGCAGCAACAACGGCACCTACGGTTCCGGCGGCTGGGCCTTCGGTCTTCTCGGCTTCAACAACAGCACCTTCGACAGCGATTGGTGGGAGAAGAAGACCGGGCCGAAGAAGATGTACAAGCCGGCCGAGAACGGCACCGACTGGATGCAGACCTACAGCTTCGTCGTCACCAACTTTGATGACAAGAGCGTTCGTCAGGTCGGGATGGCTGGCTACGACTTTACGAAGAACTCCCAAGCGGGAATGCACTTCTACACGGCGCAGGCGGAGATGTTCTTCGACTGCAAAGATGCCTGGGACGGCGACGATTGCAATGGCGATGGCAAGGACGACGTCGACCTAGCGCTCTACGCGATGAACTGGCGAACGCGGCTCGTGCGTGTCCGCACCATGAACATTCTCGGCGTCCTCGGAGACTTCTTCCTCTCGAAGGTCCTCAACGGCGGTGTTTTCGATAGCATCGGCGAGAAGATCTCGAACTCGAAGGCGCTTGAAAACGCGATCGGGGCAGCGGCGAAGGTCGGAGAAAAGGTCGGCCTAAACGCCGACATTCTCGAGAAGATCGTCGGCAGCGGAATCGACAAGGGTGTCGACTACGTAGAGGGGCAAGCGGAAGACCTCTGGGGTGGCGCGAATGCGCTCCCGGCCACCGAAAACTATCACTGAGGATGAGATCCATGCGACGACACAATAAGCGTGGCGAGCGAGGGGCGGCGATGGTGGAAGCCGCCATGATCCTCCCGGTTATCTCTCTCTTCTTCGGTCTCAGTATCTGGATGATGTCTTCTTATTATGAGAAGTTGAACCAGATGCAGACGGCCCGCTACGACGTCGCCTACTACGCCGCTCATTCCTGCGACGAGACTGCCCCCTCCGGCAATGCAGCTGCCGGCGAGGGGGACGACATGGATGTCGGTGGTGTGGGCGGCGCAAAGGGGAAGGGCGGTCAAGATGTCGCCCCCCCCGGTGAAATGGGGAAGTCCCTCAACACCAAAACGCGCATTGCCCACGAGACGACCGACAAAGAAGTCAATAAGTTCGGTTACAGTCGCCCCGTCCGTAATTCGTCGCACATGATGTGCAACGAGAAGCACAATGGCGGCGGCATCTCGTCGATCTTCAGTTTCGCCAAGTCGTTCTTTTAGGCCGTAGATCGGAGCCGAGTCATGATCCAGCTGGTATCTTTCCTCACTTCGCTGCGAAGCAAGAACACCGATCCGCGCAGGGCCGGTCGGATGCGCGTGTCCGCGTATGCCGGCGCGATTGCGCTCGGGCTGGGGATGTTTTCGTGGTCGAAGGCAAAAGCAGAAGTTGGGAACCAGGCGGTCGCCTTTGGGCAGGACCTTCTTCCCTTCGTCGAACTCCTTGACCGTCCGCAAAAAATCACCCTTAATGGGGAGCCGATCTACGCCGCCTCGGGGGTCGGGAATCTGCCCCTCAAACAGAGTCTCGATCTCGTTGAGCGCGCCTGCAGTGCTCAGGACACTGCCGTGTTCAAAGAGGCTTACAAGTCCGCGCCGACCGAGGTCGCCGCTCTCGGGATTCTTCCGAATGGTGTGCTCCGACGGGAGGAGGGGACGCGCGGCGTCGTCGCATGCATTTCGAAGCCGAACGGGAGCGCCACAAACCTCGTCGACACCATGAAGACCTTCCAACAATCCGCCGATCTGGGCGATCTTGGGAAGCTTCGCTATTCGTACATGACCGCCACGAAGGACGGCAAGACGCGCGCCCTCACCGTCTGGACGGAGGATCATTTCAAGCTCTCCTCCTTCGCCATTGAAGACGGGAAAGATGCACCCGGCTCCGACCCGACGCTCGTTCCGCGCCCCGCCGATTCCCAGCGCTACCTCTCCGCGCAGTTTGATGGCACGCCGTACGGCGTTTGGATCTATTCGACCGCCCGTTCCGCTGAGGACGTCGCTGCGAGCTATGACAACAAGCTTCGTGACGACGGCTGGGTTGGTTTGAAATACGACCGTGACGGGAATCGCGGACGCGGTTTCGAAAAGGACGGCGTTGAGCTCATTCTCAGCACCGGCATCGACAGCGAGACCAAGCGTACCGTCGTCACGATCGCGGAACTTGGCGCAGACCAGCGCGCCGCCCGCGCTCGTCCTTCGGCCCCCTGAGGCTTGTGCCGTCGGCCTCCTAGCGTCGGGACTCTGTTAGGGGTCCCGACGCGTTTTTTCGTTCTACGCAGTGCGGCGTCCGACACGCTTGTACTTTCGGTTCTTTTCACGCGGTTCCCCCCTGAGATAGAGTCCCCCATCCATGAATCGCCGGGCCCTTGCAATCGCCGCCATCGTCGCCGCTCTCGGAGTGATTCTTCTCGTGCTTTATCAACGTCGTTTCGAGCTCGATGCCTCCGGTGGCGAGCGCGTGACGGTGCTGGTCGCGGCGAAGAAAATCGACCGAGGCGTCATCCTCACCGACGACATGATCGGGACCCGCAAAGTCCCGATCGCTTGGGTCGAGGACCGCGCCATCAAAGAGTCGGAACGTTCGAAAATCCTTGGACTTCCTGCGGCAAATACCGTCCTCGCTCAGCAAACCGTGATGTGGACAGACATGGTCAACGCTCAGGATGAGCAGGTCAATCTCAGCGACCGTGTCGAGCCGGGCTACCGAGCCGTTACGATCCACGTCGACCGCTCCGATTCCGCGGTGACCCTCATCCGGCCCGGCGACTACGTCGACGTCTTCGGCACCTTCATCAAGGGGGCTGACGATAAAGGTGAGCGATTCTCAAAGCTTTTGCTCGAGAAGGTGCTTGTGCTGGCTACCGGGAACGACACGTCGCGGGACCGGGACGAGACGAAGAAAGTCCGCGAAGACATCCTCACGTTGAGCCTCGGCCCGCAGGAGGTCAACATCATGTCGCTCGCGAGCGAGTCGGGACGTCTCACGGTTGCAGTCCGTTCGGTGCGCGACCAAACCCGCATCAAGAGCGCGGAAATGGGGCAGAACCAGTTCGAGGGGATTACCGGGCAGCGCAGTGTTGCACGCCCGACCTCGACCGTGCCCCAGCTGATTACCGCGCCGCGCTGATTGCGCCGCCACCCACGCTTGTCGCTACTACGACGCCCCTCAAGGACACCTATGAAGCTCCGCCCGCTTGTTCTCTGCGCTGCCCTCGCCACTACCGGCTTGTTTGCCGCGCCGCATGCCCATGCCCAGCAGCCGGCCGCCCACAGCACAGACGTGACGCTCTCCGTGGGCGAAACGAAACTCGTAGCCGCAGCAAATGTGAAGAACTACGCGCCGACCGGCGATTGCTTCGACGTGAAGCCGACCCCCGACGGCACGCAGTTCATCATCACGGGTCGCCGTCCCGGATCCGGATCGCTCCTTCTCATCAAGAACGACGGCGCTCAGACCACCTACGACATCAACGTTTCTACGCGCAATATCGCGCAGGTAGAGCGCGAGCTCCAGCAACTCCTCGGCGACTCGCCTGGCGTCCGCCTCCGGCGCGTCGGTGGCAAGTTGTTTATCGACGGCAGCGTGAGCACCGACAGCGAGGCCAAGCGCATCGACGCGATCGCCAAGCAGTACAAGGATCAGGCCGAAAGCCTTGTTGTCGTGGCTGGCCCGATGCCCGGTGATCGCAAGGTTCTCGTCCGCCTCGACCTCTTTTTCGTGCGGTACGAACGCTCTTCGAGCTGGGCGGTCGGGATCGGGTATCCGACGTCGATCGGTGGCACGTCGAGTGGAGCGACACAGATCATTCAATCCCAGCTCGACTTCGATTTCATCACCGGGACGATGACCTCCGCACAGGCCTCCATCGTCGGTCAGCCGCTCCCGCGGCTCGACATTGGTGCCCGAAACGGCTGGGCAAAGGTGCTCAAGCAGTCGACGCTCATCACCGGAAATGGCGTTGAAGCGACGTTCTTCGATGGCGGAGAACTCAACTTTAAAGTCTCGACGGCCGTCTCTGCTTCCGTGGCGAAAATCGAGTACGGCTCTCACGTCAAAATGCTGCCGCGTTACGACTCGAGCACGAAAGACATCGAGGTCAAAATCGCCTCGGACGTTTCTGAGCTCGCCCCAAACAATGGCGGGGAACTCCCCGGCCGCACAGCGACGCGCCTCGAAACGACCGTCAATCTCAAGCTCGGTCAGGCGCTCGTCCTCTCCGGCTTCAAGACCATGAGCCGGCGGAACGATATCCAAGGTCTCCCGCTTCTTAGTGAAATCCCGGTCCTCGGTGTCTTCTTCGGGAGTCACAGGAAGGAAGAATCGGAATCCGAAGGGGCCATCTTCATTATTCCGAGCGTTGTAGAGACCGTGCCGAAGTCTTCCCTCGAAGTCGTCCGCAATGCGCTAACGACCTACAAGAACTTCTCGGGATCGATGCAGAATCTCGACACGTTCCCGGTCACGCCCCCTTCGGCGAACTGAAATTGGCAGTGCGGTTCCGGGCTCCCCGGAAGCGACAAAAGGCGGGCCGATGTTTCTATCCGTGGTCATCCAGTCCGAAGACGGTCGCCAGCGCACCGAGACGTTCCCTGTGGGGACGCCAATCACGGTTGGCCGCGCACCGACGTCGACGCTCCGCCTCGACAGCGACCTGGTCTCGCGGGCACACGTCGTTTTTGACGTCGGACGCCAAGGCTTGCGCGTCGAAGACGTGTCCCGAAATGGAACGATAGCGGGCGATTTACTCCTCCAAAAGCGTGCGATCGAGGTGCCTTACGGGACTCCGGTCGTCGTCGGCGAGTTTACACTTTATGTGTATCCTGCACAGACGGCTGTTGCGGCGCCCGCCGCGCCGTCCATGCCGGCGGTCGCTCCGCCCCCCGCCTACGCAGCACCTCCTCCTCCGGCTCCACCGGTCGCCGCGCCAGCCCCACCGGCAGCACCTGCCGCTCGACCGGCTGCGGGGGGCGCCCCCGCCGGATTCACGAACGATGCTGAGCGGGAAGCGCGCAAAGCGGAAGTCGCGATGCGCCGCGAAATCCATAAGCAGCTCCTCGAACACCTCGACCTCGCGACCATCGACGCCAAGAAGCTCGATGACCCGTCGATGCGTCCCAAGGTGCTGACGGCGCTACGCCGGATCGTGGCGACGATGGACGCCCGCATTCCGCGCGAAATCGAGCGCGATGTCCTCATCGGCGAGTTGGCCGACGAAGCGCTCGGCCTTGGTCCCCTCGAGCGGTTCCTCGCCGACCCAAAGTGCAGCGAAATCATGGTCGTCGACCCCGACACCATCTATGTGGAGCACGCGGGAAAGCTGACGCTCTCGAGCGCGCGCTTCACCGACGACGAGCGCGTGCGCGCCGTTATCGAGCGCATCGTGACACCGCTTGGCCGCCGTATTGACGAGTCTTCGCCGTTGGTCGACGCGCGACTCAAAGACGGGTCCCGCGTCAATGCCGTGATCAAGCCGCTCGCGCTTCGCGGATCGTGCATCACGATTCGAAAGTTCGCCAAAACGCCGCTGAAGATGGACGACTTCATCCGCTTCGGTTCCATCACCGAGCAGATGGGGCGCTTCTTGACGCGCTCCGTTGTAGCGAAGAAAAATATCGTTATTTCAGGTGGTACGGGGTCCGGGAAGACGACCCTCCTCAACGTTCTCTCCGGCGCGATTCCCGAAGATGAGCGCGTCGTTACCATTGAGGACGCCGCAGAACTTCAATTGAAGCAGCCCCACGTTGTTTCGCTTGAAACACGCCCCGCCAATCTTGAAGGGCGCGGCGAGTACACGATTCGCGACCTCGTAAAGAACGCTCTCCGAATGCGTCCCGACCGAATCGTCGTTGGCGAGTGCCGTGGCGGCGAAGCGCTCGACATGCTCCAGGCGATGAACACGGGCCACGATGGTTCGCTCACAACCACCCACGCCAACTCGCCCCGCGAGGCGATCGGCCGCTTGGAAACGCTCGTGCTCATGTCCGGTCTCGATTTGCCGATTCGAGCTATCCGTGACCAGATCGCGTCGAGCGTTCATGTGATTGTTCAACAGTCCCGAATGTCCGACGGTACCCGAAAAGTTACCGATATTTCGGAGGTAATCGGCATTGATCCCGATACTCACGAAGTCGAGATTCGCCCGATCTTCAAGTTCGTTCGAACTGGGACTGGCGAGAAGAACAAGGTCCTCGGTGAGTTTCGGGCGATGGGTTACCTACCTTCCTACCTCAATGATTTCATCATCATGGGCCTCGTAAAACGCGGGGAAGCATACCTGTGACACCGAACGAATTTGGCCTGCCGGCGCTACGGTGGGGGGGGACTGCCCTCGTTACAATCGGCCTCTTTGTCGGCACGTATGTCGCGGCAACCGATACCGGCGGCCCGGTACTTCGCTGGTACGCGCGTTACGTATCAATGCTCGAGCGGAAGCTCCGTCTTCAATTTATCTTTGTACCAGGCGAGCGCATTGTCCTCGCCCAGGCCGTCGGGATCTTTCTGGCCCTCGCCGGATCCGCCGCGGCAGGGTTTGAGTATTGGTGGGCGCTTGTGCTGGTCATCTGCGTCGGCCCGATTGCACACATTGAAAACGAGCGCATCAAACGTCTCGAGAAAATTGAAGATCAGCTCGACGGATTCTTGATTGCGCTCGCGAACGGCATGAAGAGCACGCCGAGTATTGGCGCCGCACTTAGCTCCGTCGTGACGGTTATCGTCGACCCGATTCGTCAGGAGATCGACCTCGCGCTCAAGGAAATGAAGGTAGGTTCGACCCTCGATCAATCCTTGATCCACATGGCATCGCGCATCGGAAGTCGTTCGGTTGACTCCGGATTGAGCGCGATTCTGATCGGCCGTCAGGTCGGCGGTAATCTACCCCGCGTCCTCGAAACCACAGCGAACTCCTTGCGAGAGATGCGTCGTTTGGACGGCGTCATCCGAACCAAGACCGCTGAAGGCAAGATGCAGCTATGGGTCGTTGGTGCGTTGCCAATCGTCATTGCGGTCGGCATGAGCGTCTGGCAGCCCGGCTACCTTGCCCCGATGACGGCGTCGTTTGTCGGCTATACGCTCCTCTTCGTCGCAGCGGTGGCGTGGGTGAGCGCAATCGTCATTGCCCGCAAAGTCCTCACGATTGATATCTGATGGAAACCGCACAGCTCTCCTCAGCAACTATCGGATTTCGCTACGCCAGTGCGGCGATGATCGGCGCCGGCCTCTTTGGCGTTACCTACATCCTCGCCAGCGCAGAATCGCGCGAGGGCGGGCGCTTCGGCCTTCGCGGGCTCAAGCGTCAGCAGGAAATCTCCCGCAACGAACAGTGGTCCACCATTGAGCCTTTCGTCCGTTGGCTCGGCGTCCGTCTAAGCCCAATCCTGACGACGGAGCAGCGCGCGTCGATTGACAAGATGCTTGGGCTTGCCGGCGATTGGATGGGCGCGACTGCCGACGAATTCGTCGCACTTTCGCTCCTTTCCGGCTTTGCCGGCTTTCTGCTCGCGTACGTGGTTCACGTCTTCGCCAAAGTTGAACTCTCTCTTATCGGGATTCTAGGCGTCACACTTGGCGTGACCATCCCCTATCAACGCGTCTCGGACTCGGGCATTGAGAGGATGCGTCTCGTAAGTCGAGGACTCCCCTACGTCGTTGACCTTATGGCACTTTCGATGAGCGCCGGTCTCGACTTCCCCGGCGCGATTCGACAGGTCGTTGAGAAGTCTTCCAATCCCGAAGATCCGATGGTTGAAGAATTTACGCTAATTCTTCAGACCTTGAATCTCGGTCGTACCCGCAAAGAAGCGATGCTCGAATTTGCGCGGCGTTGTCCGATCGAAGCGGTGATCGAATTTACGAACTCGCTCGTTCAAGCGGAAGAGCGGGGGAATCCGGTCGCCGAAGTCCTCACCATTCAAGCATCCATCTCTCGAAACAAGCGAAGTGTTCGCGCCGAAGAGCTAGCGGCGCAGGCAGCGGTGAAGCTTGTTGCGCCACTCATGCTCGTATTTGTCGTCGTCCTGATTCTGATCCTCGGGCCGAACCTCCTCGGCGTCATGGGGGCCCTGTGAGCCGCCACATCGGAGCCGCATCGTGAAGACCCTTAAGTTCCAGATTCGTCAGTCGAATGGCCAGCTCGATCAGGTCACCGTCGAGGGGGAGCGGGCACTCATCGGCATTGGCGCCCACTGCGAGATTCGACTCCCTGTCGACCAAGGTAAGGTCGAGCATGTTCGGATTGACGTCGTTCCGGGCGGACTCTACGCAACCGCGCTCGCCTTTGATCCGCAGCCGACCCTCAATAATATTCCGTTCTCTCAATCGCCGATTACCCCGGAGTCGATCCTCGGCATTGGAACGACACAAATCCACGTCGTTCTTGCAGAGCAGGCGGGCTCCGGCGGCGCGACCAAGGACCCGAAGAAGTCCTCACCGCTTGCAATGGTGGGGCTCGTCGCGATCGTTGGACTCGGCGCCTTCGCAGTCCTCAAACCCGATACCTCCGGAAGCTCCTCTGGCGTTTCGAAGCCGCCGGAGCTCTGGAAGAGCGGTGCTGGTGCCGTGGTCTGTCCCGCCCAGGGACCGCAGGCAAAATCGCAAGGAGAACAGGCACTTCTGGAGGCAGATGCCTATCGCGAGAGGACGACATTCAGCGTCAGCGACGGGGTCGTCGCCGTCGAGCGCTACGAGTTCGCCGCCGCCTGCCTGACCGCCGGAAACGACGGCGAAGGCGCGAAATACGCCACCGACGCCTCTCAAACGCTCCGCACCGACCTCGATCGTCGCTACCGGAAAGAGCGTCTCCGGTTGAAGATGCACACGACCAATGAGGATTGGGTCAGCGTGCGTCGGAGCATTCGTGTCCTCCTCGATTTTACGGAGAAGGTTGATCCCGCCTACGCGGATTGGCTGAAAATCCAAGACCGTGATGCCGCGAAGAAGGTGACGAAATCGGGGAAGAAGTGACGAGATCACTCGTCGTTCTTGCGGTGGTTGGCTGCTTCAGCCTTGGAGCATGTACCCCCAAAAAGCCTGCCACCGAGGCGAAGCTTGAAGCGATCGCGAAAGAGGAGCAGCCGGAAAAGCTCATCCGTCGGGGCAAGACCTTTGCGTCCGTCGGCGACTACACGCGCGCCGAGCAATACTTCGTTCAGGCGATGGAGCAGGGGGCAAGTCCGCGGGTTGTGATGCCGTGGCTCCTCGACGCGTGTACGGCCGATGGCCGCTATCGGCTAGCGATCAAGTACGCGGAAGAGTATTTGATGAAGTCGCCCAACGACACGGGTGCTCGGTTTGTTCTCGGCGCTCTCTATTCGGCGGTCGGCGAAAGCGAGCTGGCGGAAAAGACGTTGCGTCGTGTCGTTGCCGATGTGCCAAACGAAGCCGATCCCCACTACGCATTGGCGACGCTACTTCGCGACGTGCATCACGATTCCGTCGGCGCAAATACGGAGTTTTTGACCTACCTCCACCTCGCTCCGCGCGGCGCCCACGCCCCCGAAGCTCGGGCCGCGCTTAGTGGCCCCAATGACGGAATGCCGCAACGGATCGGAGAACCATGATCCCCAAAGAGATTTTTGAGGAGACGCTCCTCCAGTTCTTCGCGCCGATTCGTCCGTACCTGGAAGATCCTGGTGTCAGCGACATCATGATCAATGGTCCAGGCCAGATTTTCGTCGAGAAGAAGGGCCTTCTGGAGCTCGTCCCGGCGAAATTCGATTCCCGGGAACACCTCACCGCCGCCTTGCGAAATGCCGCCCAGTACTGCGGCAAGATGATCGACGAGGAGCATCCGATCCTCGAAGGGCGACTCCCCGACGGCTCCCGCATCGAGGCGGTGCTTCCGCCTGCCGCGCCCGAGGGGCCGTGTGTATCGATTCGACGGTTCTTCAAAGAGACATTGAACGTCGAGCGACTCATTCGCTTTGGCGCAATGAACGACGAGGTCTCCCACGCACTAAAGGCCATTGTTGCGTCGAAGCTTAACATTCTGATCGCGGGCGGAACCGGTTCCGGCAAGACCTCGATGCTTAACGCGCTGTCGTCTTACATTCCGGACGGCGAGCGCGTGGTGGTTATCGAAGACTCTCGCGAGCTTCAGCTCCAACGGGAACACGTTTGTCAGCTTGAAGCGCGCCCTCCGGACCCGCGCGGTCGCGGAGAGGTCACGATTCGGCAGCTCTTTAAGGCGACACTCCGTCTCCGTCCCGACCGGATTGTTCTTGGGGAAATTCGAGGAGGTGAGGCTCTCGACCTTATCCAAGCGATGACCTCCGGTCACGGTGGTTGCATGGGGACGCTCCATGCCACGTATCCGCGTGACACGATTTCTCGCTTTGAAACGATGGCGATGATGAGCGACATCGACATGCCGCTACATGCGCTTCGTATTCAGCTCGCTTCCGCCCTGAATTGTATTGTCCAAGTGGGGCGCCTCCAGGACGGATCTCGAAAGATCACGCACATCAGCGAGGTGCTCGGCTACGACATGCAGACGCAGACGTATCAAATGCAGGACATTTATGTCCGCAGGTACCTCGGCTTCACACCCGACGGCAAAATCGAAAGCGAGATTGTGCCGTCTGGGATCCTCCCTCGCTGCATCGAGCAGCTGCACGAGCACGGGATGGACTTCCCCTCCAATCTCTACGACGCCGTTCGTGCGGCTGGCGGGCGTGTGCCCCACTCGCCGCTCGGTTGATCGCGGAAAACTGACGATCACCGAACCCCTTCGGCTAGACTCCCACCCCGATGAGCCGTGCGTTTTCACTGCGCGTTTTGCGCGGCAATGCGTCCCCGTCCTCCTACGACCTTCGCGAAGGGGTCCCGCTCGATCCGATGAGCGTCGGCCAACGGGGGGCGCTCCGCATCGCCGATCCGGGGGTGGCCGACGTTGTCGGGTACCTGTTTTTTGACGGAGGGCAGCTTCACCTCCAAAGCCACGACGGAGGGCAGCCGGTCCTCGCCAACGGGCGGCCGGTCGCGACGACATGGACGCCGTTTCCCGCGCCGGTTACCGTCGTATTTGGGTCGATTGAGTTGCGATTTGAAGAGGTTGGCGCGAACGACGCCACCGAGCCGCGCGTGCCTCAGCCGGTTGCGGCGCGTCCGTTTGTTCCCGGCGCGTTCGCTTCTCCCCCGGATGACGAGTCGACCCGGTTTGCGCCCGCCGCGCAGCCTTCCGCAGCGGCCGTGCGCCCGGCGGCCGGTGCCCGGGTGCCGCCCCCGAGCGACGACGACGAAAACGGTCCCGCGACACGCTTTCCTGGCCAGCCGGCGTCGCCGGAGACCGGGCCTACTCGGGCGCTGCCGGCGATTCCTTCGGGCAGTGCACCGTTTGTTCAACCCGGACCGGGCGCATCAGGAGCCTATGTCCCTCAGGGGCCCCAAGCGTTTGTTCCGCCCGGGTACCCACCGGACGGCGCCCCGCCCGTTGGTGCGCAGGCAGGCGCTTCAGGAACAAATACAGTCCCTCCGCCGAACATGGCCGCGGCTCCGGCGCCGTCCAAAGGAGCTTTTCACGATTTCATGAATCAGGGATCTCCGCTCCGGAGATTCCTCTTTGTGGCCCTTCCGGGCGTCATCATCATCATGCTTCTTCGCCAACATCGGTTCCAGCGGGAGCAGGCGGAGAACAAGCTGATCGCCGAGCAAAAGGCGGCGCTCGCAGCGTCCGCGTCGGCGCTGGCCTCAGCGTCCGCCGCCGCCTCGGGAGCGCCAAAAGCGCCCGTCATCGGCGTCATTTTGGGCGCGCAGATTTTGACGCCGCCCCCGCCGCCGGCACCGAGCGCCGACCCGAAGGACAAGAAGAAGAAGGACGACGGCGAGCAATACGCAACGCCGGCCACCTCCGCCAAGACGCTGGATCGACAGGCGGTTGACGCGATGATGGATGGCAAATTGCCGGAAGCGTTGAAGATCTACCGGCAGCTCGCCGCGCAGAAGCCAAAGGACCCGACCTACTCGTCGGCGGTGAAGGTGCTTGAAGAGAAGGGCATCAAGTGAGCTTGCTCGCTCGTCTCGAGCGCCGGTTCTCGTGGTTCGCGATTCCCGATCTCTCCTTCCTTCTCGTAGGCCTGTCTGGCCTCGTCACGCTCCTCGGCTTCGCGAAGCCGCTCTTTCCTGCCTACCTCGTCCTCGACCCGGCCGCCGTCCGTGGGGGGGAGTTTTGGCGACTCTTCACGTTCCAGTTCGTCATGCAGGCCGACCCTCTGTGGTGCTTGTTCGCCCTTTACTGGATGTACATGGTCTACAGGAACCTGGAAGAACAGTGGGGCTACTTCCGCTTCACTCTCTACTGGTTCATCGGTTTTTCCGCGATGGCGGCAGCGGCCATGCTTGCCCACGGCCCTGCATCTCCCGAACTGCTGGCGACCAGCTTCTTTCTCGCCTTCGCGACGCTGAGCCCCAACTACGAGATCCGACTTTTCATGGTGCTGCCGGTCAAGGTCAAATACCTCGGCTACGCCAGCGCTCTATACCTGCTGTATGAGATCGTCGCCGGACCCGCCCTTCTGCGCCTCCAGGTCGGCGCGGCGACGCTGAACTACCTTATTTTCTTCGTAGGTCACTGGCGTGATTTCTTCGCCGGCGAGCGCCGCCTTATGGAGGCCCGCCGTCGTCGCGTCGGACTCCGCTCCGCGGAGCCGCTCGTCGGTCGCGGGGAGCGTCAGTGCGCGATTTGCGGAGCCATGCAGTCTCAAGGGGCCGATATTCGTGTTTGTTCCTGCGAAAAGTGCGGCGGTGAGCGGCGCGATCTCTGCATCACCCACGCCCGCGACCACTGATTGCATGCGACCATAAAAAACGGCGCCCCCCGGGGGAGGACGCCGTTTGTATCCCCTCCGCTTGTGGGATTACTTGAGTCGTGAACCCGGGGCGACGCTCGCGTCGATCGTCGGGAGAATAAGCGCCTCCGACGGGCCGCTTGCGAGGATCATTCCGTGGGAGATGAGCCCCTTGCCGAAATCCCTCGGCGCGAGGTTTGCGACGACGAGCACCCGGCGGCCGACGAGGTCTTCCGGTTTGAAGGTAAGCGCCAGACCGGCGACGATTTGCCGCGGCTTCCCTTCGCCGAGGTCGACCTCCAGGCGAAGGAGCTTGTCCTTCCGGGGGACCTTCTCCGCGTGAGAAATGAGGCCGACCCGCAAGTCGGTCTTCGCAAAGGTGTCGTAGTCGACGGCCGGAAGGCTCTCGTCGAGGGTCGGTACGGCGGCGGTAATCGGGGCGACCGATGGGGTCGCTTCCGAGGCGCTCGGCGCCGGCTTTTCTTCAGTCACTGGGGCCTCTTTCGGGGGGACGAGCTCGTCGAGGAGCGCTTTGATTTGGTCTTTGTCGTAGGTCGGGAAGAGGGCCCCTTCCGGCCGGAGGACGGTCCCTTCGGCGATGCTGCCAAGGCCGCTCGGCACCTGAGATTCGCCATGGGTCGGTACGACCGCGTCGAGGCCCAATTGGTGGCGCATTGCCGCCGCTTTCGTCGGCATCGCCGGCCCGATGAGCCGCGAGAGTGTTTCCAGGAGGCCAAAGAGGGTCGCGAGCACGGTGCCGAAGCGGGCGCGGTCCTCCGGCGCCGTGCGCTTGGCGAGCGCCCACGGGGCCGTGCGATCGATGTACTGGTTTCCGAGGGCGGCGATGGCAAACGTATGCTCGAGGGCCCGGTGGGGCTCGACGGCGAACCACGCTGCCTTTGCCGCCTCGATCAGCTTGGAGACCTCGCTGGAGAGCTCGTTCTCAAGCGGCGTGGTCTCCCCCCGGGCCGGTACCTTGCCGTCAAAGTTTTTCACCGTCAGCCCGATGACGCGATTGAGCAAGTTCCCTAGATTCTTGCCCAAATCGGCGTTGTACCGCTCCAAGAGCGCGCCGTGATCGAAGTCCCCGTCCTGGCCGAACGCGATCGCGCGGAGCAGCTGGTAGCGAACGGCGTCGGCGCCGAGCTTTTCGGCGAGGCGCACCGGGTTGACCGCATTCCGGAGGCTCTTCGACATCTTCTGGCCGTCGACGGTGAGGAAGCCGTGGGCGAAGACCTGCGTCGGGAGCTGGTCGGTCGTGTAGCCGGCTGCCAGGAGGAACGCCGGCCAGAAGATCGCGTGAAAGCGAAGGATATCCTTGCCTACGAGGTGGAGCACGCGCCCCGCCGTCACCGGCTCGCCCCCCGCGTACGGGGGCCAGAAGCGTGCAAGATCCCCGTAACTATCGGCCCCTTGAAGGGCGGAGCGGTAGTTCGCGAGCGCGTCGAACCAGACGTACATCACGTGGTTCGGATGGCCGGGGACCGGGATGCCCCAGGAGAAACTCGTGCGGGATACACTCAAATCTTTGAGGCCCGCTTCTACGAAAGAAAGGACCTCATTTCGGCGCCCTTCCGGCTGAATGAAATCCGGGTGGGACGCGTAGAAGTCAAGCAATGGCTGCT
Organism: Sorangium cellulosum; assembly: GCA_020720045.1. Lineage (GTDB taxonomy): Bacteria > Myxococcota_A > Polyangia > Polyangiales > Polyangiaceae > JAAFHJ01. The sequence goes on along the minus strand of DYPH01000047.1, from coordinate 17,585 downwards.
GGAATTTTGAGAGCTGAAAGAAGAAGGTTTCCTCTTTGACGCGCTCGACCGGCTTCTTGTGAAGTGGGCAAATATTCCCGGGCTCAAGCTCCTTCTCCGTCTTGAAGCTCTCGCAGCCGACGCAATACCAGTCCTCGTAGTTTCCGAGCGTCAAATAGCCATTCGCCGCGACCTTCTTCCACAGATCTTGGACCCACGTCTGGTGGCGGCTCTCCGTCGTGCGGATGAAATCATCGGCCGCTACGTCGAGCTTGGGCCACGCTTCCCGGAAGGGGGCGCTCATCTCGTCGACGAACTCTTTTGGGGCGATCCCCCGCTCTTTGGCGACCCGTTCCAGCTTGAGGCCATGCTCATCGGTGCCGGTGAGCATTCGCGCATCGGCGCCGTCGAGGGCGTGGAAGCGGCGGAGTGCATCGGCCACGACGGTCGTGTAGGCGGTACCGAGGTGGGGGACGTCGTTGACGTAGTAAATCGGCGTCGTGACGTAGAAGCGGCGCATGGCGGCGCTCTACCAGATGCGCCCTAAGAAAGCAGCTCGCGCCCTTTTCGGCGCGCGCTGACCGTCGCGCCCGTTCGTGGGGGCGGCTCGGCGATCGGCTGCCGCGCGTTTTCCGGGACTTCATGGGGTTCGGTCGCGTCTTCCGTACGGGCACACGCCGCTGCGAGAAGGGCGCGGAGCGGCGTGAGCAGCGGCCGGTCGAGGGCATGGCGCTCGCTCGTCGGCGGCGGCGCGTCCTTCGCGGCGACGAGCGCGCGCACGCTCGCTTCTGCGCGAGGACCAAGCGGCGGCGGTGGCGTGCTCCGGGTACGCGCACCGAGAAACTCCGGAGGGAGCGGCGCTACAAAGAGGAGCGACGTCCCTGCTTGAGTCACCGAAATCGCTTGAGAAACGAGTGATCCTTCGCCGAACCGTTCCCGAAAGGTGAAGGCATCCATCCGAAAGGGGCGCTCCAGATCAATGCAAAATGCATGTGATCCGTCGCGTCGGTGCAGGGTGAGCGCCTCGGGGACGACGACCAGGCGATCGCCGCGGACCGTCGTTCCGACGACCGTCGACCCGGCACCCGGCACCCGCGCCTCCAGGGCCGCGAGAAGGTCCAGCGCCACCTCCGCATCGAGCGGGGGCAGGTTCGCGCCATTGGCGGCGTCCGAACGCGGCACCGGATGGGCCCGCGTCAAGAATGCGGCGCGGACCGACGGAGTAGCACCGGCGAGCGACACCGGAAAATAGGCGACGGCGTTGGCGGTCGCGAGGACGAGTTGGGCGCAGCTCTCGTCGAAGGCGACCAGAGCAAGCGCTCCAAGTGCCGATTCCCCCTCGGTATTCGCCGCGGGGAGGGGCCATTGCCGCTCCTCAAACGAAAGCCCGTCCCGATCGAGACGGAGCGATTTTGAGTTGCCTGAATGACGTGCATAATGCACCCATCTGGCCGCCGTGCTCCCGGCGATCACGAGAGCGACGGCCAAGGCGAAAGGGGCTAAAAAGACGATCTTCCACGCGATTATGCCGCAGACGATCGTGCCGACGAGCGCCCGTCCCGCCCGCGGAAGGGCGGGCCGAGGGCCGAGCAGGAAGAGGTCGTGAGCCGTCACGCTCTCGCGAGGCTACGCCCTTTCCGAGGCGGGCCAAGGGGGTTCAAAAGTGGAGAGCGAGGCTGCCGACGAGTTCGCGGCCATCGAAGGAGCCGTAGCCGTTGTAGCCGTTCAGCACCCCGAGGAACGCGAACCGGAGCCCAAGGTCGACGGTGGTGTTCGCCGCGTACACGAAGCCGGCGCCGACCGGGAGTCGCCACGCGCCGCGCGGCCGCCCGTAAAAGTCGATGCGGCCGTTTCGGCTCCCCTCGAAGCCGTCGAAGTAGAGCCCGGTGTCTACAAATGGTGCGAAATGGTCGTCGACCTTGAATTGAAGGCGCAACGGAAGCACCAAAGAGTCCGCAAGGGAGCTGCGATTGGTAATTCCAAGGAAAAGCGTCGGATTGAAGAGGAGTGCCAAGTCATCAGAGACGCGCACCTTCCCAGCGATGCCGCCGCGAATTCCGAAGACGAACGGGTCGAAGGCGTATCCTTCGACGGCGCCGTTGATGGCGATCGACGCCTTGTCTTTTGAATAGATGAGATATTTTCCGTCGATGGCCACCTGCCCGTAGTGGTGGGACCCACAGTCGCTCCCCACGCAGAAGCTGCCTCCGTCGCCGACGTAGTTCTCTCGAGTGTGGAGGATACTCAGCGTGAACTTGTCGCTGAATCCGTAGGAGAGGCTGGGGGCGACAATCGCGATATCCCCGGCGGCACTTCGCGAAAGTCCGAGTCTAACGTCGACTCGTAGCTCAGCGGCATTTGCCGGGAGTACGACGTTCCGATCGACGACGCGGGTCGGAACCTGGGCCGCGGCCCCCCGCGCAGTGGCGATGCCCGCCGTAACGGCAAAGGCAGCGAGGAGCGAGCGGAGGAGACGGGACATAGGGACCTTCTGAAGGGAGTTAGCCGCGAAGGGTGCGCGCGCGGTGCTGCGCGACCCACGGGGCAAGGGCCGAACCGGCCTCGCCTTCCGCTTTTGAAGCATTTCCGGCGGCCCGCTCCGTGCGCGCAGCGGCGATCGCGAGCGCCACGGCAAGGGCGTCGGCTTTGCCGCCCGGGACGTCCGGGTAGCCGACGAGCTCCTCGTGGTGACGTTCGAGGTACCCGGTGTCGTAGTTTCCCGCGACGAAGCCGGCGTGTTGGAAGAGCCGCTCATGGAAGGCGAGGTTCGTGCGGATGCCGGTCACGACGTACTCGGAGAGGGCGCGGCGCATGCGGGCGACGGCGCGCTCGCGGGTCGGTGCCCAGACGCAGAGCTTCGAAATGAGCGGATCGTAGTAGCTTGAGATCGTGCAGCCCGGGTAGGCGCCACCGTCGTCGCGGATGCCGGGGCCGGCCGGCACGGAAAGCTCTTTGATCACGCCAGGGGAGGGGAGAAATCCCGTCGACGGATCCTCCGCGTAGATGCGGCATTGAATCGCGGCGCCGCGCGATTGAAGGTCTTGCTGGAGGAACGGAAGCGGCGAGCCCTGAGCGACGGTGACCATCTCACGGACGAGGTCGAGACCGGTCACGAGTTCGGTGACGGGGTGCTCAACCTGGAGGCGGGTATTCATCTCGAGGAAGTAGAAATTTCCGTCGGGTGCGAGCAAAAACTCAAAAGTTCCTGCGCTGAAGTACCCGACGGCCTTTGCCCCCTGGACGGCGATCGCCCCCATCTTCGCGATGAGCTCTTTCGAAGCGGCCGGCGACGGCGTCTCCTCGACGACTTTCTGATTGCGGCGCTGAATCGAGCAATCTCGCTCGAACATATGCACCATATTTCCGTCTCTATCGCCGAAAACCTGAATTTCCACGTGGCGTGGAGTCAGGATCGCCTTCTCGATGTAGACGGTGTCGTCGCCGAAGAACTTCTTTGCCTCGCTCCGCGCGCGCTCCCAGGCATTCGCCATTTCGGAGGCTTCATGGACGAGGCGCATTCCCTTCCCGCCGCCGCCCGCAGAGGCCTTGAGCATGACCGGGAAGCCGATTTTCGTCGCGGCAGCGACCGCCTCTTCGGCGGTGTCGCACATGGCCCCGGGGACGACGGGAACACCCGCCTCCTGCATCTTGAGGCGCGCTGCCGTCTTCGAACCGAGCTGCCGCATCGCCGAGCCGGGCGGCCCGATGAACGTCACGCCGGCACGCTCGCAAGCGTCGGCGAACTCCGCGTTTTCCGAGAGAAATCCGTAGCCGGGATGGATCGCGTCGCAACCCGCCTTCTTGGCGACATCGAGCACCTTGTCGATGCGCAGGTAGCTCTCGCTCGCGGGTGCCGGGCCGATCGGATAGGCCTCGTCGGCCATGCGCACATGCAGCGCGGAGCGGTCGGCGTCGCTGTACAAAGCGACGGCGGCGATCCCCATCTCGTGGAGGGTGCGGATGACGCGAACGGCGATTTCGCCGCGGTTTGCGATGAGGACCTTGCGGAACGCGCGTGCCATGCGCGGGTGCTTACCATGAGTCGTCGGGGCCGTGGTTGGGCGATGCAGAAGGGGGACGGCGCCGCGCGAGACCGCGGGCCCCTTTGTACAGGGCCCGCAAGGGAACGCTCGCAGTCGCTCACGCCTCCCGCATCGTCGGACCGAAATGGACGAATCATCGGGAAAAATGCACGAAACTCTGCCGTTTCAGGGGTGTTCGTTCGCGCAAAAGCCACTAGGCTCGCCGCGTGCCCACCCCGCCAAAACGACCGCGCACCGCCGGGACAACCCCCGTCCAGCGGCTGCCGGCCCCCGAAGTACGAGGGACCCGGTCGCTCCCCTTTGATTTCGGGGAAGGTGTACCGCCCCGCCCGAAGGGGTGGCGGAGTGAGCCGGTGCAGGATGCACCGAAAGGGGGGCGCCCGTTCGTCCCCTTTGAGTGGGACGACGACGGCATCCCCGTGGGAGGTGCAAAGCCAACGACGGTCCCGGCAGCTGCACGTCCGCCCGGAACCGCCGGAGGCGGTGAGGAAACGGCGCGCACAGGTGCGGCTCCTGTGGCGGAACCTAAGGTCTTCTCGGTCTCTGAGCTGGCGAATCTCGTGAAGCGAGGGCTCGATCAGGCCTTCCCGCTGGCTCTCCTTGTCGAGGGGGAGGTGGTCTCTGCCAAAGCGGCGGCGAGCGGTCATGTGTATTTTGCATTAAAATCGGCCGCCGGTGAGCCGGAGGCGACCCTCGACGTCGTCGCCTACAAAAACGGAGTCTCCGCGAAGGGGCGCGCCCTTGTGCGCGACGGCGCGCGGGTTCGCCTCTTCGGGCGCCCCGTCTTCTGGGCACCGCGTGGTCGCCTGCAGTTTGTCTGCGATCGCATCGAAGCGGCTGGCGCCGGGGCGCACCTTGAAGCACTCGAAGCGTTGAAGAAGAAACTCGCGGCCGAGGGGCTCTTTGATCCCGAGAACAAGCGTCCCCTTCCGAAAGAGCCGCGGATCGTCGGCGTCGTGACGAGCCGTTCGGGGGCGGTGATCCACGACATACGAAACGTTGCGTTTCGGCGCGGCGGCGCGCACATCCTCCTTGCCCCGGCCGTTGTCCAAGGGGCTGGCGCGAGCGAAGCGCTTGTGCGGGCGCTTACGGCGCTGGGGCGGGTAGACGCCGTCGACGTCATCATTCTCGGTCGCGGTGGCGGCTCCAGCGACGACCTTGCCGCCTTCAACGACGAGGCGCTCGTTCGCGCGATCGCCGCGTCGCCGGTCCCGGTCGTGGCTGCGGTCGGCCACGAGGTCGACTTCACCCTCGTCGATTTTGTCGCCGATGCGCGGGCGGCGACCCCGTCCCAGGCGGCCGAGCTCGTCGTGCCCGATCGTGCCGCCCAGGCGGAGGTGCTCCGCGAGCGTTTTGCACGGCTTCGACGGGCAGCGTCGGCGCGGCTCACGCGGGCGGCTCTCCGGGTAGCGGCGTTGGAAAAAAAGGTGCAAGATCCGCGGCTGCGCATCGCCCAGGCCGCCCAGCGCCTCGACGACCTCGCCGAGCGCCTCGAACGTTCCGCCACCCGCGCCGTCCGCCAGGATGCTCTCCGCCTCGCCCCCCTCGAACGGAGGCTTCATCAGGCCGATCCGAAGCGGCGTGTCGCGGCGGCGAGCCAGCAATTGTCGAAACTTGACGGGCGTTTGCGTCACGCTGGCGACCGCCTAGTAGCCCGAAGCGGGAGTCGCCTTAGCGGCCTAGCCGGGCGCCTCGATGCCCTCTCGCCGCTCCGTGTGCTCGGTCGCGGCTACGCCCTCGCCCAGCGCATCGACGACGGTAGCCTCGTCCGTGGCCCCTCCCAGGCGCCGCCGGGGACCGCCCTGCGCATTCGCCTTGCTTCGGGGGCGCTCGACGCCACCGTCACTTCCACAACTTCGGAATCGGACGATGCGACGACCGAGCCGGGCCTAACGCCGAGAGAGGATTCGGCGTCTGCCAAAGCGCACAATCAATGACTGCTCCCGTCGAATCTTTGCCTCGTCAGTTTGCGTTGTTAGGAGACCCCGTCGCGCATTCAAAGAGCCCTGCCATGCACGCAGCGGCCTACCGCGTCCTCCGCCTTCCGCACACGTATACGGCGCTTCGCGTAGCCCCCGGCGAGCTGAATGCCGCCATGGAACGCCTGCGAAGTGGCGAATTTTCTGGTTTTAACGTGACGGTTCCCCACAAACGGCGGGTCCTCGATTTTGTCGACCGCCTCGCCCCGAGTGCGGCGCTCGTTGGGGTCGCCAATACGCTCGTTCGCGAACCCGACGGCACGATCGTTGCGCACAATACCGATATCGCAGCCCTCTCTGCGGAACTCTTGGGCCTGTCGGGGAGTGCAGGAAATCGCGCGGCTCGTGGCGCAGAAACAGCGATTGTTCTCGGGACCGGCGGCGCAGCGCGTTCGTCGATTGCCGCCCTCGCGGTCGACGTCGGCGTCGGACGAATTGTCGTCCGGGGGCGCGCGTTTGACGAGCCGTCGGCGCGCGCCGCCTTCGTCGCCGAGGTCCGCGCCATGCTGAAGGATGCGGCCCCTTCGATCGCCTTGGAGGCAGCGCCGCTCCGCGCGGAGCCCAGCCTTGACGCCGAGGCAACGATCTTCGTGCAGGCGACGAGCGCCGGGATGAGCGGCGCTGAAGACGGAAACGCCGTCGCCGATGCGGTCGCATGGAGTTCCGTCGATCCGCGTGCCATCGCGCTCGACGTCGTCTACGCGCCGCCGGAGACCCCTTTCCTCGTCGCCGCCCAGGGGAACGGCCTCCGCGCCACGAATGGCCTCGGCATGCTCGCTCGGCAAGGGGCGCTCGCCTTCGAGCACTGGCTCGCCATGCCGGCCCCCTACAACGCGATGCTCACCGCGCTGCTCTAAGGGTACAACGGCGCCCATGAGCGCGAGCAACCAACGGGATAATGCACGAATCGGGCGGACGTTGGGCAAGCCGCAGCGACTCGGCTATCGACGGATCGTCCAGCTCCTCGTTGGACTTGTCATTGTTCCTACCGGGCTAAGCCTCGCACTAGGAATTGTCCTTCTTGTTCTAAAGGAGGTCCAAGCAAACGTCCTTTACGGGCTGCTCCTGCTCTCCTTCGTCGCGATCTCGGTGACCGGAATTATCCTGGTCCTTGTGTTCCTTCGTCGCGAGGCGAACTTGTCAGAATTACAGGCCGATTTTGTCTCGAAGGTCAGCCACGAACTCAAGACGCCGCTCACGGCGATTCGCCTCTTTCTCGAGACGCTTGAGCGTTCCAAAGACGATCCCGATGTTCAGGCGCAGTGCATCGACGGTCTCGTCAAAGAGTCCGACCGACTCACCCGATTGATCGACCGCCTCCTCGACTGGGGCCGCATGGAGGCCGGGCGAAAGTACTACGACCTTCAACCGGACACCGTAGAAGGGATTCTCACCGACGCCGTCGCCGCGTTTGCCCCCGATCGTTGGCCCGATATGCGCTTTTCGATGACCCTCGAAAGTGATCTCCCCCCGGTGCTCGCCGACCGCGCTGCGATGGTCGAGGCGGTGGCGAACCTATTGAGCAATGCACGCAAATACGGCGGTCATCCGGAAGTCACGCTCCGCGGAAAACGCATCGGTGACCGAATTGCGATCGAAGTGCAGGACGACGGAAACGGGGTCCCCCTCGGCGAAGAACGCAGAATTTTTGAAAAATTCTATCGCGTTGACGATCGGCTCAGCCGGGTCCGTGAGGGGAGTGGCCTCGGTCTCGCCATCGTGAAGCACGCGGTGAAGGCCCACGACGGCGTGGTGACCGTCGAGCGCGCCCGAAAGCGATCGCTCCTTCGCGCCGGCGGGGCGGCGGCGACCGGGAAGTTCGCGAGTGGGAAGTCGGAGCCGCCCGACGGTTCCGGGGACGGTTCCCTCTTCCGCATCCTGCTGCCGATCGCCCCGCGCGCAAAATGATACACCAGCGGCCGTGAATGATCGTGAGACGCAGTCCCGCTCGGATCGCCCCCGTGTTCTCGTTGTTGAAGACGACAAGAGCATTTCACTAGGTCTTCGAATTAACCTCGAAAAAGAGGGGTACGAAGTCCTCATCGCCGAAGACGGCGAGCGCGGCCTCGAGCTGGGCCGCAGCGCCCAACCGGACCTTGTCGTCCTCGATGTGATGCTGCCGAAAATGAACGGCCTTGAAGTGCTCGACACGCTCCGGCGCGAAGGCATCGACATGCCGATCGTCATCCTCTCTGCGCGTAGCGCCGAAATGGACAAGGTGACCGGCCTTGAGCTCGGTGCTGAGGACTACATCGCAAAGCCATTTTCCCTGGCCGAGCTGCTCGCGCGCGTCCGCGCCGCCCTTCGTCGCGGGCGCCCCCGGGCACGCGCCTCGCGCCTTGCCTTCGGCGATGTCGTTGTCGACGTCGACGCGCGGATCGTCCAGAAGCGCGGCGGCCTCGTCGACCTCACGGCAACCGAGTTCGACGTGCTCTTGTGCCTCGTCGGCGAGCGGGGAAAGGCGCTCTCCCGAGAGAAAATCTTCAAGGCGGTCTGGGGGGAGAACCACCACGGCACCGCCCGCACCGTCGACAATTTCCTCCAACAGCTGCGCCAGAAGCTCGAGGACGATCCGCAAGAACCGAAGTTTTTTCTCACGGTTCGCGGCGTCGGCTACCGCTTCAGCTGAAGGAGATTCGCGCGGCCCGCCCCGAGTGGAGTAGTAGCTGCGGACCTGCGACCGGCAGAGACCGCCATGGACCAAGTACTCCTCCGTAACTACCTCGCGACCGTTTACGAATTCCCGACCGCCCTCGGGCCGCTCCGCGTCTCCCTCGATGGCGACGTCGTGGCCGATCCGTCGGCGCTCCCCGAGTTCCTCCTGCGCCCCTTCGCGGTGCTCACCGCCTACAATCCGCGCAGCATGCTCCTGCCGCGAAAGGTTAATGAATCTAGGCATGTTGTCCTGCGTGACCTGCTGATTCTTGGCTGCTACCGGGTGGAGCAGTGCGTCGGTTTCGAAGACGAGCCCGACAGCACCTGGCGGGAGCCGGCCTGGCTCGTTCACGGCATGGATCGCGATGAGGCGCTCGCGTTTGGGCGCGTCTTCCGCCAGAACACCATCCTCCTCGGCCGTAACGGCCGCCCCGAACTCGTCGTGACCGACCCGACCTGCGACGACGTCGGCAAGACCATCGTCGCCAACTGGCGCATCCGGACGTAACCGTGCCCCGTCGCGCCCTCCTCGCCTTCGCGCCGCTCCCCGTCGTCGCATTCATCGCTTGTGGTCAGTCGCACACAACCGCCACCGCCTCCTCCTCGGCGACCCCGATCGACAGCGGACCTCCGCCGGTTGCGTCGAATTTGGACGTAAATTCGGGCGATTCAGACGCCGCCACCGCCACCGACGCAGCCATCGTAGCCGACGGCGCTGCGCCAGCAGCGAATGCGCCGGTCGCCCCCGCAGCCCCCGCCGGCATGGCGCTCGTCCCCGGCGGCGCGTTCACCATGGGGGCCGATCGTGGCGGTGAAGAAGACGAGCACCCGGCCCACACGGTCACCGTCGAGAGCTTCTTTCTCGACATCAACGAAGTGACGCACGCCGAGTACGAGGAATGCGTCGCCGCGAAGGTTTGCCCGGCTCAATCTTCAGCGATCTTGGCGAAGTTCGGCGGATTGTTTCACGCGCCGAAGAAGCCCGTCGATGGTGTTAGCGCCTTTGATGCGGAGAAGTACTGCGCTTCCAAGGGGAAGAGACTCCCCCGCGAAGCCGAGTATGAGCGCGCCGTTCGCGGGGATGATGCACGCAAATATCCCTGGGGCAACGATGCGCCATCCCAGGAGAAAAGCGTCTACCAGACGAAGACGACCTCGGAAGTCGGCTCCAAGCCGGCCGGTCGCGGTCCCTACGGCCACAACGACCTCAATGGCAATATCTGGGAGTGGTTGGCCGACGATTACGACCCCTACGCCTACAAACGGGCGACCGCCGACAAAGGGATCCCGGGGACGTGCGCGGAAATTCTCAAATTCCAGAATGAGCTCCGCGCCAAGGGAATCAAAGAATATACCGGCTCCAATCCGATCCCGACGGAATGCGAGCGGAACATCCGCGGGGGCGCTTACAACTATGGCGCCGAGGGGCTCCGCTCGTCGAACCGGATCCATCACCCGGCCGGCTTCCGCCTCTTGATGACCGGCTTCCGCTGCGCGAAGAGCCTCGGGGCGACCCCGTAACGCGCATGCTGCTCACCGCGGAAAAGCTCGAAAAGCGGTACGGCGCCAAGGTGGCGCTCGCTGGCATCGATGTGCAGGTCGCTGCCGGGGAAGTGCTTGGATTTCTTGGGCCAAACGGCGCCGGGAAGTCGACCACCATGCGCATTTTGTCCGGCGTGATCGGCGCCGATGGCGGCCGCGTGGTCATCGACGGCCACGATCTCGCCGACGACCCGATCGCCGCAAAAGCGGCTCTCGGGTATTTGCCAGAGGCGGTCCCCCTTTATCCCGAGCTCCGCGTCGTCGAGTACCTCGCCTTCCGCGCCGAACTCAAAGGGGTGCTCCGCAAATACCGTGTATCATACATTGAAGAGGCGATGCAGAAGGCGCGCGTGACCGACGTCGCCTACGCGCCGATCGGGACCCTCTCCAAGGGGTATCGCCAGCGGGTTGGCCTCGCCGATGCCCTCGTCGCCAAGCCGAAGTTGCTTCTCCTCGACGAGCCGACGGCCGGTCTCGACCCGGCGCAGATCGTGGAGGTCCGTGAGGTCCTCCGGGGGCTTGGTCCCGAGCATGGCGTGCTCTTGTCGACGCATATTCTTTCGGAAGTAGAAGCAGTTGCCGATCGCGCCATCGTGATCGATCACGGGAAGGTCGTTGCCGCCGCCGCCGTCACCGAGCTGCGCGCCGCAGACCCAGCGTTCCTGATCGGTGTCTCTTCCACGGATGTGGCGCTGGCGCTGCTCAAGCCCTTTGCGGGGCGTGTGGTCGCGACGGTTGCCGAAGGGGGAGCGGTCCGCGTGGCGCTCGTTGCCGGGTCCGCCGAAGGGCGGGACGGCGTCGCCGAGGAGGTCGTTGCCGCCTTCGTGGGCGGCGGGGTCGGCGTACGCAGCGTGGTCCCCGAGCGGCCGCGCCTTGAGGAGGTCTTCCTCGCCCTCACCCGATCCCGCGCGGAGCAGCCGTGATGCGCGGGTTCTGGCCCCTCTTTAAGCGCGAATTGCTTGTCTTTTACGCGACTCCTCTCGCGTGGGTGCTCGCGTTCGCCTTCCTCACCGTCCAGGGGCTCCACTTCTACGCGTTGCTTGCGAGTATCGCTTCGAGCCCAGAAGTGAGCGATCAATCCCCCCTTCAGGCGTTTTTTGGCGAGACGGTCATTCTCTATTTCGTCCAATTCATGCTGGTGATCCCACCGCTCACCATGCGTCTCTTTGCGGAAGAGCGTGGGCGCGGCACCATCGAACTCCTCCTCTCGGCGCCGATCACGCCGCTTGCGCTCGTCCTCTCCAAGTACCTGGCGGCGCTCCTCACCTACGTGCTTCTCTGGTTTCCGACGCTCTTTTACGTCTTCGTGATCGCCCGTACCGGCTACGTCGACCCTGCCGTCGTGGCGACGAGCTACCTTGGCGTCTTCCTGGCGGGGGCAGCGCTCCTCGCTGTCGGCACCCTCTGCTCGGCGCTCGTGCGTAGCCAGTTTTTGGCATTGATCTTGACCGCTTTCGTGATTCTTCTCTTCTTTGTTGGAGGGCTCTTCACGTTCCTCACGAAGGACGGCACGGTCGCCCATGCAGTCGCGACGCACCTCTCGCTCTGGACCCACATGATGGACTTCTCGAGCGGCATCATCGACTCGCGCCACGTGGTTTTTTACAGCTCGGCGACGATCGTCCCCCTCTACGTGACGACGCGCATCGTTGACGGGTGGCGCTGGGCATGAGCCGGTTCCCGTTTCGAAAGGTGCAATTTGCACGCAGCCTCGGCATCGCGTCGGCGGTCGCGATCGCCGTCTTTGGGAACGTCCTCGCCGCCCGCCATTTCACCCGGTGGGATGCGACGAGCGATCGCCGCTGGTCGCTCGCCCCCGCCACCGAGGCGACCCTTCGAGACCTCCCCGAGCCGGTCGAGGTGTGGGTGCTCCTTTCGCCGGGCGATCCGGCGGCGACGAGCGTCAAAGAAGTGCTCACCGCCTACCGGGCGAAGGCGGGCGAAAAACTGCAGGTAACCTACATCGATCCCGATCGTGACGGCATCGCCTATGCGGATTTGCGTCGTCGCTTTTCCATGGATGATGCACGGAGTGAGGGGGGGCTTGTCGTCGCCGACGCCGCCCTTGTTGTAGCGACGAAGACGCGCCACTGGTTTATCGGAGCCTCCGAGCTCGTCGCCATCGAGCGGGGCGCCGAAGGGGTGACGGCCCGCCCGCGTGAAGAGCGCGCCATCACTGCCGCCCTTCGGAATGTGCTCTCCGGCGAAAAAGCGACCCTCTGCTTTTCGGCGGGGCATGGCGAGCCTTCGATCGAGAACGACGGTCCCGACGGCATCGGCTTCCTGCGCGACCTGCTTATCAAAGACAATTACTCGGTCATCTCTCTCGACCTTCCTGGGGCGCCGGCCGCTTCTCGTCTCGAGAAACTTGCAGCATGCACTGTTTTCGTCGTCCCCGGTTTACGGGCCCCTTTTGAGGCCGACGAGGCGAAAGTGCTCGCGACCTGGGCGGCGGATGGCGGGCGCACGCTCCTCGCGATTCCGCCGATTCCCTCGTTTGAGCCTTCGTCAAAAACGGGATTGATGCCGGCCGGCCTCGATGCCGTCCTTGCCCCTTTCGGGATCGTCGCCGATGAGACGATGGTCTTCGAAGGGGATCCGGAGCGGACGCTCCCCGATACCGGTGCCGTCGGCTTCGTCGCCGAGCCGCTCCTGCATCCGATCACGAAGGGGCTCGTCGGCGCCAAGCCGGGTGTCTTTGTTCCTGAAATCTTAGTGCACAGTACACGGAGCTTCCGGACGATCGGCGGGAGCCCCGGCTTCGTCGCGACGCCGCTCCTTCAGAGTTCCCCGGCGAGCTACGGCGCCTTCGATCTCGTCGGTGCGGCAACCTGGAGCGGTCCCCCGGGCAAAAAAGCAGGGGATCGGAGCGGTCCTCTCGTCGTCGCCTACGCGGCCGAAGGCCCTCTTCAACCGACCAGCGCCCCGGGGAACGCCAACCGACCCGCCCGCGCGGCGCGCATGGTCGTCCTCGGGACGGCGAGCGGCTTCGCCCCCGAAACCTTCCGCAGCGATTCGAAGGGGCGCGGCTTTGCATTCCTGCTGGGGGGCGCCGTTTCCTGGCTCGCCGAGCGCCCGGTACTCCTCGATATTCCTGACAAACCACCGGTCGCCGCCGGCGTGCGCATGCGCGAGGAAGAGGTCGCCACCACCTTCCGCACCGTCGTCTTCTACTTGCCCGCTTCCGTGCTCGTCCTGTTCGCGGCCGTCTTCTTCTTTCGTCGGAGCGGCGACCGCCACCTCACGGCACAAGTGCCAGAAACAACTACAAAAAAACGCTCATCGAAGAAGCGTGTGTCTTCCAAGGAAAAGCGATGAGCGGCCGGAGCACCTTCGTGGTGCCGGGGCTTCTCGCGGTGGTCGCCCTCGGGCTCGGCGTCGCTCTCGTCGTCGATCGGGCCAAGCACGAGGCGGTCGATCCCGAGCGGGCGGACCGTCTCCTGCCGGCCTTCGTCGCCTCGCGCGTCTCTGACCTGACGATCCGCGACGGGCGCGGCGAGGAAATTTCCCTGGTGCGTGCCGCCGGGGAGGCGAATCTCTTTCGAACGCAGGCGGGCGATGACGTCGAAGTGGCTAAGCTTGCACGCCTTTTTGCGGCACTGGAGCGTGCCACGCCGACGCGTGTCGTCGGCGCCGGGAGCGTCGGCACGGTCGCCGGGACGCTTGTCTTCTCGTCCGCCGACGAAAATGGTGCATCCTACAAGCACACGGTGACCGTCGGGGCCGTAGCCCCTACGCCGGCTGGCGCCCGCTACGTGCAGGTCGATGGCGGCCCGGTCGTCGTCGTGACTGCCGACGTCGCCGCCGACTTGACCCCCTCACCAGCCCTCCTCCGGGATCGAAGGCTGCTCCCCCTCGGGTTGCCGGCCCTCGCCCGCCTGGAGGTCACTGAGCGCGGGCGCACGACGCTCTACGAAACCCGAGACGGGCGCATGTACGTCGGCTCCGCGCCGGTGGCGCGTGTCGCGAGCGACGCCCTTCGCGGGATCTTCGCCGATCTCCTCGCCGATCAGCCGCTGTTATCAAATACGGAAGATCCGCCCATCAATCAGCGAATATCGGTGCGTATCCTTGACGACAAAGGGGCTGAGGCGGCCACGCTCCTCCTCGGGCGGGAAGGGCCCGCCTGCCCGGAACACGATGCACTCGCCAGTGTTGTCCGCAGCGGGAAGCGGACGGTTGCCTGCGTATCTGGCGAAATATATAGGGTGTTTGAGAGCGCCTACGAGGCGCGCGTCGACGACAAGCTCGCCCCCGTTCGCAGCGATGAAGTGCATACGATCCGCATTCGCCAGGGGGGCGAGGGCGGGACCACCCTCGTGCATGTTGCACGCGTAGCCGCCGGCTGGAGCGACTTCTCCTCGGGGGCCGCCGTCGCACTCCCTGCCGATCAAGTCGCTTTGATTCAGCGTTGGCTCTCGGGGGTCCTTGCCGTCTCCGGCACGCCGACCCTCGACCGTCTCGACCACGGCCCATCAACAATCACCGTTTCGCTGGAGGGGGCGCTCCCGGGCAGCTCCGAGCGCCCGTTCACCTTCGACCTCGAGCGGTCCGGTACCGGGTGGGTCGCCGAACGGGGCGACGGCGGTTGGATCCATTTTCCGACCGGTTCGGCGCTGCGCGGCATCGTCCCCTTCGCCGGCATGTTCGCGCCAGCGGCGCTTGCCAGCAAACCGCCGACGGTCGCCGACCTTCGCGACCTCGCCATCGCCTGCCAGGGGCGCCCTACCGAGGGGGTTCGTCGTCCGGCGGTCGCCACCAACGGCGCCTCTTCCAGCGCGGCGTTTGCCTTCGTCCCGGCAGACGGGCGTCGCGTTGATGCTGCGGCGGTAGCCGGAATTGTAGAGGAATTTTCAAGGCTTCATGCCGATGCCTGGCTGCCGGATCCACCGCCCGCTGTCCCTGTATTGTGCACGCTATCCGTCGACGGGGCCCTCCGGCTTTCCCTCTTCCCTGGGGGCGTCGCGGCACTTCCCGATGGGCGGACGTGCCTGCTTGACGCCGCCTTTCTCACTCGTCTCCAGCGGGGCGTCGCCGATCACCACCTCGTTCCTGTCCTGTCGCCGAATGCGGTTGTCGCCGTCCGCTGGAAGCCGGATGGGGGCGCAGAAGGGCCCCGGGAGGCGGCGCCGATCGCCGAGCTGCTCGTACCGGTCGTCGCGGAAGATCTTCCAGGAATATCAAAGCTTTCTCCGCTTGGCATCCTCACGCTTACGATGCGCGTCGCCGAGGGGACCCGTGATGCGCGTTACTGGGTGAGCCGAACGGACAATGGCCGCCTCGCGCTTGGCGAAGCGGCCGTTGGGAAGCGCTTGGTGCTCGGCGCCGAGGAGAGCAAGCAGCTGCTCGACCTCCTCGGCCCCGATCGTCCGCTCAAATAGTCGCCGCAAGGGCAACTGCCGCGCCCGGGCGCGAGAGGTCGAGCCGCACCGGAACGACGATCATCGGGATGCCAAGTCGCTGGAGACGACGCTGGACCATCAATGCCGTTTCATTGTGCAGAATGCGGTTCCACAGCGTGTCTTCTTCAAAGAGAAGCTGCCCGGCAACAAAGAGGGCTTTTCGGTAGCGCTTGGCGAGGTCGTCGGCGATTTTCTCCACCTCCACGGCGACTTCGGTCCCCACGGAGAACGCGCTCGCCGCACTCAAGCCAAGCGTTTTTGCGTAACATTCGTAGCGAAGCAGGTGCTGGCGCGTCCGTCGTTCAAGCGCGGCCAACTGATCTTGCCCTTTGAAGGACTCAGAATCAACGACCGCCACGCTGACAAAAACAACGCCGGAGAAGTGATTCGGGAACATCCGAAGTAGCGTGAGAAGCGCGTGACGCCCGAGCCCGCTGTAGCCGCCCACAAGCAGGATGGCGACCGGCTTCGTTGGGTCGGGGTCGGTCGCGGCATGGTGCTCGGCGAGCCCCTTTGTCGGTCCGTCCTGGAAGACCTCATGCTCGCTCGTCGACCCTGCAAGGAGCTCTTCGGTCGGCGAACCTTCGACTTCCGGCGGCGAGGGGAGGTCCTGATCGAGCTGACGAAGCGCGCGGACCACCTTCGTATAGTGGCGTTTGATGAGCATGTAGGCGACGACAAGCGCCGTCGTAAGAACGATGGTGATCCAGCCACCTTCGGTGAATTTTTCGCGAATGGTAATGACGAGAATCGTCAAACAGAGCAACAGGCCGATGCTGTGGGAGAAGAGCGAGCGCCCCCAGTTTTTGTGCTCTTTCCGGTGGCGAATCCAGAAGCGGACCATCGCCAGGTTTGAGAGCGAAAACGTGAGGAATACATTGATCGAGTACATGACGACGAGCTTCGAGACGTCGCCGCGGGTGTAGGCGAGCGCGAGAAATGCCGCCCCCGCCATGATCATGACGCCGTTGCGCATCGAAAGGCGGTCGGAGAGCGCTGCGAAGCGGTGCGGGAGCCAGGAGTCGGTCGCCATGTTCGCCATGACGCGCGGGCCGTCGAGAAAGCCGGCTTGCGCGGCGACGAAGAGGAGCGTCCCTTCGGCGACCAAGGCGGCGATCACAAACGCATTTCCGACGTGAAGGCCGCCGATACTCCAATGACCGGCAATCCGCTCAAAGAGGACCGCGTTCATCGTTTTCCCTTCTTCGGGATGGGCGTGCACGAGGAGGTAAGAAAGGAGAATTCCGCCAGCGGTGAGCGCGAGGGAGACCGCCATGAGGACCATCGTCCGCTTCGCCGTCCGCACGCGCGGCTCCCGCATCATCGCGACGCCGTTGGAGACCGCCTCAATGCCGGTATAGGTGCCGCCTCCCATCGAATACGCGTGGATAAATCGGCTCATGAGGCCGACGGCGCCGAGGGTCGCTGCGCTGTGGGCGACGTTCGACTTCACTTCTGCGGTCACCGCGCCGACGTCCCCCGCGTGGCCGCCGATGGCGACAGCGAGCGCAATCACGTGGGTAATCAAGAAGATGACGAAGATCGGAACGAGCGAAGAGACCGACTCCTTCGCGCCTCGAATGTTGAGCAGCGTCAGGAGGGCGATGCCGGTGAAGGCGACCGGGAGCTTCCAGGGGAGGAAGCTTGGCGGCAGGAAGCTGAAGATGGCGTCGGCGCCGCTCGCGATCGAGATGGTGATCGTGAGCACGTAGTCGACGAGGAGCGCCGACCCCGACACGACCCCAACCCGCTCGTGGAGGAGCTTGGAGGCGACGACGTAGCCGCCACCACCGGAGGGGAACTGCTCAATAATACGCGTATAATTGTCGCTTAGGACGGTGACGGTAGCGGCCGTTGCGAGGGCGAGGAAGAAGGCGAGGCCGGTGTGCTCGCCGAGGGCCCGGAAGGCCTCATCAGGCCCGTAGGCCGACGAGCTAGACCGCCCGTGGGTTGCATCGATCCGCCGCGTTGACGGCGGATCCAAC
>DYPH01000046.1 GCA_020720045.1 Sorangium cellulosum | reverse complement strand
AAGTTGGATCCGCCGTCAACGCGGCGGATCGATGCAACCCACGGGCGGTCTAGCGTTCTTCAGCGATCGGCCACGGCGGTTGTGTAGCTCAACGTGGCGCTCGTGCTGCCGGCAACCCCCGGCAATGGCAGCGGCAGCGGTACCGACATCGGGAGGAGGGGCGCAGCCGCCGAATTTTCGACGACGAGCATGTAGGAACCGCGGGGGACCGGAATCGGCAGCGCCCCAGGCCCGACGGCGAGCTGCCCCGAAGCGAGAATTGGCCCCCGAGGGCCACTCAGGGCGCGACCGGACTCGTAGTTCTGAACCCAGTCATTCCCGTTCTCACGATCGACGAGGTACCAAGAAAGAGGAGCCCCTTCGAGACGGTATTGAAAGGTAAGCCTCTGACCATTCCCCGGTACCGTGTAAGGCCCCAAATATTGACGCGCGGCCGGCGGAACTTCCGTGCGATCGGAGGCGAGCAACTTCGCGCCATCTCCTGGATTGAACTGCCGTACTGGTTTTGCCGGAGGATTCAGAATGTCGAGAGCGAAGTCGTCGCCATCCCCTTGCCGGACCACCGTGAAGCCGCGCCCGATAGAGGATTGAAAAATCCCGTTCCCGATCAGGTCTGCGACCGAGCCAAAGGGGGTCTGGTAGGCGATACCGACGGCAGCGTTCTCGGTCCCGAGGAGCTGGATATTTGGCGGGGAGACGTTCCGGGAGAAGCGCCCCCAGACGTAGATCGAGTCGCTGAAGAGGTGGAAGTCCGGGCGATACTCGACCGACATACTGGCGTAGAACCCGACGCGCCGAACCGCGGGGAGTGACGCGTAGCCGGTCCCTGCGAGGTTCACCACAATGACCTTGTTCCCCTCATCGACGTGCACATTGCACTGACTCGGGAAGAAGCGCCCGACGCTGCTCGGGCCGGCCACCGGGACGGCGAGAGGCGCGCCGGTATTCAAGAGTTCCGGGCAGATATGCTGGACGGCAACCCTCGAGAAGAGGTACCAGCGCGTCTCTTCGCTGTCGTTCACCGAGTTTCGGACGCAGGGGCAACCGACCAGCGCTTGACCGCTGACGAAGGCGGCGAGCAGGAGGAGACGTGGGCGCTGGTGTCGGGAAGGCGATCGGGCCATGCCGCCACCTTAGCCTGGAACGCCGACGCCGCACACGCTCACTTCGCGGAGCGACGGAGGACCAACTTGAAGCTCGCGTTATCCGGGTTCTTGACGACGGTTTCGACGCCGGTTCCGGAGGCGGTGGCGGTCGCAGGCCACTCGACTCCATCAATGGTGAATCCCGCTTCTTCGCTCATCACACTTCCACTCGTGTAGCCCCCGTCTCGAAAGCTCGGCACGCCGTCCGTGTTGGAGCTTCCACCGCCGATAAGGGCAAAGAGCAATGCGGCGCGACCGAAGAGCACTTCCGAGCCGCGATCCTGGTTCGGGTAACTGAGCGTCGCGCGGAGGGGAAGCACCGCGGTCGCGACATCGATGCATCGAAGGTCGGAGTTGGTATTTCCGCACCGGATCACAGGAAGATCTTTATCGATTTCGACGACGAGTTCGACCGGCACTTCGACGTTGCCCCCGTCGGTCCCCGGCATCGTGCGCGTCCCCACAAAGGTGCCCAGCCACTTCGCCGAGAGCTGCTCTTTGGCAAGGGCGCGATCGGCGTCCGAGAGTTTCGGTTTCGCGGGCGGCGTTTCCGGCGTGGTGGTCGATGAGCCGGTCGGGGAAGGCGTGGGGGAGGCCGTCGTCGTGGCGTCGTCGGCGCAGGCGAGGAGGGGGGCGAAGGCGAGGGCGGCGAGGAGGGCGGTGAATCGCATACGAGGTGCTTAGCGAGCCGCGTGCCATCGAATTCTCTTTTAAATGTGAGGATCCCGCGTGTTCTTGAGACTTGACGGCTCGTCATGGCTCATTATGGCTCAATGCGACTCAGCCAAGAATCGGCGCAAGGGCGCTTCCGTTTCGCCAATCGCGTCTTAGGGGAAAGGCCCATGCACCTCATCGGCTTCGTCGTCTTCGGGTTCTTCGTCGGCCTCATCGCCCGCGCCCTCCTCCCCGGCGATCAGAAGATGGGGTTCGTGAAAACGAGCCTGCTCGGCATCGGTGGGTCGTTCGTAGGCGGCTTCGTTGGGGACCTCCTCCGTGGCACCTCCGCCCACGGCGGGACCGCCGGGTGGATCGGGAGCGTCTTCGGTGCGGTCGTCCTTTTCTCCGTCGCGCGCTGGTTCGGAAAGAAGGGGAAGGACGATTGAAGCCGACACTAGACACGGCGCGCCTTCGTCTCGTTCCGCTCGCTGCCCAGCACGTAGAGCCGATGATCGCTATGCAGCGTGATCCGGAAACGATGCGCTTTCTTGGCGACGGGACTCCACAAACGCGCGCCATCGCGTGGCGGGCCGTCGCGGCCATGATAGGCCATTGGGAAATTCGCGGTTTCGGCCTTTGGGCCGTGGAGGACCGGGCGTCCGGCGTCTTCCTCGGCAGGATGGGGCTCTGGGAGCCGGAAGGCTGGGAATGTCCCGAAATTTCCTACGCTTTGACTACCGCCGCTCGCGGTCATGGCTACGCTTCCGAAGGGGCGCGTGCCGTACTTGCCCACGGGAATCGCCAGCTCGCCACGCGTCTTCACACCCAGAAAACTGGGCTCGCAAGCTTCATTCGGCGCGACAATAGCGCCTCGATTCGGGTCGCCACGGCGCTCGGTGCTTGCTTTGAGAAGACGATCGAGCTCTTCGGCAGTACGGCTGACGTGTATCGCTATCCTCTCCCGTCACCCTGACGTCAAAGGAGACTCGCGAACGCCTTCGCAAACGTAAATGCGTCGCCGGGCCATCGTGCCGAGACGTAGTTCCCATCGCGGACGACGAAGGCGGGCCGGTTGTCATCGTCGCTATCTCGATGCATTCCATCGGTTTTGCGACGGAAGTCGCCGTCGTCGCGTGCGACGTCCAGAAAATCGTTGGGGGAGGCGAGCGCGCGCCGGACTTCCGACTCAACGCTCCGAAACCCCGGAGGCTCGCCAGCCTCCTCGATGTAGGTTCGGTAATAGTTTCTGTCCCAGAATCGCGTAATGTTCGCGATTTGATTCGCAAGGTTCTCTTGCCGCCAGGTCAGTCCGGTGGTCTTGCGACCGTACAGCACCGACCGGCCATCGGCGCGTCGCGCTCGCGCGGCGACGACCACCCCGTGGCAGATCGCGCCGACTGGCTTCTCGGCGGTGAACATTCCTAAGACAAACGCTCGAAGTGCTTTGTCTTCGAGGTAGGGGCGGATTCCCGCCGACCGATGCCCACCCGGCAGGATGAGCCCATCCCATGCATCGGCGGCGAGGTCTGCGAACGGGATTGGCGTTTGATAACTCTGGCATGCCGCCATGGCGGAAAAGGCCGCTCGAGCCTCGGCATTTGCGCGCAGTACGGCGCCGACAATTGTCGCCTTTTTCAAACCGGGTATTGCTCCCCACAGGTCGAGCCCTTCCCCGGTAAGCATCAACGAATCCGGAGTCGCCCGTACGCCGCCCGCTGTCGCCAGGAGCACTTCGTGCCCCGCTTGCGTGAGGATGCGCCACGGAATCGCTGCTTCGGTCGGGTCAAAATCCGTCGTTGCGAGCGCGAGGAGGATGCGTGCCATCGCTGGCACAGTCGCGCGCCGCTCCGCCGTTGGCAACGCGAAAGTCGTGCCATTTGAAGGTGGCGGCCGTCGACCGATTTGTCCGATTTGCTCTTGAGCGTTTCCGCTTCATTGCCACGATGGTCGGCGGCTCGACGCTGGGGCGCTTTTTTTACCCCGTCTATCGGACGATGCGCGAAGCGCGAGCCAGAAGGAAAAATCGGAATGCTCGCCCAGCTCTCCCCGCAGGCGGTCACGCTCGTCGTGGTCGCCGCCGTTCTAATTTCACTGCTGATATCCGGGATTCACGTCATTCCGAACGACCGAATCGGCGTCGTCGAAAAGCGCTGGAGTTCACGCGGTTCCGTTGAAGGCGGATTTCTCGCCCTCGCGGGAGAAGCAGGGTTTCTTCCCGAGGTCCTGCGCGGCGGCATCCACTTTCGATTTCCGCTCCAGTATCGTGTCATCAAGGCCCCCTTGGTGACGATTCCCCAAGGGAAAATTGGCTATGTCTTCGCCCGCGACGGCGCCCCCCTCGGGCCGATGCAGACGCTCGCGTCGAACCGAGATGCGCAAGACTTTCAGAACGCTCGCGAATTCCTTCGCGTCGGCGGGCAGAAAGGGCCTCAACGCCTTGTGCTGCGTTCAGGCACCTACGCCATCAACTTGGCTCAGTTTGTCGTTCTCACCGAGGCGCAGAGCTTCTTCATTCCTCTCAATTCCGACGATGAGCGAACCTTTCGCAATATGTCGCAAACGATCTTCGATCGTCAGGGATTCGACCCCATCGTCATCAAAGGGGGAGATGACCTTCTCGGCGTCGTGATCGTCCACGACGGGCCTTCGCTGCCGCAGGGGGAGATTATCGCGCCTGTCGTCGGCGACGAGAACCAGGCAAGCTCCTTTCACAACAACTTTCAAGACCCCGAGGCCTTCCTTTCCGCCGGCGGTCACCGAGGACGTCAACTGCAAGTCCTCGTAGAAGGGACCTACTTTATCAATCGACTCTTTGCGACGGTGGAGCCTATCGCAAAGACAGTGGTCGACGTCGGCTACGTGGGGGTCGTCGTCAGCTACGTCGGCAAGCGCGGGCTCGACGTCTCCGGGAACGAATACAGCCACGGGGAACTCGTCGCCGCCGGCCATCGCGGCGTCCTCGCGGAGCCGCTCTTGCCGGGGAAATACGCGTTCAACACCTTCGCGGGGAAGGTCATCCTCGTGCCGACGACCAACTTCATTCTGAAGTGGAATCGTGCCCAGATTGGTGCCCACAAGCTCGACGAAAACCTCAGTGAAATTAGTCTGATCACCAAGGATGCCTTCGAGCCGAACCTTCCGCTCTCGGTGGTGGTGCATATTGACTACCGGCAGGCGCCGCTCGTCGTTCAGCGCTTTGGCGACGTGAAGAAGCTCGTTGAACAAATGCTCGATCCGATGATTGCCGCCTATTTTAAGAACGTCGGTCAAACGAGGACACTGATCGAGCTCATTCAAGATCGGAGTGCCATCCAGAGCGATGCAACGGGAGAAATGCGCGTGCGATTTGGTCGCTACAACCTGGAGCTCGAGGAGGTCTTGATCGGGACTCCGGCCTCCGGTGCAGGGGATACCCACATCGAGCAAGTCCTCGAACAACTTCGCTCTCGTCAAATCGCTGCTGAGCAGATCGAGACGTACGCTCGTCAAGAGAAGGCATCGGTGAAGGAGCGCGAACTCCGCGAAGCCGAGGCACGCGCACGCACCCAGGCGAGCCTCACCGCCTCGGAATTGTCGATTCAAATCGAGTCGAATGCCGGCAAAGCCGCCTATGAGAAGAGCATTCAGGAGGCGCTTCGTATTCGTAAGCTCGCCGAAGCCGAGGCCGAACGGACCGCGTGTCTTGGGCTGGCGGAGGCGCTTGCGATCGAAGAGCAGGTCCGTGCCTATGGCGGGCCTCGCTTCCAGGTAACTCGCGAAGTGATGAAACAATTCGCCGAGGCGGTCGAAAAGACGAAGATCGACGTCGTCCCGAAGATGGTCGTTGGGACGAACGGCACCGGCGGACTCCTCGATAGCCTCCTCGCCATGACCCTCGGCGATAAGCTGATGGGCGGGGAAGCGGAGGCGCGGGCCCCCCGATCGGCGGAAGCGGAAGCGCTTCGTGGGGAGTTGTTCCGCGCCCTCGGGACGAAACCGATGCCCGAAGCGCGCGGCGAGGGGGGCGCCCTCGCGCAAGGGACCGAGCGTAGGTGCGTCGCCGAGAAAGTCGGCTGACCGATTTGGGGACGCGCCCCCTCCAAAAGGGGGGGCGCGTTGCGCATGGGGTGGACGAAACCGGCCCCTTTCCAGGCCGAAGCTGCCAAAGTCATACCCTTACGTAAGGGTATTTATGTCTCGTTTGCGCAACGGTTGCGCGTAACTGCTGCATCGCGTCGGAATCCGCGAGAAAGGCACGTCGCAGGGTTGTATCTCGGTGTTCGCCTCCTCTATAAGGGCGCCGCGACAAAGGGCCGCACCGCGTCTTGGTACAGCCCCATCACCCGCCGCACACAACGATGCAGCTCTTCCCTCGCTCGCTGAACAAGCTCCCGCTGGTCGCCGCCGCTGTGCTGGGCCTCCTCGGTCCGGCCGTGGTCGGAGGCGTCTGGTACTACGTGACGCCGAAGAACTTCCAAGTCGGCTACGCGCCAACTCAACCGGTCCCGTACAGCCACAAGCTGCACGCAGGCCAGATGGGTATGGACTGCCGCTATTGCCACGCCAACGTCGAGAAATCGGCGCACGCGATGATTCCACCGACGCAGACCTGTATGGGCTGTCACTCGCTGGTAAAAACGGAAAGCGGGCGTCTTACGCCGGTCCGTGAGTCGTGGGCCTCTGGCGAGCCGCTGGAATGGGTCAAGGTCCACAAGTTGCCGGACCACGCCTACTTTAACCACTCCGCGCACGTATCTGCCGGAGTTGGCTGTGTTTCTTGCCACGGCCGCATCGATCAGATGGAGGTTGTGCGCCAGGACAAGCCGCTGAGCATGGGGTGGTGCCTCGAGTGCCACCGCGACCCGAAGCCGAATCTTCGGCCGAAGGATCAGGTCACCAACATGGAGTGGCGCCCCGAAATGGCGAAAAACTGGACGCCCCCCGAAGTTCACCCCCCGCAGCACTGCTCTGGGTGCCACCGATGAGCCGCCGCAAACCCTACGAAATTACGAGCGCCTCCGAAGGCGCGCCGATCGCTTGGCGCACTCTCGGGGAAAAGAACGACCCCTCTTCCGTTCAGGACCGCGCGGTTCGTGAATTTGAAGAATCGCTGTCCGACGTCGACGTCGTTACGCCGCCGAAAAAGGCGAACGCAAACGACCCGACCGACGTGACCCGCGTCGGTCGCCGCGAGTTCTTCCTCTTTGCCGGCGCCTCGGCCACGCTCGCTGCGTGCGCTCGCCGCCCCATCGAGAAGATCCTCCCCTACGCGAAGGCGCCGGAGTACGCACTTCCGGGTCTTTCCTACCATTTCGCGACCGTTCGCGAACTGCGCGGCGAAGCACTCGGTCTCCTTGTGGAAGCCCACGAAGGGCGTCCGACGAAGGTCGAGGGGAATCCAGATCACCCGACGAGCCTCGGCGCGACCGACGCGATGGCCCAGGCGCTCGTCTGGAACCTCTACGATCCCGATCGCTCGACGACACCGACGGCGGCCGGCAAAGAGATCACCTGGGAAGCCTTCGAGAAGGAGTTCAAGGCATTCGTTGCAAGCCTCCCGGCGAGCAACGGCGCCAAGCTCCGCATCCTCGCTGCGCCGTCGATCTCACCGACGTTCCTTCGCCTCCGCGATGCCGTCAAGGCGCGGCTCTCCGGCGCCCAGTTCCACACGTTCGCTTCGGTGAATGAGTCGAACGTCCGCCAGGGGACGAAGCTCGCCTTCGGCGAAGCGGCCAACCCGGTCTACGCTTACGACCAGGCTGCGATCGTTCTCACCCTCGACGCCGACGTCTTCGACACGGAAGCGGGCGCGGTCCGCGCGGCGAAGCAGTTCGCAAAGCGCCGCCGCTGCGAGTCGCCGAACGACCCGATGAACCGGCTCTACGTCGTCGAGCCGTCGCTCACGGTCACCGGTTCGACCGCGGATCACCGCCTCCGCCTCCCGTCCTCCCAGGTCGAAGCCTACGCCATCGCGCTCGCGAAGGAGCTCGCCTCCAAGCACGCGATCGACCTCGGTCCGCTCGGCTCCCTCGATGCCAAGGTCGACGTTCCGGCGACCTGGATCGCCGCCGTCGCCAAGGATCTTGCAGCGAACAAGGGGAAGAGCGTAGTCGTCGCCGGCGCTCGCCAGCCGGCGCGCGTTCACGCCCTCGTTCACGCCATCAACAAGGCGCTCCTGAACGACGGTTCGACGGTCAGCTACTACCCGGTCGCCGACAAGGATCAGGCCGACGATCAGGTTTCCGACCTCAAGGCCCTCACAAAGGACCTCGAGGCAGGCAAGGTTGAGCAGCTCATCATCCTCGGTGGTGACCCGGTTCGCCAGGCTCCGAGCGACCTCAAGTTCGCAGAAGCGCTTAAAAAAGCGAAGACGGTCATCGCCGTCACCACCCACCAGAACGAGACCGCCAAGGCCTCGACCTGGCACGTGCCGCTCGCGCTTGAACTGGAGACCTGGGGCGACCTCCGCAGCCAGACCGGCGTCCTCGCGATTCAGCAGCCGCTCATTGCGCCGCTCCACGGCGCGAAGAGCGAAATCGAAATCCTTGCCGCCCTCGCGAACGAGACGGCCAAGGGCTACGAGCTCGTCCGCGCGACGCTCGTCAAGTCGGGCGGGTTCCTCGGAACCCTCGACAAGGCGTGGGCCGAGGCGCTCAAGAAGGGCGTCCTCTCGACGGTCGTTACCAAGGCGATCGCCGCCGCTCCGAAGAGCGCAGAAATCGCTGCAGAACTTCAGAAGGCGAAGCGCGCCGACGCTCCGAGCGCCCAGAGCCTCGAAGTGACGTTCGCACCCGACTCGCGCCTCTTCGACGGGCGCAACGCGAACAACCCCTGGATGCTCGAGCTCCCGTGCCCGGTTTCCAAAATCTCCTGGGATAACGCCGCGTTCGTCTCGCCGACCACCGCGAAAGCGATCGGCGTTGAGAGCGGAGACGTCCTCCGGTTTACGAAGGACGGAGCCCAGCCGATCGATGTCGCCGTCTGGATCTTGCCAGGGCAGGGGGACAACACGATCGCGTTGACCCTCGGCTGGGGCTACCAAGAGATCGGTCGTTACGGCGACCGCCACGGGTTCCTCGTTGAGCCGCTCCGCACAACCGACGCCTTCGGCTTCGCCACGGGCGTCAAGGTTCAGAAGCTCGGACCGGGCGAAATCGCCGGAATCGCCAATCGTTTTGCCGATCTCGGCAAGGCGAGCGAGGCGGGGCCGCTTGTCGGTCGGACCGGTCCCGTCGGCCCCTTCGACGTCGACACCAAGCGCTACCGCTTCGTCCAGACCCAGGAGCACGCCTCGATGGAAGGGCGCGCGATCGCTATCGACGCGACGCTCGCCGAGTACAAGGCGAACCCGAAGTTTCCCCAGTTCCCTTACGAAGACAAAAAGGACGAGAAGCACTCGCGACCCGGTACCCCGGATCCGAAGGTGCTCCCGCTCTGGAAGCCGGTCGATTATTCGAAGGGCTCCCCGACGAACCCGTCCGGCTTCAAGTGGGGCATGGCGATCGACATGAACGCCTGCACCGGTTGCAATGCCTGCGTCGTCGCCTGCCAAGCGGAGAACAACATCCCCGCCGTCGGCAAGGAGCAAGTCATGCGTGGCCGCGAAATGGCCTGGCTCCGCATCGACCGCTACTTCATCGGCATCGACGAAAACGATCCGAAGCTCGTCTTCCAGCCGGTCGCGTGCGTCCAGTGCGAAGAGGCCCCCTGCGAAAACGTGTGTCCGGTCAACGCGACGGAGCACTCGCCGGAAGGTCTCAATGATATCGCGTACAACCGCTGTATCGGCACCCGCTACTGTGCGAACAACTGCCCCTACAAGGTCCGCCGGTTCAATTACTTGAACTACAACGGCGTCGACGGGGAGATCCCCGAAGTTGAGCGCATGCAGAAGAACCCGAACGTGACCGTCCGCATGCGCGGCGTCATGGAGAAGTGTTCTTACTGCGTGCAGCGCATTCAAGAGGGGAAGATCTCCGCGAAACGCGAAGGGCGCACCCTCAAGGACGGCGACATCAAGTCGGCCTGCATGCAAGCGTGCCCGACGGAAGCGATCGCTTTTGGCGACCTCAACGATCCGACGAGCCGCGTCGCTCGCCTCCGCGGAAACGACCGCGCCTACCGCCTTCTCGCGGAGATTGGCACGCATCCGCGTACCTCTCACCTCGGCAAAATCCGTAATCTCAATCCGGAGATGGGCTGATGAGTTCGCACAACCTCCCTATTAAGGAACTCGGCGAAGTTTCGCTCGTTGCCGAGGGGACGACCTTCAAGTCGATCACCGAAACGGTCGCGGTCGTCACCGAAACGAAGGCTCCGCGTGGCTGGTGGATCGGCTTCCTGATCGCCGTCAACTTTACCGGAATCCTCGGCGCCGCCATCGGCTACCTGATCTGGACGGGTATCGGCGTTTGGGGAAACAATTCCCCCGTTTATTGGGCCTGGGATATCACCAACTTCGTTTGGTGGATCGGCATCGGCCACGCAGGAACGCTGATCTCGGCCGTCCTCTTCCTCTTCCGTCAGAAGTGGCGAACGGCCATCAATCGATTCGCGGAAGCGATGACGATCTTTGCGGTTATCTGCGCACTGATCTTCCCCGGCATTCACGTTGGGCGCATTTGGTACGCCTACTATATGCCGCCGCTCCCGAACTCGATGGCGCTCTGGCCGAACTTCAAGAGCCCGCTCCTTTGGGACGTCTTCGCAGTTTCGACCTACTTCACCGTGTCGCTCCTGTTCTGGTACGTCGGGCTCATCCCTGACCTCGCCACCTTCCGCGACCGGGCGAAGACGAAAGTCCGCCGCCTTGTCTACGGAGCCCTCGCCCTCGGTTGGCGCTCTTCAAACCGGCACTGGCAGCACTACGAGCGTGCCTACCTGCTCCTCGCAGGCCTCTCGACTCCGCTCGTGCTTTCGGTGCACTCGGTCGTTTCCTTCGACTTCGCGACCTCCGTCATCCCGGGCTGGCACACGACGATCTTCCCCCCGTACTTCGTCGCTGGCGCCATCTTCTCCGGCTTCGCGATGGTCATGACGCTCATGCTCATCACCCGCGCGGTGTACGGCATGAAGAGCCTCGTGACCCAGAAGCATCTCGAGTTGATGAATAAAATCATCCTCTTGACCGGATCACTCGTCGGGTACGCCTACGCGATGGAATTCTTCATCGCCTACTACTCGGGCAACGATTTCGAGCGGCACGTCTTCATCCACAACCGTGCAAGCGGGCCGTTCGCGTGGGCCTACTGGATCATGGTTAGCTGCAACGTCATCAGCCCGCAGCTTTATTGGTCGAAGAAGCTCCGCAACAACATCGCCGTCAGCTTCGTGGTGTCGATCCTCGTCAACATCGGAATGTGGTTTGAGCGTTTCGTCATCATTGTGACGTCCCTCTTCCACGACTTCCTTCCGTCGAGCTGGGGCTACTTCCGCCCGACGCTCATCGACATCTTCATCTACTTCGGTACGCTCGGCCTCTTCTTCACGCTGTTCCTGCTCTTCATTCGGTGGATTCCGATGATTGCAATCGCGGAAGTGAAGGCGACTCTCCCGGAAGCAGATCCCCACTGGGATCCCAGCCATGCGTCTCACGACGACGCCCATGGCCACGACGAAGACGCCCATGAGGAGCCGGCCGCACAACCTGCGGAGTGACCTATGTCCGATAAGACTTTGACGCTCTATCTTGCCGAATACGAGTCGGCCGGCGCCTGTGTTCACGCCGCGGAAAAGCTCCGCGACGCCGGGTACGCCGCTTTCGACGCCCACACTCCGTTCCCGGTCCACGGCATGGATCAAGCGATGGGACTTCCTGACAGCCGCCTCGGTTGGTTGGTTCTCCCCGCCGGTATCACTGGGGTTTCGCTCGGGTTTCTGATGATTTGGTGGATGAACGGGGTCGACTACCCGCTCATCATCGGCGGGAAGCCGGCGTTTTCGATCCCTTCGATGGTGCCGATTCTCTTCGAACTCACCATCCTTTTCAGCGCGCTGACGGCAGTCTTCGGGATGTTTGGTCTCAATCAGCTCCCCCGTCACCACCACCCGATCTTCAACTCGGACCGGTTCGCGTCGGCGACGGACGATAAGTTCTTCATCTCCGTGGAGAGCAGCGACCCGAAGTTCAACCTCGAGAAGACCAAGAAGCTCCTCGAGGCGACCCATCCGACGAACATCGAACTCGTGGCCGACAAAGACGACGAAGTCTCGGAGGACGCGCCGTGAGATCCAAACTCGTTTTTGCGCTTATTCTCACCTCGTCGGCCCTCGCCGCGTGCCGTGGTCAAACGTCGAAGGACTCGCCGATCGTCGGCATCCGGAACATGTACGACCAGCCCCGCTACGACATCCAGTCCGAGAGCACGTTCTTCGCCGACAAGCGCACGATGCGCCCCGCGGTTGAAGGTGCTGTCTCTCGCGAAATGGAGACCGACCCGCGCCTTCTGAAGGGGCGGCTCGAAGACAACTCCGGCTACGTGCTCACGATTCCACAAGAATCCGTTGCGAGCTTTGGCGGTATGGATCCGATGCTGAAGCGTGGCAAAGAACGCTACGGCATCTTCTGCACCCCCTGCCACGACGGCACCGGCAACGGAAAAGGGGCCGTCACCGCACGCGCCCAGGCCGGTGGCGCAGCAGCCTTCCTTCCCCCGACCTTCCACCAGGACCGCCTCCGTCACATGCCGGACGGACAGCTCTACGCGACCGTCGAGAATGGCAAGAGCAACATGCCCCCCTACGGGCAGATGCTAAGCGTTCACGATCGTTGGGCTATTGTCGCGTACGTCCGTGCGCTTCAGCTCGCCAACCCGCGTCTCGGCGACGAAAAGCCCGATGACCCGACCGCTCCGGCCCCCGCGCCGACCGCAGCTGCAGTCCCGGCAACGGCTTCCGCGGCGCCGTCCGCATCGACTTCGGCCCCCGCACCGAGCGGGTCTGCCCCTTCCGCTGCCCCGGCCGCCTCGGCGCCGAAACCGGCGGCCTCCGCCCACTGATCCGGGACCACGACATGGCTTCCAACGTCGAAATTAGCGAAAAGAACTTCATGATCCGCGAAGGCGGCCCTTGGAGTTCTGCCTGGAAAGTTGCCGCCTTCATCGGCGCGGTCGGAGCCCTCACGGCGGTCGCCGGCGCGATGACGGCGGAGAACGCTCATCGGTTCGTTTACTCCTACATTTTCGGCTACTTCACCATTCTGACGATCGCGCTGGGGG
The DNA here is from genome assembly GCA_020720045.1 of Sorangium cellulosum. Classification (GTDB taxonomy): domain Bacteria; phylum Myxococcota_A; class Polyangia; order Polyangiales; family Polyangiaceae; genus JAAFHJ01. The sequence goes on along the minus strand of DYPH01000046.1, from coordinate 27,093 downwards.
CACTCTTCTTTGTGCTCATCCAGCGCCTAACGTCGGCTGGCTGGAGTGTTACCGTCCGTCGCGTTGCCGAGTTCCTCGCCAGCGGCCTCCCGGTGATGGCCGTACTCGCGCTCCCGATCCTCATCAACATCAAGCATTTCGACTGGTACGAGACCGTTGCTGGCACCCCGGGCGGCCACGCCTCCCTCGTGGAGACGCAGGCCTACGCGGAAGAGCACACGGCCCCCGCCGGCGAAGCGAAGCCGGAAGCCAAAGAGGCTGCCAAAGAGCACGGTGCGGCTCCCGAGCACGCCGTCGCAGCTGAGCATGGCGCAACCGCCGAGCACGCTGGTCACGAAGGGCACGACCCGAATCACGTCGCCCACGTCGAGACCCTCGACAAGAAGAAGGGGTGGTTTAACCTCAACTTCTTCTACGGCCGTGCCGTCTTCTACATCCTCGCCTGGGTCATCCTCGGCACGATGTTCTTCAACCTCTCCGTTCGCCAGGACAAGTCGAAGGAAGTCGGATTGACCCTTCGGGCCCAGGCCGCCTCGCCGCTTGCGATGATGGCGTTTGCGCTCAGCCTGACGTTCAGCGCCTTCGACTGGGTCATGGCGCTCGACCCCTCCTGGTTTTCAACGATTTTCGGCGTATACGTCTTCTCGACGGCTGCCGTCGCCAGCCTCGCGGTCATCATCCTCATCACGATGAGCCTGCGTGACGCGGGCTACCTCAAGAGCGTCGTGAACGTGGAGCACTTCCACGATCTCGGGAAGTTGATGTTCGGCTTCAACGTCTTCTGGGCCTACATCGGCTTCAGCCAGTTCCTCTTGATCTGGTACGCCGGTCTCCCGGAAGAGACGACCTACTACCACTATCGTTGGGATGCGAGCGCTGAGCCCGGTGCTGGCGCCGGTCCCTGGGCAGGCGTTAGCCTCATCCTTCTGGTCTTCCACTTCGTTGTCCCCTTCTTCTTGCTCCTTTCACGCAATGTGAAGCGCAAACTCCCGAGCCTCAAGCTTGGCGCCGCCTGGCTTCTCGTGATGCACGCTGTCGACTGGTACTGGTTCGTCATGCCGAACTTCAAACACTACTCGTTTGAGTTTCACTGGCTTGATATCGCCTGTCCGATGGCGGTTGGTGGCATCTACTTCGCCTACGTCTTCTTCCGGATGACCAAGCACGCACTTATCCCGGTCGGGGATCCGCGCATTCAGCGTGCGATTCACTTCCACAACGCCTGAGGCACGATCATGGCTTTCGACAAATCCGGAACCCGCAATCGCGTCATCTTGATCGTCGCTTTCGGCACGGTCATCAGCCTGGGCGCACTCAAGTTCGTCTTCGACTCCTACTTCATCTCAATGGCGGAGGCGTCTGCCCAGGAGAAGCTCGCTTCTCCCGAGGCGCTTATCCGGCTCCGTGAAGAAGAGAAGAAGGCGCTTGATAACGCACCTATCCCCATCGACCAGGCGATGTCTCGCGTCGCTGCCGGCCGCGAAGGAGCGGGCGTTGTGATCGCTCCGCAACCGTCCGACGACCTCGGGGCGATGAAGGGTTGGGCGCAGCTCCCGAAGACTTTCGACACGGCCACCCCGGTCGTTGCCGCGCCGCCCGCTGCCCCGGTTGTACCGACCACGAGCGACGCGGGCGTCGATGGATCGACCACCCTCTCGCCGACTGCAGACGGCGGCTCTAAGCCCCCGACCGCAGACGCCGGCGCCCCCGGTCACTGAACGCCCTATGCTACGCCGGATTTTCCCCCTCCTCGCTGCACTCGCACTACTGCTCGTGCCCGCTCTTGCGCGCGCCCAGTACACCGACCGCACGCGGGATCCGGGAACTCCGGTGGCCGAGGGTCCGAAGCTGGAGCATGTCGGGGTCAAAGAACACCTCGGTGGAATCCTCCCGAAAGACGCGAACTTTCGCGATGAGACGGGCGCTTCGGTCACGCTAGGCACTTACTTTTCCGGCAAGAAACCGGCGGTCCTCGTTTTCGCCTACCACTCCTGCCCGATGCTATGCAGCATGGTGCTCGACGCGACGGTGAAGGGGCTCAAGGGGATCGATTGGACGGTCGGCAAAGAGTACGACGTCATCGTGCTCTCGATCGATCCGAAGGAAGAGCTCGGCCGCACCAATCGAAAGCGGAACGAAATTCTCAGTAAATACGGTCGTGGGGACGGCCCTGCGTCCGGAATGCACTTTCTCATCGGCGACAAGGTCTCCATCGACCGCGCCGCCGATGCTGCCGGCCTCGAATACCAGTACGACGCAGCGTCGTCCCAGTATGGTCACCCGGCCACCATCATGCTGGTGGCCCCCAACGGTGAGTTCGCCCGCTACCTTTATGGGCTCGAATACTCACCGAACGACCTGAAGATCGGCCTTATCGAGGCCTCCAAGGGGAACCACATCTCCACGATCGATCAGGTCATTCTCTACTGCTTCATGTACGACGGGAAGCAATCCAAGTACGTCCTCGTCGCAAAAAACGTCATGAAGCTGGGCGGTGTCATCACCGCGTTACTTCTTGGTGGCACTCTTGCCCTGTTCTGGCTACGGGAGCGGCGTCGGAAAACCGGCGGCCTTCTCAGCCCGACCCCCCTCTCGCCGGCCGAAGACTCCGGCCCCTCCGCCTGACCGGTACCCCACGTAGGTCCCATGTTCCAGCAGCCGCTTCTCGACGCAAACGAGCCCGCCTCTTCGACGCTCCAGCTCCCGGTGGCCATGTCCACCGGGGCGGACGCCATCGACTGGCTCTATTATTTTATCTACTGGTTTAGCGTCGTATTCACCGTCGGTATCACCGCGGCGACGCTCTACTTTGTCTGGAAATACCGGCGTCGTAAGGGCGTATCCGCGGCACCCACCCAGGAGAATACGGCCCTCGAGCTCTCTTGGACGGTCCCGCCGGTGCTCCTCATCGTCTGGATGTTCCACGTGAGCTATTCGGCGTACATCCGCAATGCGGTGGCCGCCGATAATGCCCTCGAAATCCGCGTGCGTGGTGCCCGCTGGAACTGGAGCTACCAGTACCCAGATGGGACGCCGGAGTCCGGCGACGCTCTCTATCTGCCGGTCAACAAGCCGGTGAAGATGGTCATGTCGTCGAGCGACGTTCTTCACGACTATTTCGTTCCGGCCTTCCGCCTGAAGAAGGACGTCGTTCCCGGTATGTACTCGCAACTCGCCTTTACGCCGAACCGGCTTGGTGAGGCCCAGGTGTTCTGCGCCGAGTACTGCGGCGCGGGCGCTGGCCCGACGGCCGGTGGTCACTTCTCGATGCTTTCGAAGATCAAGATCGTGACTGAGGCCGAATACGAGGCGCACCTCAAGAAAATCAAGGACATCCCCGCCGAACTCAAAGACAAAGAGAACGGCACGGCGCTTTGGGGCGAGCAGCTCTACAAGGGCAAGGGGTGCACCACGTGCCACAGCGTTGATGGAAGCGCGGCAACCGGACCGACCTTTAAAGGGGTTTGGGGACGGACTGAAACGCTCACCACTGGCGAGCAGGTCAAAGTGGACGAGAACTACGTGCGCGAATCGATCCTTCGCCCGCAAGCGAAGATCGTAAAAACCTTTGAAAACGGCAACATGCCCCCGTTCGTCTTTACGGAAAAGCAGGTCGACGCGATCATTGCTTACCTAAAGACGACGAAGTGACGGAAAGAGACAGGGAAACCACCTCATGGCAACGGTAGCAACGCCAGGCCTCGGCGGAAAAACCGAGGCGCACGACCCGCACGAGAGTTATCTCGCGGAGAAGGGCCTGAAGTCCTGGCTCTTCACGCTTGATCACAAGCGGATCGGCATCATGTACCTCATCGGGGTACTCGCTGCGTTCCTTCTTGGCGGCATCCTCGCGCTGTTGGTTCGCCTCGAACTCTTCACTGCCGGCCGTACCATCATGACGGCGGAGCAGTACAACAAGGTCTTCTCGATGCACGGCATCGTGATGGTCTTCTTGTTCATCATTCCGGCCGTGCCCGGCGCGCTTGGGAATATCTTTTTGCCGATTCAGCTCGGTACGAAAGATGTCGCGTTCCCGCGACTGAACCTCACGAGCTTCTACGTTTGGTTGCTCGGTGCCGTCTTCGGCCTCTACACGATGATCCACGGCGGCGTGGACACCGGGTGGACGTTCTACACTCCGTATTCCTCGAAGTTCACCAACACGAGCGTCATCCCGATGCTCACGGCGGCCTTCATCCTCGGGTTCAGCTCGATCCTCACCGGCGTCAACTTCATCGCCACCGTGCACACCATGCGTGCGCCGGGCATGAGCTGGAAGCGCCTACCGCTCTTCATCTGGGCGCTCTACGCGACGTCGATCATTCAGGTCCTCGCGACCCCGGTCCTCGCGATCACGCTCTTCCTGCTCATCTTTGAGCGCGCCTTCGGCCTCGGGATCTTCGACCCTTCGATGGGCGGCGACCCGGTCCTGTTCCAGCACTTCTTCTGGTTTTACAGCCACCCGGCCGTTTACATCATGATTGTCCCGGGCATGGGCGTCATCTCCGAGATTATCTGCACGTTTAGCCGTCGCGCTCCGTTCGGATACTTCTTCATCGCGATGTCGTCCCTCGGTCTCGCGCTCCTCGGCTTCCTCGTGTGGGGTCACCACATGTTCGTCGCTGGCATGAGCGAGTACTCGACGATGGTCTTCTCGGCCCTCACCTTCCTCGTCGGTATCCCGTCGGGCGTGAAGGTCTTCAACTGGGTCACGACGCTCTACAAGGGCTCGATCTCGTTGAAGTCTCCGATGCTCTACGCGCTCGGCTTCATCTTCTTGTTCACGATTGGCGGTCTCACGGGGCTCTTCCTCGCGATGCTCGCCGTCGACGTGCACCTCCACGACACCTACTTCGTCGTCGCGCACTTCCACTACGTCATGGTCGGCGGTACCGTCATCGCGTTCGTCGGCGGGCTCCACTACTGGTGGCCGAAGTTCACCGGCAAGATGTACAACGAAGGCATGGCGCGCGTCGCTTTTGCGCTCGTCTTCATCGGCTTCAACGTCACCTTCCTCTCCCAGTTCGTTCTCGGCTCGCGTGGCATGCCGCGCCGCTATTACGACTACCTTCCCGAGTTCCAGTCGCTCCACCAAGTCTCCACGATTGGCTCCTGGATTCTCGGTCTCGGCTTTCTCGTGATGCTCGTGATGTTCGTTCAGTCCCTCCAGCAGGGGAAGGATGCGCCGCGCAATCCTTGGGGTTCCGCCGCTCTCGAGTGGCAGACGCCGACGCCGATTCCCTTCCACAACTTCGTCGACCAGCCGGTCATCACCCGTGGCCCCTACGACTACCACCTCGCGACTGAGGCGGAACTCGACGAAGGGTACGCGCCGGGCGAACGCCCCGCCGATGCCGACGACTGAATGGCCCGAGGCTGTGGCCGGCATCGCTGACCACAGCCCCTTCCTTCTTTTTCCGAACCCAGGTATGGCGTGACAAGACGCCCCGCCGCCCTTGACCGAGTCTACTCGGCGGGCGTCAAAGTACCGGGAGTCGGCTCTGAACCGAGAAATCCCTGGAGTCTCTACGATGAGCAGCGAAGCGGCAACCGCCGACGCCACCACGGAAGTGCCCGAAGGTCACGACGACCACGGCCACGACGAGCACGGTCACAACGACCACGCCCATCCCTCCTACCTGGCGCACCATTTCGATACGCCCCAGCAGCAGTTTGATGCGGCTAAGGTGGGCATGTGGGCGTTCCTCGTGCAGGAGCTCCTGTTCTTTAGCGGCATCTTCGTCGCGTACGGGATCTTCCGCAGCTGGTATCCGGAGATGTTCTCCGCGGCCGCGCACCAACTCGACCGCCCCATTGGTGCCGGAAATACGATCGTCCTTCTCGTCTCAAGCCTCACCGCGGCACTTGCTGTTCGCGAAGCGCAGCTCGGTCGCAAGGCGGGAACGAGCCGGTACCTGCTCTTGACGATCTTGTGCGCGCTCATCTTCTTGGGCGTCAAGAGCTACGAGTACAACCACAAGTTCCAGGCGGGTCTGCTCCCCGGGCACTTCTACCACCCGCACCTTCATCACCTCGTTGAAGGATCTCCGGCGCTCCCGGAGAATGCACATATCTTCTACTCGATCTACTTCATGGCGACGGGGATCCATGCGATCCATATCCTCGTCGGGATCGGTGTCCTTACCTGGATTTGGCGCCGCAATGAGCGCGGCGACTTCTCCAAGGAATACTACGCAGGCGTCGACATCGCGGCCCTCTATTGGCACCTCGTCGACCTCGTCTGGATCTATCTTTTCCCGCTCCTCTACCTGATCGACTGAGCTGAAGGCCGACCATGAGTGATTCGCACCACGCCGCTGCCGATGACGGAATGATCCATTCCCACGTCGAGCCGGTTAGCCACTACCTCAAGATCTTCAGCGGGCTGATTTTCTTCACGCTCGTCACTGTGGGTCTCAGCTACGTCCACCTCGGCGCGATGAACCTCGCGATCGCGATTTTGATCGCGAGCGTCAAGGCAACACTCGTAGTTGTCTTCTTCATGCATCTTCGGCATGACAACAAGTTCAACGCGACCATCTTTATCTGTGGACTGATGTTCATCGGCGTGTTTTTCGCCTACACGACGAACGATACTGCCCGCCGCGAGAACGAGATCAATGATGTTTCCGGCAATCATGTCTACCTTGGCGAGTCCGAGAAGCATGCACCGGGCGGGTTTGAGCCTCCGAAGCGCATTGTGGAAGGCGCGAAAGAAAAGCCCGAAGGAACGACGAAGAGCGAGCATCACTGAGCAGACTCAGTAACGTTCGAGAGCAGAGGCGGACCACTACGGTTCGCCTCTTCTTTTTTGTCGACGGCCCTTGGGGATTACCCCGATCCCCGATACTTTCCTCCAATGAACCCCTCCTCGCCGGTCGCTGTGCAATGGCGCACCGAGCGACGGCATTGGGCAAGGCCCCTCCGGTGGCTCGCGGTCTTTGCGACGCTCCCTCTAATCGCCCTCTCCCTCTTCGGGCGACGCCACGGTGACACTCCTTGGGATGGCTTTGCCTTGCTCTTTCTTCCGGCGGCGGCAATCGCCACCTCCCTCTTGAAACGAGGGTTCGCCACCTCCGCCGTGCTGCGCGGCGCCAACGACTACGCGCCGACGCTGCTCATCGGCTCTGCCCAACGCGTCGGGCACCCCAAGTTGGTGGTCGGTGAATATTCGCGCCCCGATGGGCACGTCTATCTCCTTCCCGGCGGCGAGCGCATTGTTGCGACCGGCGCCCGCGGAATGTTTCCGACCTTCGGGCTTTCCGACGGAGGCGTGCCTCGCCCGCTTGGGAGCGTAAGCGTTGTTTGGGTGCTTGCCCGCTACGTACTCACGCTCGTTGGTGCGTTTGTCGCAACCGTCTTCGCGAGCCTCGTTACACATGCGTCGGATACGTGGATGGTCGCCTTCCTCACGACCTTCTCCTGCCTCTTCTTTCTGGGAGTCACGCGCCGGACGACCCTCGAAATTGGCAGGGATGGGGTGCGTCTACGCGGAACGTTCTCCCGCGAATTCTCGGCATGGGGCAATGTTTCCGTCGATCGTGTACGTAGAAAGCTCACTCTTAATGGACGATCTGTTTCGTTTGTGAGCTTCCAGTACGACCTCGCCGAAGTCGACGCGGCTCTTGCAAAGATTGAAGAAGCGGTGGTTGATGGCGAGCGATTCGCGCTGCACGGACTTCGCCTTCAGGCCGCGGAATCTATCGCTGCTTTCCGCGTTCGCGTTGCCGAATCATCGACGAACTATCGCATCGCGGCCGGTCCCAATGAAGACGAGCAACTGCTCCACGGACTTGGAGTTCCTAACGACCTTCGGATCGGTGCTGCGCTCCGCATTCGCGCGCAGGGTGGCGAAGCCCCTGTTCGCGTAGCTGCCACTGCTGTCCTCGATCGCCGCCTCGCCACGGTGCTGAGGGAGATTGCCGATGGCACGGTGAGCGACGAAACCTTGAACGCCGCGCTTCGCCAAACGCCGGAAAACACCCGCGGTCGCGCTTGACAGGGGGCCGCCGCGCCGAAACCCTCCGCCGATGGACGACGCGCACGCGACCTGGCTCTCGGAAGAGCGTGGGCGCTTTGACCGCTGGGTGCTTCGTGGGACCTTCGGGCTTGCCCTTCTTCTTGGCACTGTCGCAGCGCGCGCCTACGAAGTTCAGCTTGCCCTCCTCGGAGGCACGCTTTCAGGCACGCGCGCAACCTCGTCGGAATCGATGGCGGCCTACGACCATCTCGGGGGGCAAGCCCTCCTCGCTACGATGGTTATGCTCGCGATTTCGCTCGGAGTATTCGTGCTGCGCTCCCAGCGGGGGAGGCTCTACCTCCGTCGCGAAGGCGCCCGCCAGATCGTCGAGTTGTTCCCAAGGCCGCGAGAGGCGTTCCTCCGCGGAATTGGGCCGCTCGCCGTAGGGGCGTTTGCCGCTGCAGCAATCGCGTATTGCATGCATGTTGCACCAAAGACATCCCTCCTCACCTCAGCCTTCGCGCCCCACCGTTTCATCGGCCCCTATCCGTGGATCACCGTCGGTTGGCTCGTTCTCGGCGGGCTCCTCGGCATCGCCCTCCGACCGCGCGGAGCGATGATCGCCCCTGATGGCATCGAGGCGCCAACCGTCTTGGGGACGCGACGTTTCGAGTGGGGGGAACTACGCCGATCCGGCGACCGCCTTGTTGCCGACCGCAACAAAACGACGATCCCCGTCTTTGTGAGTACCTTGCGCGGAATCGAGGAACGTCCTGAAATAAAACGTATTTTGGCCAAGCGTCTTGCCGAGCGAGACGCCGCCTGGGTCGCTGCCGAAGCGACGTTGGCGCCCCTCGAAGCGGTTCGACGCGCCAGTGCCGCTTATCGAAAGGGGGCGCCCCTCGGTGATGAGCGACGGACCCTCGTCGCCGCCCTCGAAGCAGGGACGGCCCCACGGAGCCTCTGGCGCCGCGCGATCGCCGCACTTACACCGGCCGACGGCGTATCCCCCGACGACGGTTCCTTCGAGGCGATTCCGCTCCTCGCGCGCCTGTCCCGAAGTGCCCTCGATGCCGGCCTCCGCCGCGAAGCAGCCGCTGCCCTTGCAACGTTCACCAAGCGGTAGCCGGTCGGCCCCGACCCTGTTGAAGTGGGGTAGCCTCACCGAGATGAACGCGCCGAATGCGAGCGACTGGGTCTCCTTCCGCCAAGACCTTCACCGCCATCCCGAGCTGGGGTTCGCCGTCGAGCGAACGGCCGATAAGGTCTCGAAAGCGCTCACAGAAATGGGCGTCGAGGTGCATCGCGGCATCGGGAAAACAGGCGTCGTTGGCGTCCTTCGTCGCGGGAATTCCGACGCCGCGATCGCCCTCCGCGCCGACATGGATGCGCTCCCGATCGATGAGATCAAAGGACGCGACCATCGTTCCGAATATGCAGGTAAGATGCATGCATGTGGCCACGACGGGCACACGGCCATGCTCCTCGGCGCTGCCGAACAACTTGTAGCATGCACGGAGTGGGAGGGGACGATCGTCTTTGTGTTTCAGCCGGCCGAAGAGGGAATCGGCCGCGGGAACCTCGACCCGGACGCCGTCGACGCGCCCCGGTGTGGCGGCGAAGCGATGGTCCGCGACGGCCTCTTTGAGCGGTTTCCGGTCCGTGCCGCCTACGCGCTCCACAACTGGCCGGCGCTCCCGGTGGGGACGGTCGCCGTTCGTGTTGGCGCAATGATGGCTGCCACCGATGAGATCGAAATCCTCTTTGAAGGCCGCGGGGGGCACGCCGCGATGCCTGATGAAGCGTGCGATCCCGTTGTTGCGATGGCGCACTTTGTCGTGGCCGCTCAAACCCTGGTTTCGCGAGAAGTTGCCCCCGCGGAGGCGGCGGTGGTGAGCCTCACTCAAATTGAAACACGCGGCACACGCGCCTCAAATGTGATTCCAGGGAGCGTGCTGCTTCGCGGGACTGTTCGCTCGTTGTCGCTGGCGACGCGTGCCCTCCTCCATCGGCGCCTCCGCGAGCAAGCGGCCGGCGTCGCCGCAACATTTGGATGCAAGGTGCATGTAACGATCGACGAGGGGTACCCTCCTACGATCAATGCACCGCGCCCCGCCGGGATTGCCGAGCGCGCCGCGCGGAGGCTCCCCGACGTTCAGGTCCGGACCGATCTCCCGCCGAGCATGGGGGCGGAAGATTTCTCCTTTCTCGCGCAAGCGGTCCCTGGCGCCTACCTCTGGCTCGGCCAGGCCGACGACGCCCACACGGCGAAGCTCCACTCGCCCGCCTACGATTTCCATGACGGCGTCCTCGACACCGGCATCGCGCTCTTCTGCGCCATCGTCCGCGAGGAGGCGAGGAGCTCGGTACGGAGCGTTGACTAGGTAAATTCGTCAGCAATCCTGGCGCGACGATCGGGCGCATGACGAACTCGATTGTCCGGGGGTTGACGATTGAGGCGGCCGACCGATGTTGCGAGGACGCTTGCCCCGCACGCCGTGCCGCTTCTCGGCGCGGTCGTAAGCCCGGAACCCGGGCTGCAGCGGCGGGGGGGCGATCCATCGCTGCCGATGAGCCTGGGGCCCGTCGGAGAGGAGTCCTCGCATGTCGATTTCGATCCCTACGCGTGCCGTCCCCGCGCTGCCCCTCCGCGCGACCGTCCTGTTCCCCGGGGTGACCGCTTCGTTTGCCGTCGGTCGCCCCCGCTCGCTCTCCCTCGTTCGCAGCATCTTTCCCGGCGATCTCGTCGTCGCTCTCGTCCAGAAAGACCCTCAAGCCGAGGACCCGGGAGTCGAGGAAATGCACGCGGTTGGAACGCTCGCCCGGGTCCGTGAGGTCAAGCGGCGTTCCGACACCGACTACGCGCTCGTCCTCGAAGGGCTCCGCCGTGTTGCGGTCGGGTCCTTGCAAAATGCATCCAATGGGGCCTGGCAGGCCGAGCTTGTGAGCTTTGAAGATAGCGAGCCGCCGACGGCGAGCGTGGAAGAGGCCCAACGGCTCCATGCCGCCATCCAAGCGATGCCCGCGCTTCCGGCGCCGATTCTCAATGCTGTTGACGCGGTTGTCGGTGCCCCCGACGAACTCGCCGATCTCGTTGCATCGGCCCTTTTCGGCGTGTCTGGAAGCGACCGCGGCGGGAGCGAGGCGGAATTCGGCGCCGCGGTAGCCATCCTCCAAGAGCGGTCGTTGAAGCGGCGTCTCGGCTCCCTTACCGAGCGAATTCTCAGTGCAAAGGCCCGCGAGGAGGTGCGCACCAAGATCGATCGCGACGTCCGCAAGGAGCTCGGCAAGCACCAGCGCGAGGCGGTCCTCCGCGAACAGCTCAAGGCGATTCGCAAAGAACTCGGGGACGGAGAAGGCGACGCTGGCGACAAACTCGAGGCGCGCCTCGCCGAACTCGACCTCCCCGCCGACGTCCGAACGTCCGTCGATCGCGAGCTCGGAAAGCTGCGCGACGGTGCGCAGGGCCCCGAAGCGAACGTCCTCCGCACCTGGCTCGAATTCGTCGCGGAGCTCCCGTGGAACGCCCGCGCAAATGGGGCAGAGACCACCACACTGAATGATATAGAAGCTCGTTTGAATGCCGATCATGAAGGGCTCGATTATGTCAAAAAACGCATCCTTGAGCACATGGCGGTTCTCCAACTCCGCGGCGCGACGGCGACGCGTGCGCCCCTCCTTTGCCTCGTCGGTCCTCCCGGCGTCGGCAAGACGAGCCTCGGTCAGTCGATCGCCGATGCAACCGGCCGCCCGTTCGTCCGTGTTGCCCTCGGCGGCGTGCGTGACGAGGCTGATATTCGCGGCCACCGGCGCACTTACGTCGGTGCGCTCCCCGGGCGTATCCTCGGCGCCCTCCGCAAGGCGAAGGTGAGAAACCCGGTCGTCCTCCTCGACGAAATCGACAAGCTTGAAAAGGGATGGATGGGCTCCCCGGAGGCGGCGCTCCTCGAAGTCCTCGATCCGGAACAGAACCGGACTTTCACAGATCATTATCTCGATCTCCCCTTCGATCTTTCCGAGGTTCTCTTCGTCTGCACCGCAAATCAAATCGAAAATCTCAGTGGCCCTTTGCGCGATCGGCTCGAGGTCGTCGAACTCGCCGGCTACACGGTCGCGGAGAAAGTGCATATTGCACGTAAGCACCTCCTCCCGAAGCGAGCCGCCGAGCTTGGGATCGATTTGGCGAAGGTCACCGTCGTCGACGAGACGCTGACGACGCTCGTCCGCGACTACACGCGCGAAGCGGGCGTTCGCCAGCTTGATCGCGAGATTGGGAAGCTTCTTCGAGGGGTTGCGCTGGCACTTGCTCGCGCGGGGACGGGCGCCGAGCCGGTCGAAATCGGCGAAGCGGCGCTCCGCGCCCGCCTCGGAAAGAGTCGCTTCGAAGACGAAGTCCGTGAAGCGGTAGCTATCCCCGGTGTTGCGACCGGCCTTGCCTGGACGCCAGTCGGCGGGAGCATCCTCTTCGTCGAAACCTCTCGCATGCCGGGGCGCGGTGGCGTCGAGATCACCGGTCAGCTTGGTGACGTGATGCGTGAATCGGCCCGCGCTGCGTTCACCTACGTGCGGAGCCACGCGGCCGCCCTCGGCATCGAGGCAGCAAACCTCGACGGCCAAGACGTCCACATCCACGTCCCTCAGGGGGCGATCCCGAAAGATGGCCCCTCGGCCGGCGTGACGATTTTCACCGCGCTTACGAGCCTTTTCACCGGGCGCGCCGTGCGGGCCGACGTCGCAATGACGGGAGAATGCACGCTTCGTGGACGGGTGCTCCCCGTCGGCGGGATCAAGGCCAAGGTCCTCGCCGCCCATCGGGCTGGAATGAAGACGGTAATTCTCCCGAAGCGCTGTGAGCGCGACCTCGACGACGTCCCCGAAAACGTCCGGAACGAACTCCGCTTCGTCTTCGTGAGCGACATGCAGGAGGTCCTCGATGCGGCCCTCGAGCCGTTCCCGACGGTGGTCGGGAGCGCGGATTCCTTGGCGGTCGCCTTCTCCGGTTGAACGGCACAACGAAAATGCCCCGGCTCTCGAAGAGAGCCGGGGCATTTCACGTATTGATTTAACTCAGTTTGCGGGGCGTGCACAACGCCAGCCAGCCTTGCCGTACTGGGTCTGGGTGGCGATCCATCGCGTGCTCGGTGCATGCACTTCCCAGGAGCCGCCCATCCAACGCGTGCGGTACATGCCGTAGGGATCTTCCGGCGTCCCGGCGCCCGCTCCGCGGATCTTCCCGTAAGTTGTCGTATTTCCGGAGACGACCGCGCAGCGATCCGGGCTTCCCACCGGGGGAGTTGCTGCGGTGACGTCGCAGAACGCGCGCGGCGCGTTGGCCGCATCGACGTCAAAGCCGGCCGCCGGCCACCCGGCGACGCCGTAGCGGGCGTAGTCGAGTTCAATCGCGGTATATTCCATCATATTTGCGCCGATATCGTACCAGGCACGCCCGTCAGCGCTCGTGATCGTCGTCGCGTCGTCGGGGAAGCGGCCCGGCGATGCGATCAGTCCCGCTTGGTCATTCGCCCAGTTAAAGATGGGGAAGTTGTAGATTGGTGCGTTCCCCGCCTGGATCCCCTTGGCGTTGAGGTAGTCGAAGACCTTCCCCACGGCGTCAGCCCCCCACGGGAACGTCTGCAGCGAGTTGTTCGGCTTCCGGGCCCACACTTGGATGTATTCTTCATAGGTCGGCAGGAAGCCACCGTCCCAAGCGCAGAAGGCGGCCGCCATCCAGTAGGGCGCGCAGTTCATCGACTTCTTGTCGGTTTCGTTTTGGCTGATGCGCGCGCTAAAATTACCCGCTCCATACAGGGACTTGTAGGTCGCCGTATCGAAGCCGTAGGTCGAATGGCCGTAGGCGCCGCTCCCGATGTAGCAGCCCTGAAGGGAGCCTTGTTCGGAGGGGCGATCGGTGTCCATCGTCAGGGCGCCGAGCTGGATGTTGGCGCCAAGTTCGCCGCTCGCCGTTGCCGGGAGCAGCGTACGAAGGCGCGGGGGGAGCTGCTTTGCGAGCTTACCGTCGGGGTCTGCCGCGATCTGAGCCGCGACCCACGCCCGAATGTTCGGTCCGACGGCATTCACGAACGCTCGTACGCGGCCGGCGGTGACTTCGTAGCGGTCGAGACGCACGTTCGGCGTGCCCGGAAGCGGAAGCGACTCGCAGCAATCTTCGGCGCCGTCCTCACCAACGCCGCAGGTTTCCCCGCCGTTTGCGCGATTCTTGCAGGATACACCGGCTGTGCACTTCATCGTGCGAAGATTGCAGAGTGCACTCTTACAATCGCCGTCGTCGGCGCACGACTTCTGGTCGTCGCAGCGCGGGGCAACCGCCCCGGTGTCCGGGTTGACGAGGGCGCCACCGCAGTCCACGTCGGTCTCATCGCCGTCCTTCACGCCAGGCAGGAATCCGGTGCAAAGGCCGTTCGCATCGCATTCGCCGGAGCGGCAGTCGGTCGCCGCGAGGCACTTCTGGCCAGCGATGCAGGCGGCCGCAGCGACCTCGTTCACGTCCGCAAGCGCGCCGCCACAATCGATGTCGGTTTCGCCGAGCGACGCTGTCAGTTTCCCGTCGGTCCGTGTGCCAGGGGTGCATGTATTTTGCACACAGCTCCCCTCGCAGTCGCCGTCATCGACGCACGCCTGCCCGCCAACGCAGAGCTTTGGGAGCGCCGTTCCACCGCAGTCGATGCCGGTCTCGCCCGCGTTTTGTCTGCCGTCCACGTGGGCCGCCGGGCCAACCGCTTCGCAGACGTTACCGGCGTTGCACCAGTCAGAGGTGCAGTCTGCATCTTTCGCGCAGGTACGACCATCGGCGCATTTTGCACCCGCCGCCTCGCCGCACGGCACGTTCGCATCGACGGTCCCGCCGTCACCGCCCCCATCGGCGGCGGTTGCCCCGTCCGTGACCGCGCTGTCGCCGGTCGTTGCGCCGTCCTTCAGGGCGCCACCATCCTGGGCGCCACCACCGTCGAGCGCCGGTCCGTCGCCGGCGGTCGACGCGTCGTCGCTCGTGGCGCCATCGGGAATATCGGTCCCCGTCGACGGGCTGGAAGAACAGCCGACCATAGCGGCGAAGGGGAGGGCGAGGACAAGGGGGAAGAAGCGGGACGTTAGGCGCATTGGTGGCTCCCTTTCCGGCGCGAAAAAAGCGCGCAAGCCGGAAGTGTGCAACGTTACCTCACGAAGCGGGTGCCGACGAAAGGATATTTGTCGTCTCGGGACTTCAGCGCTAGGGGCCACGGCCATGCTCGCCTGCACACGCAACTGGCGGTCGGTACGTTGGCCAATTGCGCTCGGGCTCGCCGTGCTCTTCGGCTGCGACCAGGACCCCAAGCGGATCGCACAACCTCTTACAAAAGTTGGCGGAAATGCTGCAGAAGCTTACGCCAACCGCTGCGCCGGGTGCCACGGTGGCGACGGAAAGGGCCTCGCCGGCCTGACGCCAAAGCCCCAAGACTTTACCGACGAGGCCTTCCAAGCGGCCGTCACCGACGCTGAGCTCCGCAAGGCGATCCTCGGCGGCGGTGGCGCCGTCGGCAAGAGCGTAACGATGCCCGCGAGTAGCGACCTTGGCGATACGCCGGAGGTGGTCGACGGGCTCATCTCCCATGTTCGAAGCTTCCGCACCGGCAAGCGCGCCGAGTAGCGCGCTTCAGAGGACGAGTTTCGAGCGGTCGCAGGTCGAACCGCACGCGTCGAAGCAGCTGCAGTAGCTGTCGCCGCACTTCTTGCCCCCTTCGGCATCGCCGGCCGCCGCCGCCGTGTTGACGCACGTGGTGTACGTCGTCGTGCAGGCAGCCTCTTCTTCCGTCGTGCAAACCTTGTCGGAACAGCCGGTTAGCACCGGCGAGCCGACGCCCGCGAGGACGAGGGCGAGGGCAGGGATGAGGATGGCGGACCACGCTTTCTTCATGGCCGGCCTGCTACCCGACCTTGAAACGCCTCGGAACCTCCGGCGTCCGCCTGCGAACAGTTACATCCGGGCGATAGGAGTAATTCCCAGGAGCTTCAATCCCGCTTCCAGCTGCTTTCCTGCCGTCGCTACCAGCGCGAGACGCGACGCGCGGGTCGCCCCTTCGCTCTTCAAAACTGGGCACTCCTCGTAGAAGCTCGCCACCGCACGGGCGAGCCCATAGAGGTGATCGCAAATCCGATGGGGCTCGAGGTGTTCGGCGGCACCGGCGACCGCATCCGGGTAGGCGAGAAGGGCCAGCGCGAGGGCACGCTCGGAGGGCTCGGCGAGGACGAAAGGTGCTTTGAGGGCCTCCGCCGGAGTGACCTCCGCTTTGCGGAAGATCGATTGAGTCCGCGCGAATGCGTATTGAAGATAGGGGCCCGCGTTGCCGCGGAACGCAATCATCTTGTCCCAGTCGAAGGTGTAGTCGCTGAGGCGATTTTGGCGCAAATCCGCGTATTTGACGGCACCGATGCCGACCGCTTTTGCAACAGCATCGAGCTCGTCCGCGGGGAGATCCAGTTCCTCTTCGACGAGGCGCTTCTTTGCCGTTTCCGTCGCCTCATCGAGGAGGTTCTTAAGCGTGATCACCTTGCCGCTCGCGTCCCGCGTCTTCAGCGGCTTGCCATCTGGCCCGAGGACCGAACCGAAGCCGACGTGGGTCAGCTTCTGCCGGTCTCCGAGGCGCTTCGCGACCTCAAAGAGCTGCTTGAAGTGGAGCGACTGCCGGTTGTCGACGACATAGATGCTCCGATCTGCCTGGAACACCGTCGACCGGTGAAACACCGTCGCGATATCGGTCGTTGCGTAATTGAAAGCGCCGTCACTCTTCTGGACGATGAAGGGCTGCTCATTGGCGGCGAGATCCTTCGGAGCATCTTCCAGCTCCTTGAAGAATACACACAATGCGCCGTTGTCTTCGCGGGCGATGCCGGCCGCTTTGACCGTCGCGACGACGCCGGGGAGGGCGTCGTTGTACGCGCTCTCGCCGAGCCAATAATCAAAGGTTACAGCAAGGTCAGCATAGACGACATCGAGGCTCTCGCGAGTGACCGCGACGAACTGCTCCCAGAGCTTCTTATTTTCCGGATCCCCCGCCTGAAGTTTTGCGAGTTCGGCGCGCACTTCATTTGCAAAAACTTCGTCCTTTTTCGCTTCGCTCGCGAGCTTGTAGACCCGCTCCAACTCGACGATCGGGTCCTTCTTCATCGCTTCTGCGTCCCCGAAGGTTCGCATGCCGACGATCAGGAGCCCGAATTGTGTCCCCCAGTCACCGAGGTGGTTATCGCCCAAGACCTTATGGCCCTGCGCACGCAAAATCTTGACGAGCGAGTCGCCAAGAATCGTCGAGCGCAAGTGGCCGACGTGCATCTGCTTCGCGATGTTTGGGCCGGAAAAGTCGACGACAATCGTTTCGGCGGCGACCTGCTCGATGCCGTCGTTCGCGTCGTTCGCAAGAAGTGCGAGCTGTTCGGCGAGCCAGCTGTCGGTGAGCTTCAGGTTGATGAAGCCGGGGCCTGCGACCTCGATCTTTGCAAAGATAGATGGATTCTGCAGCTTCTCGGCGACGAGCGCAGCGAGCTCGCGCGGGTTCTTCCCGAGCTTCTTCGCGAGCGGGAGGACGCCATTCAGCTGGTAGTCGCCGTGTTTTTCGTCTTGGGAGCGACGGACCACCGCCGGGGCGTCGAGGCCGAGCGCTTCGTGAAGGGCGGTCTTTCCAAGGGCTTCCACGGCGTGTTCGAGTCGCATGGGCCCGCGGTTACCGCGTTTTGCCGCAGCCGTCATGGGGTGTCGTTCGAAGGCCCCCAACAAACGCACGCTTGTATCCGCGATTCGCTTCCGGCAATCAGTCCCGTCAATGAGCGAAAGCAAAGCCCTCCGCTTCGTCCCGATCGAGCCGCCGCCGAACGCCGAGCGCGTCCATCGACCGGCGACGTTTGCCGCCCCCGGCGAGAAACGCGGTCGTTACCACCTGCCGGAAGCGCTCGATTCGAGTTCACCGATCGGTTTCCGCACGCGCCCGAGCCTGACGCGCGCGGAGGCCGAACGGGCGATGGAAATGCTCTCGCTTCCGCGCCCTACCGGCTTTGTTCCCGGTCCGGTGCTCCGCGAAGAAGAACTCTTTGAGGAATCGACACTTGGGATTCTCGCGGCGCGCCAGTCGACGAATTTTCGCGGCCACCGCAGCATCGTGCTCGGGCCGGAAGATTCGGCGAAGGCCTCAGAACTCCTGAAAAAGATGGGGCGTCGCGAAGCTCCCGTCCTTGACGGGGCCGCGTACACACATGTGATTTTGGCGCGCCCCTACGTAACGCCATTCACGAAGCTCCTCACCTTTATTGGACATCAGCCCGGAAAGGACCTCTGGACAGTCCCCCTTCGCGCGCTGCGAAAGGCGGTCTTTCATACGCCAGACATTCCGACGATCTCCTACCTTACGGAGCTCCACATCGGCGTGCTGGCCGACGCTCTGGAGCGGGCGTCGGTCGTCGCCTCCGAGGGGCGCCGCCGGGCTCAAGTGTTCCTCGAACCCTTCGATCGCCCGACCGACCCGGAAGCGCTCGCCGCCTTCGAAGCGCTGGTTGGGCTCCGCGCCGAGGATCGGCGTGCCGGCTACACGATCGCAATCGTGGCTCAGGTCGGCTACGCGAAGCCGGAAGAGGCTTTCCCCCTCGAGAAGAGTTCCGCGCGGAAGCTCGGAGCGATGCTCTGCTCGTTGCGCTCCGAGCGCATCCAACCGGGAGTGAACGCCGAAGAGCAAGCGCCTGCGCCCTACAAGCATCGCCAGGCGATGGACGTCCCCGAAGAGCTGACGGTGATGGCGGGGCGCGCCGCCTACAATGCGTTCGCTCACTTTCTGAACATCCCGCGGGAGCGGACGAAGGACCTCCTCCTTCTTGAGCGGATGGACGTGCTCACACCCGGTGGGAAAGAGCGCCTCCGTGGCGTCCGCCATGAATTGGAAGAGATCACCGACCTGATCGTAAAACATTTGCCGAAGTGGGCCGATTTTGCGACCGGCAAGGCGCTCTCCCGAAACACCCAGCGCGGCAAGAAGGCCTTCGCGCTCGCCGGGCAGCGGATCTATCTGGGCGGTCTCTCGCGGCGCGAAGTTGAGCGGGAAGGGAAGCGCTTCCCCCACGCCGTTCGTGCCTTCGGGGCGGCGGCTGCGCGTAGCGCTCTCGTCGTCGAGATCGCCGGCTGCACGGAAATTCCCGAGGGATGTGATCTCCTTGCCGGGATCTGCCTGATGGCAGGCCCGGTCAACCAGAACGACATCGGCAAGACCTTCTTTAAGAAGCGGGACCTGCTTTCCGGGCTTTATGGCGACCGCGACCCGACCTCCCTCCTTGTATGGACGCTCAAGGCGAAGACCGTCGCTGACCCGATTGGCAACGAAGAACAGCTATTGAACCCGGCACGGAAGGGGGCACTTGTTGATTTGAGACCCGGGCCCCACGATGTGATCTTTGTTCGTCAGTCTGGAAGGAATGCCCCCCTTCGTAGCCTCGGCCCGCGACGAAATCAGGAGCGCGCGTTCGGAGATGTTGGCAACTTCGTCGTGAGTGAAGACGACCGCGAAATTCCCGGGAATCGCGGCTCTCGATGGCCGGAAGAGCTACGCACGCAGGCGCTCTGGGGCGCGGAGGTACGATGAATCCGGCAATGAAAAAGCATCTCGACCTGTTTTTTGCCAAGCGTCCTGGTCTGCGGGCGGCGGCGGAATTTCCGCAGCTGGCAGCAACCGGCGAAGCCCGCTGGGACGCAGAACGCATCGCCGCCTATGCCGCGATCTGCGGCCTTCCGGCGGGTTCGACGCTCCCGCTCCTGGTGCCCCAAATTGCGGCGGCCAAGCTCCACCTCGATCTTTTTGCCGACCGCCAGTTCCCCTTCGGCGCGCTCGGCATCGTTCACATCGAAAATCGCGTCGAGCTCCTCGCCCCGATCCCGGCGTCGGCGGTGCTTGAACTTGCCGCCTCCGCTGGGAATTGCAGGCCGTGGCGACCGGATTCCTCCGAGGGGTGGCTCTTTGATTTGCGCACCGACGTCTCCGTCGCTGGCGTCCCCAAAGGCACATGGACGGCGACGATTCTTGCCCGGTCGGGTGCTGGCGGTTCCAAGAGCGCCGGTCGCGAGACCGCCGGCAAGGAACCTACCGTCGACGGCGAAACCACGTCCTTTGGCGATCTTTTGCGCTCGGCGGTCGTTACCGTCCCCGAGAACATCGGCCGACGTTATGGCGCGATTGCCTCCGATCGAAACCCGATTCATCAGCACGCTCTCTTGGCAAAACCGTTCGGGTTCAAACGAGCCATCGCCCACGGACTTTGGACGCTTGCGCGGACCCTTGGCGAGGCGATCGACGACCTCCCCAGCAGCGATTTGTCTCTTCATGCCCGCTTTAAGAAGCCGATCTTTCTCCCCGGCCGTTTTCTCGTCGACGTCCGCAAGAAAGAAAAGGAACTCCTATTGCTTGCGCAAGGAGTCCCCTTTGAGAAAACTTCGGAACGTGGCCGCGCGATTCCTCACCTCGCGGTGACGGTCACGAGCGGTAGGGGCTAGCCGGGATGGGCGCGTCGGCGCTGCTGACGCCCCCCCGCGTGGTTACGACGGCGCCGAAACCGACGAGAAACACAACCGCTTCGAGAATCCCGCCGATCGTCGGGATCATTCCGAGGACCGCGAAGGCGGCGCAGACAACGGCGAGGCGCTTCCACGGGCTGGGGATGCGGTGCGCGAGCAGCGCCTCGCCGGCCGTAGCGAGCGTGAGGGCTGCCCCGACGTAAGCGGCCGCCATGGCGACGCCAAATGCCGCCGCTGCCAGCGGAATTCCGACGATGGTCACTGCGAGCACGACGATCGCCGTCGCGGCTCCAAGGGCGGCAACGAGCCCCAGCCCCAGCGACCGGCCAAACTGGGTGGCGATCGCGACCCGGATGCCATCAGCCCGGCGCCGCGCGAGGCCGAGGGCAAGGACGCCGGCGAGGAAGAGCGCCGCAAACCGCGTCGCCGCCGAGGAAATCGCGTCGGCGATGCGGTGGAGCCGCCCCGGACGAGCCCCTTCGACGCCGCCGGTGTTATTTGTGTAATGCACACGTATATCGTCCGGCTTGTTGACGATTCCCCCCACGTTGTCGACGTCTCCGTCGATGCGCACCCCGTCCTCGATTTCCAGTTTGCCGCCGGTCACATGGATGTCGCCATGCACGGACGACCCGGGGAGGAGCGTCACAATGCCGCCGGTTACTTCCAAGTCGCCGTCGATGGTCGCTTCAATGCGCGAGATGCCGCCAACGACGGAAACATCGTCGTAGTGAACGCCTTTGGCGAGGTGAGTAATTCCAAAGAGAGTCGCGTCGTTGTCGCCGCTCTGTTCGCGAGGAGGCGCCTCAATCTTGGCGGAGCTTGCTGCTTCCCGGCGGACCGCGATTCGATCGCCGTCGCGGGTGGCAACAAATGCGCCATCCTCTAAAAACAGAAGGGCCAGTGCCGCTTTCGGGGCGATTTCCTTCACGTGGAGACTGATCGGATGGGGCGCCTCTTCGGCCGGGGCCACAATCTGGAGACCGGTCGCCGCCGCCAGCGCACCGAGGGCTTCGTGGCGGCTTTTGGCTTCAATTTCGAGAGTGACGGGGCGGTCGTCCTCCCAGCGCCCTTCGGTCTGGAAGGTGTGTCCGCCGTCGGCAAGCGCCGGGCGAGCGATCATGAGGAGTGCAGACAAGCCGACGAAAGTTGCGAAAGAATAGCGGTTCATCGGGACTCCTGGGGGGCGGGCAAACGACGAATGATGGCGATCGCGAGCGCCGTGGCGCAAACGGCGACGAAGAGCGACAAGAGCGGCTGACCGCTCGGGGCCGCATGGGCAAAGGCGCGAAGGGTTCGCGCCGTCTCGCGGAGCGCGGCGCGGTCGAGGGTCGCAACGCGCAAAGCGAGTCCAAGGCCGCCGATGGCAAATGCGGCAAAGATCGGGCGGACGAGCGCGCGCAGCGCCGACGGGGATCGTTGGAAGGGTGGCAGCGCCGCGTTCGCAAGTACGTCTGTAGGTAATTCGAGCACTTCGAGCGCTTTGGTAGCGACCTGAAGCTCGCAGCTCGGGCAGCGCGCGAGGTGCTCCTGCGCTTCCGCGCTGAGGTGGGTGACTTCGCCATCGGCAGCGACGGAGAGGCCGAACTCGGAAAGGTGTTCGCCGGAAAACAGGTGGGGCAGGGGCGCTTTCATCGATGGTCCTTCGGCGCAACGGACGCGACCGCGCTCTTTGCGCGAAAGATCCAGGTGGCGACCGTCCCAATGGGGACGGCGAACTCGGCTGCGAGCGTTTCGTAGCTCTTCTCTTCGAGAAAAAAACCAATGAATGCTCTGCGTTGCCCCTCGGGGAGCTGAGCGATCCGTTCCTGGATTGCGCGCAGGTCGGAGCGCGCTTCCAGTGCCTCGCCCAAGGGGGGGCCGACAAGTGCACCGAGAGTAGGGTCGCTGCTCGGCTCGTCGAGGGGGCTCTCGGCGCGGCGGCGCTGGAAGCCTCGGATGGCGTTTCGGGAGCAATTCGCGGCGATAGCGACGACGAAACTCCGCAGCGCACGGCTGTCATCGTCGCCGCCGCGGCGCGAGGGGAGGGCAGCGAGGACTTCCGTCATCGCCTCTTGCAACGCTTCGTCGACGAAGGAATCGGCGAGCGGGCGGCCGAGGGTCTTTGCGACGACTGCGCGAAGCAGTGGACGGAGGGCGACTACCGCGTGTACCGATTCGCCAACGCCATGGGGGCTACCGCGGTTGGCTCGGCCGACGGCGGGGCGGTGGCACGCGCTGGAAGGAGCAGCAGTGAGGGGGAATTCATCGGCTTCACAGGGGAGTCCTGCGAGCGGTCCGTTTATTTCAGCTATCGCAAAATATTTTTGGTGTAAACTCACCCTTCCGGTTGAATCGTGGCGCTGTCGCCACGCCCTTGGGCAAGTCAGCCGAACATCTTGGTGCTTTGCGGTCGATGCCGAGGGGGGGGCGCGCCAAGCTCTCCCGATGACGTCGACCGACCTAGGAATGCTCATGAACATGGAGTCATCGGAACGCCCATGAACATGGAGTCATCCGAGTTCGATCCGCGGTTCTTCGGAGCCGATTCTTCCTCGCCACGGACGCTCGGGCGGTTCCGCATTCTCCGTCGCCTCGGCGCCGGGGGCATGGGGACTGTCTACGAAGCCCATGACGCCGAGACTGGCGGGGCGGTCGCACTAAAGACCCTCGCAGGTCGTAGTGCGGGAGCTCTCGAGGAATTCAAACGCGAATTTAGGCGTTGCCAGGACCTGGCCCACGAAAATCTCGTTTCTCTCGGAGAGCTTTTCGTCGAAAATGACCTTTGGTACTTCACCATGGAGCTCGTCCGTGGCGAAGAGTTCTTGCAGGCGATCGCCCGCACCTCGCCGCCGGAAGATCGCTTTCAGTCGGGGCGAAACACTCCCACTCGCCCCGACTCTTTTTCAAATCTCATTTGTGGCAGTCAAACGCTCGCCCTTCCGCCCCTTAGTCGCGCAGACGAGCACGGGCGGCCGAGCCCCGTCGAACTTTTTCACCCGGTACCTTTCGCCGAACGTTGCGACCCGAAGCGCCTGCGCCGCCTCCTCATTCAATTGGTTCGAGCGCTTCGGTATCTCCACGACGCCGGGAAGATCCATCGGGACGTCAAATCGAGCAATGTGCTCGTAACCGACCGCGATCGCCTCGTCCTGATCGACTTCGGCATTGCTGTTGACAGCGACCCCGCCCGCCGCCAAGGGCGGATGGCTGGCACTCCGCTCACGATCGCCCCCGAGCACGCCGCCGGGCGTCGCGCCACGGCCGCGTCCGATTTCTACGCCGTCGGGATCTTGCTCTACCAAGTCCTTGCTGGGCGCGACCCCTTCGAGGGGACGCTTCAAGACGTCCTCGCCGCCAAGCGTCGAGGCAAGCCCCGCCTACGGGTCGAGTTCGCCGCCGACGCCCCCGACGACCTTATCGATCTCGCGATGGCTCTGCTTTCGCCGACGCCGGAGGCCCGGCCCGATGCCGAATCGATCCTCACCGTTCTCGAGGCGGGGCTCAGTCTGTTCCCGCCATCGCTAGGGAGCGCCCCCATCGCGCCGAGCGATGAGGAGATCTTCGTCGGTCGCCAGCGGGAGATGGATGTGCTCTACACAGCTTTCGGCGCGGTGCGCGCGGAGCGCGAGCGCATTCTTCGGAATGTGCTTCCACCGGCAGCGACGTCGACAAGCGAGCTCGATGCCGATTCTCACCGCCCCTCATCGCCACCGCCGCGTAGTGAACGCGGCGAGCGCCAGCCGACGCCGATCGTGCTGCTTGAGGGGGAGTCAGGGATCGGAAAGTCCCATATTCTCAATATGTTTCGCGACCAGCTTTCGGCGCGTCGCCCGGCACCACTCGTTCTCGCAGGTCGCTGTCATCCCGATGAAGCGGTCCCCTTCAATGCCTTTGATCGGATCTTTGCGCAGATCGCACAATGGCTCGACCGGTTCGTCGCCGAAGACGTCGCGCGCTTTTTGACCGGCTCTGCCTGGACGCTCGCCGAGAGCTTTCCGGTGCTTGTTCCGCTCTTGGAACGCATCGATCTCGAAGAACCGACGAGGCCCGTCGACCCTATCGAACGCCGTCGTGAGGCGTTTGCCCAGGCCCGAGAGCTCTTCGCCCGGATCGCCCGTGAAGTGCCCGTCGTGCTCGCTTTTGATGACTTCCAATGGGCCGACGACGACAGCCGCGGCCTCCTCGCTGCCCTGCTCCGCCGACCAACTCCGATCGGCCTCTTCGTCGTCGTGTCTGCACGTGAGCGCCCAGATTCTCGCGTTTTTGCAGATGTATCTCCCGAGGTCGTCGTCGTGGGCCCGCTCCCACGCGCCGAATGCTTGGCCTTCGTCGAGGCGGCAGTCGCGCGGGGCGCCCATCCCGACGCCGACGTCGACGCCATCGTCGAGGCTTCCTCCGGACACCCGTTTTTGCTGGACGAACTCCTCCGTTCGTCGCGCCTCGCCACCGCCGGAACCTCCGGCGAGCACCGCCTCGTCGAAGCCTTGCTCGCCCGCGTCGACTCTCTCGAAGACGATGCGCGCCGCATGCTTGAAGCGCTTTCCCTGGCGATTAAGCCGCTCCCGCAACCGCTCATCGCCCAGGTGGCTGGCGTCGATCCGTCGATTGCCTTCAAGCACGTAAAGCGCATGAAACTCGGGCGTCTGGTGAAGCTCGATGGTCTTCGCGCGACCGACCCCGTCGAGCCCTACCACGGCAAAGTTCGCGAGGCGGTGCGGAGTCGCCTTGACGACGAAGCCCGCCGACGCCTCCACCGTCGCTTCGGCGAAGCGTTCGCAAGCCGCGAACCGGTCGACGACGATGCGCTTTTTTTCCATTTCGCCGGCGCCGAGGATCACGCGCGGGCCCGGCCGCTCGCGATTCGGCTCGCGGAGGGGGCCGAGCGTGCGCTCGCCTTCGACCGCGCCGCGAACGCCTATCGATACCTGCTGCGGCGTGCGGAGGCCGAAGGGCGTTCCACGGCGGAATTGCTTGTCTCTCTCGCCACTGCGCTTGCAAACGGCGGCCGCGCTCGCGAAGCGGCCGACCTCTTCCTCCGCGCCGCCACCGTGCATGGAGGCCGTCGTGGGCGTGTTCTCCGGCGCCGCGCCGCAGAAACGCTTTTGCGTGCAGGATACATTGATGACGGGGAGCGCCAGCTCAATGGGGCCCTCGACGACGTCGGTCTTCCGCTTGTGCGCCCCTTTCTCAAGGTGCCGATGTTTCTCTTCTCCCGCGGCCGCCTCGCGCTGCGTGGGCGGGCGTATCGACTGCGCACGGAAGAAGCGATTGAACTCGGTGCCCTTGAGCGGATCGATACCGCCTGGGCCGCGGCGTGCGGTTTCCTGATGTCCGATCAACTTCGCGGATTTGTGTATCATGCAGAGAATCTTCGGCTCTCGCTCGATGCCGGCGAACCGAAGCGCCTGATCCGCGCCCTCGGCATGGAAGCGATCTTCCTCTCCACGCGGGGCGAAGAAGGCGAACGCGACGGCGACGGGCTCCTTGACGAGGCCGATCGCCTCGTCGCCCAACACGGTGACGCCTACTCGGCGGCGTGGATCAGCACCGCTCGATGCATGTCGCAGGCGGTCCGCGGCCACTGGGATCAGGTCGCACTGCGTGCCGTGCCGGCGCTCCTCGAACTCGAGAAGCACAACGTCGGCACCCACTGGGAGATCGGTACCGTTCGCCAGAATGAGCTTTGGGCCTTCGGATATTTCGGCGAATTCGCTCGCTTGGAAGATGCAGTTGAGCGTGCGCGTTTGGCCGCGCGCGCCATCGGTGACAAGTTCGCCGAGACCGCACTCCGCGTCGGGGTGCCGAACCTCGTCCACCTTTTCCGGGACGACCCGGTCGGTGCCCGTCGCGACGCCGAAGAAGCGACCGCTTCGTGGGCCCTCGACGGATTCCACCTCCAACACTTGCAGAGTGCATGGAGTCGCTGCATCTCCTTCCTCTACGAGGGGGACGTTTCAAGTGCGCAGGCGCTCCTCCGCGAGACCGATGCCCGCTACGAAGGGTCCGGCCTTGATAAGCTTCGGCCGAACCGCATTCTTGCTGCGGAAACGCGCGGTCGGGTCGGCCTTGCTGTTGGCGACGACGCGACCGTTCTCGCCGCGATCGCCGCTCTCCGCGGCGAGAATGTCCCCTGGGCGACCGGCCTTGCGGCGGCCTTCGCGTACGCACGTGCCGTGGGGCGAAATGACGGGAGTGAGAATTCCTTCGCGGAACAGATCCTCGGAACGCTCGATGAGGCGAAGCTCGGAAGCTACCGCTTCGCCATCGAACGCGCGATCGCATGGCGTTCCGGCGACTGGGCCGGCGTCGAGCGCGCCGAGCTTGCGGTGTCTGCCCAGCGCATCGCCCGCCCGGAACGCTTCCTGGACGCCTTCCTCCCGATCCCGTCGCTTCGCTAGAGGCCGTCGCGCAAAACGTCCCCGAGCGGGCGTCGGAAGGCGCGGGCGGTCGCTGGCGGGGCCGCCGTCAACCGAAAGGCCAAGAGCGGAATTACATTGGGAACTCTCGGTATGATCTGGCGAAAGTCTCGCCGCGCCCCGTCGAGCCAGCCGTCCACCACCCCTTCTAGGTAGCTGCTCGGAATTGCAATTTACACGGGATGTGATCAAAGCAATGT
>DYPH01000318.1 GCA_020720045.1 Sorangium cellulosum | reverse complement strand
AATGCCCGTCGCGCTTTCGATGACCTACGAAGAGTTCCAGCACTTCACGGGCAAGCGCACCGCCGCCCACTCCAACGGGCGCGCCGCCTGCGACAAGGACGGCAAGATTACCGCCGTCGAATTCGAGTTCGGCATGGATCACGGCGCGTACTCGTGGGGCGGCGACGACATCATGACCAAGCCTGTGCGCTTCGCCTTCTTCCCCTACAAAGTTCCGCATGTCGCGGGCATGTGCCGCATCGCCAACACCAACCACAACTTTGGCACCGCCTACCGCAGTTACGGCTCGCCGCAAGCCTACACCCTGAGCGAAGCCCTGATGGACATGTTGGCGGAGAAGGCGGGCATTGACCCGTTTGAATTCCGCTGGCGCAATATTGCCCGCGAAGGCGATACCAACATCAACAGTTACCCCTTCAAGCAATATCCGATGGAAGCGATGATGGAGAAAATGCGTCCCTTCTACGAGCGGGCGGTGAAGGAAGCCAAGGAAAAGGACACCCCCGAACTGCGGCGCGGCGTGGGCATCGCCTGGGGCGGATTCAACGTCTCGGAGGGACCCACTGACCGAGCCACCGTCCACCTTGAGTTGATTCCTGGCGACATCATCGTCAAGTACGACACCTGGCAGGAACTCGGTCAGGGCGGCGACATCGGCTCGTTGATGGTGACTCTCGAAGCGCTCAAACCGATGGGCGTCACTCCCGACCGCATCCGCCTTGTGCAGAGCGACACCAAACTCTGCCCCGACAGCGGCATGTCCGCCGGAAGCCGCTCGCACTACATGAACGGCGGCGCGACCATTGCGGCGGGTGAAAAATTGATGAACGCCATGCGCAAGCCTGATGGAACCTACCGCACGTATGATGAGATGGTCAAGGAAGGCATCCCGACGAAATACGAAGGTCAATACCTGACCGCCGTGACGCAGGGACTCTGCCGCCTCGACCCGAACACTGGAGTCGGCGACCCGCACCCTGCCTACACCTATGCCTTGAATCTGGCGGAGGTCGAGGTCAACACAAAGACGGGCAAGACCCGTGTCACCCGCTTCGTCTGCGTGGATGAAGTCGGCAAGGTCGGCAACATCGACGCGGTCAACGGTCAGGCGTACGGCGGAATCTCGCACAGCATCGGTTTTGCCCTCAGCGAGAACTACGACGACGTGAAGAAGCACACCAACATGGCGAACAGCGGCGTGCCGTACATCAAGGACATCCCCGACGACATCATCGTCGTCCACAACGAAGGTTATGACGTGAACGGACCCTTCGGCTCGTCGGGCGCATCGGAGGCGTTCCAGTCTTCGGGTCACATGGCAGTCTTGAACGCCATCAACAACGCCTGCGGAGTCCGCATCTACGAAATCCCTGCCACAAAGGAAAAGGTCATGGCGGGCTTGGAGGTCATCGCGCAAGGCGGCAAGGTCATGCCGCCGAAGAAATACTTCCTCGGCGCTGACCTGTATGATGAACTCGAAGAAATGCAGGCGAACCCCGTCAAGTTCGGCGGCGACGACCTCTTCGTTCCGCTCGGCGGCGCAAGCGCGGAGAGATTCTTCTAA
>DYPH01000045.1 GCA_020720045.1 Sorangium cellulosum | reverse complement strand
TTCGCGAGGACGTGTCGCACTCCGAAAAGGAGATTCCGAGCAGCTACCTAGAGGCGCCCCCCGCAGCAAAGCGATCACCGCTCCCGGCCGATTTTCAGAAATCGAGGTTGTAGAAGCCGCTTGCCCCGAGAAAAATCGTCGTCGTCGTGGTCGTCTCCGAATTCGCAAATACTGGCAGCTTGTCGTCCGTGCGGCTTGTGCTGGGCTGACTCAGCGAGCCGTAGTAGGCTGAAATCTTTGGGATAAGTCGCAACGACTGCCCCAACTTGAGGTGGTACCCAATCCCAAATCCGTACTCGACGGCCGACGCCGACGCCTGCACCGAGGTCGGGGTGGGACCGCCGGTCGTACCGGTCCCCGCGAAGAAGCGCTTTCCGAGGCCGCCTTCGAAATACAGGCCGGCAACGTCTGGGTTGGTCAGGTAGCCGATGTGCCCCTGGACGGCGGTCATGCCTGGGTCGGCCGACGCCGTTTTTTGAAAGACTGCGCTGATATACAGCGTCTTAAGGCGGATACCGGCCTCCAGTTCATAGGCGGCGCTTGAGACGTCGGCGGTGTTCCCGAGGTAGGCGAGGGCACCGCCCGCCAGGAAGCTGTTCGGCTTGCTCGTCGGCTTGATCGTCGGCGCGATTGCGTAGCCGCCGCTGTTCGTCGTCGCCGTGCCGCCTGTGGCCCCCGTCCCGTTTGGCCGGGTGTCGGTCGGCGGCGTGTAGGTGTTCGGGGGAGTGTAGGTGTTCGGCGGCGTCGGCGTGTAGGCGACACCGGCCGCGTTGACGGCGACGGTCGCCTTCCGGGACTCGCGCTCGTTCAGCGTGACCGTCGTCTCGCCGTTGCCCTGAGTCGCGGTGACGACCAGGTGATAGGTGCCCGGATTTACCGGTCTTTCCAGACCAATGAGCGCGTCCGGCAGCGCCGCATCGTTCACGTAGAGGCCCGTCACCGTAGAAGTCGCCGGCGTGACGACGATCGTCAGTTTCGGGACGCGACCCTCGACCTGGGGGAGTTCGCGCTGGCCCGCTTTGTAGGCATCCTTGAACGCCTGCGGCGCGCTCTCGGCCGGCGGCGTCCGGAGCATCGTTCGGTAGCTTTCAACCGACTCCACAAGGCGCCCGGTGAGAGCTTGGCACTGGGCCACGTGGAGCTGGTTTGTGGGGGCGCTGAAGAGCGATTCCGCCGCCTGGAACTTTGCAAGTGCTTCCGGATACTTACCGCTCCCCTGCAGCGTCATCCCCTCGGCAAACGCCGCGCGCGCCGCATTTTTCCGATCGGCCTCGCTCAACCCCTGGGCCGAGGCGGTCGCCGGAAAGAGCGCCGGAGCTGCAAGGACAAAAGTCGCGAAGAATGCAAAAGTGCGAGTAAATTTCATGGGATAGAGATCGCGGGCGAAAGGGCCATCGCGAGGGACGGCGCGGGACGACGGCTCAGTAACCGGTCTTGGACGTGACGTCCTTGGGATTGTTTGGTGCAGCCGTCGCTGTCGTGGTCGCCGTTGCGGTCGGCTTCGTTGGGGGCGTCTTGACGGGCGGTGTTTTCCCGGGAGGCAGCTTTGCGGGGGCCGTTGCCGAAGGCGGCGGACTGACCGGAAGGTCGTCTGCCGGTGGAACGACAATCGGCTCGTCGATCTTCGCCGCCGTCGTCATTGCGGGCGGCATGACTGCTGCGCGAGGCTCGACCGGCGCCTTTTTCGTGAGCTTATACGCAGCCATGCCGGCGCCACCAAGCGCAACGACCGCCGTGAATACACCGATCGCTACCCAGGGAGCGCCACTCGGTGGGGCGTTGTACGAAGCGGAAAGGCCCCCCTGCGTGTTCGCGTGGGCCATTGGCGGGGCGTACCCGGGATTCCCCGGCGGGTAATAGCCGGGGTTTGCTGTTGCTGCGTAGGGGTTCGGCGTCGCCGAAAAGTGGGGATTGTGCGTATGGGGCGGCGTTGTCGCCGGCACCGCCGAGTAGGGGCCCCCCTGGGAAGGGAGCGACCCGCGCGCGGCGTGATTGGCCACTGCGACGAGCGCTTCGGCCTGCTCGCCGACCGACGAAAACCGGACGCTCGGGTCCCGTTCCAACGATCGAGCGACCCACGCATCAAACTCGGGCGGAAGGCCAGGGACGAACGATGATGCCGGCGTCACCGGGGCGGTGCAGATTTTTACGAGCAAATCTCCAATAGATTCACCATCAAAGGGGAGGTTTCCCGTCACACACCGGAAGGCAATCACGCCCATCGACCAGATGTCGGTTCGGTGATCGACGGCCCGGAGGCCGCGCGCCTGCTCGGGAGACATGTAATAGGGCGTCCCAAGGAGGGCGCCGGTTTTCGTCCCCGAACTCGCAGCGAGGCTCTGCGCATCCTTCATTTTCGCAATGCCAAAATCGAGGACTTTCGGGACTTCCTCGTCGTCGTCATTGCTGCGCGTAAGAAAAATGTTCTCCGGTTTCAGGTCCCGGTGGACGACGCCGTGCTCATGCGCCCGCGCGACACCGCGAGATACTTGCTGAAGAATTTTAGCTACTTCTGCAAGCGGCATTCGCCCGACTCGATCGAGGCGCTTATCGAGGGGCTCCCCCGAAAGCATTTCCATCACGATGAAGGGGGTCCCCTCTTCAGTGAGTCCATGATCGAAGATCTGGATTGCGTGCTTCGACTGAATCTTCGCAGCGGCCCGCGCCTCGTTGTCAAAGCGCGTGCGCGCCTCTTTGTCTTTCGCGTGGTCGTCCTCAATGAACTTAATCGCGAAGCGGGAGCCGAGCGAGATGTGCCGCGCTTCCCAGACGGATCCCATCCCGCCGCGGCCAATCATTTGTACGAGTTCGTACTTCCCGGCGACAGGGCTCTGGACGGGCGGAAGGGACGCGGACGCGGAAGTATCGCTCATAGATGGCTCACGGAACGGGGCCGTTTAGCACGCGATGTGCCTAACGGTGGAACGCTATCGGTCGTCGCGCCTTACGTAAAGGAACGCAGGCATTTTTGGCGCACCGAACGCGCTTACCTAGAACTCCGCGCCGTCTCCGGGGTCGCCGACGGACGCGTGGGTGAGCGCGTGGTGTGAACGCTCGCGCACATGGCCCCCGATCCTCATTCCCCGGCATCCACCTCACCGCAGGCCCTTCGGAAGCGTTCCGGCCCCGGGAACGAAGTCATCGAACGCTGCCCTTGAAGCATGCGAGGCAAATTAGCGCAGTGCGAGGTTTTGCCTCTCAGTTGTGCTGTGAATTTTTCGTAAAAACAGCGCCATGCACGTAAGGTGTGCTTGGTACAATCTGTGCTTATTTCGTCAGGGATGACTGCACCACGCTCGGACCGATTCCCCTTTCTCGCTCCGCTTGACGATCGTCGCGACGACGTGCTCTCGCTTTGGAGCTTTCCCCTCCTCGCGTTGCGCACGAAATTGGACGAGCTGGCCGCCGACTACCCGGAAAAGGTCGCCGTCGAACTCTTCTGGGCGGGGGGCGCCGAAGCGGCTGGTGCGAGTCCTTTCCTCGCACCCCTTGGAGGCGCTGATCGGCGGTCGCTTGCCGTTCGGAGCGTCATTGGAGGGCCGGGACCGATGCTCGGGTCGCGTCACCCCTGGTCGGCGGGACGCCCCCTCGGCCATCTCATGACGCTCCTCAGCGACCGCTTTCCGTCGCTTCGCGCCGTTTTTCCCGACGCCGCAGCGGTGTCTCTTTTCTGCAACGAAGTCCCCGAGGGGCCGCGGAACCGACGGTACGTTTCCGTGCTCCCCATCGACGCGATGACCCTCGCTGGCGACTTCACCGGACTTGGGGGCGTGCGTCCACGGCATCTCATCGACGGTCTGCCGATCGAGGTTCCCGCCGCGCTTTTCCAAGCGACGCGCCGAAGGAAGGACCCTCGTCTCGCGCGCCTTCACACGCGGCTCGGGATGGTTCACGGACGGGCGGGCGGCGCACCGATTTGGGTGCAGCCCGAGACGAACGCCGGGAAATTCCTATTCCAGCTCGACGGCGCACTCGGCGGCATCGGTGGTGATGCAGAGGCAGCAACGATGTACGCGTTCGAAGACGATTTCTATCTGCAAATCCACTGACTCTCAATGCGCCAACGGCGCACCCTTTAGAATCGCCTTTTCGACAGGATGTGCCGTTCACGATGCGCGGCCAACGGGCTACCTTCCGTTTGCCGGGAGGAAGCCCGCCGGCGAATGTGTTCAAGGTCTTTTCGGGTTTTTGCCCCCTCACGACGATTTTTCTAAAGGTGCGCGCGTCATGACGAACGACGGATGGATCGACATCGCCACCGACGACGGACCCATGGGGGGCTTCCTTGCCCTTCCGCCGACCGGCAGCGGACCTGGCATTCTCCTCCTCCAGGAAATTTTTGGAGTCAATTCGCACATTCGCGCGGTCGCAAAGCAGTATGCGACCGACGGCTTCGTCGTCCTCGCGCCGGACCTTTTCTGGCGCCGTTCGCCGCGGATCGAGCTGGGCTACGGCTCCGACGAAAGAAAGATCGGCTTCGAGCTTCTCCAGACCATTGGTTTTCCGCAACTTTCCCGAGATGTTGCGGCGGCGGCGGCCACACTCCGGGCACGCGCGGAAGTCACCGGGAAGACAGCCGCACTCGGTTTCTGCGCTGGCGGAACCCTCACCTTTCTCGCGGCCGCCGACGGTGCCGTCGATCTCGCCGTCTCCTACTACGGTGGCGGCACCCAGCATTTTCTCGACCGCGCCCCGGAGGCAACGGCCCCACTCCTCTTCCATTTTGGGGGGGCCGACTCGCACATCCCGGCCGCTGCCGTCGCGGCGATCGGTGAAGCATTTGCGAATCGCGCCGACGTAGAACTCCGCGTTCACGAAGGCGCCCAGCACGGATTCAACTGCTGGGCCCGCGATGCCTACGCGATGGGCCCCGCGCTGGCAGCCCGCGGGCAGACGCTTTCGTTTCTTGCCAAACACCGTATCTTTGAGCGTTAGGCCCAAACGAAGACCCCCGGAAGCGGCTGCTCCCGGGGGCACTTCATCACGTCGTTTGATTCACTGTTCAGCGGCTTTGAAGGCGACGGTGATTTCGATGTCGTCCTTCATCGTCACGCCAAGGTAGTTCGGGATGCTGATGCCGTATTCCTTGACGCTGATATGGGCATTGCCCTTCACGCGGTACGCGGCGCCATCCTTGTCCGCTTTGTAGTGGAACTTCACAGGCTTCGTGACGCCGTGGATGGTGAGTTCCCCGTCCGCTTCCCCCTCACCCCCCTCGAACTTGAGCTTCGCACGCGCGACCTTCAAGGTTGCCGTCTTGAAGGCGGGGTTCTTGTCGGTTTCGAGGTGCTCCTGCACGTGCTTGTCGCGGGTCTCGTTCGACGTCGCGAGGTGGCTGAGGCCGACCGCGACGCTGACCGTCGTGCCATCGTCGCTGACCGAAACCTCGTTCGACGTCCCGCTGATGCCGCCACCGACCGAGAGCTTGCCTTCGAACGTCGCCGAGCCTCTCCCGGCGAGCTTGGCGTCCGCCGCAAAGGCGAGGGCGAGAACCGAGGCGACGACGGCGGAGGAAACGAGCTTCTTCATGTGAGATCTCCTTAGAAGGCCTGGAAGCGGCGCCGCGCCCAACGTTGCGGGCACTTGCGTGGGGTGAGACAGGGGCGGGTGCGTCCCGAACTGGAATCGGACGGACGGTACGGGATTCTGTTCAACGAGGTTACGACAAAATCGGAACTCGCTTTGAACTCAGGGATCGTTGTTGCCAATGTCACTCCCGATTGCCGTCCCCGCATCCTTCACTCCTCGGCTACCGACTTTCGCCGATCACCGATTAAGAAAGCGACGCCGACGCTCAAGAAGTACAAGACGATGAGCGCGCCACTCACCGCAAGCTGGCTCGTCACTTCGGGCCCCGGCGTCACAACGGCGCCGACGACGAACGAAAGAATAACCGCCCAGCGCCCGAACTTCAGCAGTTGCTTGGGCGAGACGATTCCGGCGAGCGAGAGAAACGCTAAGAAGAGGGGGAGCTCGAAAACGAAGCCAAATGCCAAGAGCATTTGCGTTGAGAAATCGAGGTAGAACTCAAGGGTGGGGCGCTGCGTGAGCGAAGTCCCTCCCGTTCCTACCTGGCCGAGAAGACTGAAGAAATAGCGAAACGTGAACGGAAACGCGACGTAGTAGGCGAACGCAACTCCCGAGAGGAAGAGTCCGGTCGAGAAGAAGACGAACGGAAGAATAAACCGCTTTTCTCGCGAATAGAGACCCGGGCTGATGAAGGCCCACAGCTGATAAAAGACGATCGGAATCGCCAGAATCAATCCGCCCACAAGCGAAAGCTGCATGTAGCCGACGAAGACGTCGGCGGGAGAGAGCGTTTGAAGTTCGGGTTGACCGGGCAGTCCACGCTCGTGCCAGCCGTTTTCGTAGGGGCGGACGAGCCACGCAAGGATCTCGACCCGGTAGACCCAGCAGAAAATACCTCCGCCGAGGAGACCGAGGGCGGCGCGCACGAGGCGATTGCGGAGTTCGGCGAGGTGCTCCCAGAGCGTCATTCGGACGTCTGCCTCAGGATCCGCGGCGTGGAGGTCGGTCGGTGCGGTCACGATGCGCTCTCTTCGGGGGCAACGGTGGGCGATTCGCCAGTGAGCCAGAAGCTATCGGTCGCGAACGAACTCTCGGGGAGGGCCCCTTCGTAGACATGGGCGGAGTCGGGGAGGGCGCCGCGGCTGTCGATCCCTTCGGCGGGGTACTCGCGCTCAAGAGCGGCCGCTTCGAGGCCGTAGCCGCGTGGGAGCGACGCTTCTCGCGCCCCCGAAGGCGACGATCCTTCGGGCCGTTCAGGCGACTCTTGCGGCGGCGGCCGTCGGGGCGAATCGAGGGTGGCCAGGGCACGCACGTCCGTCAGCTCCCCGCGTGCAAGTCTTCGGATTTCTGCAATATCTGCTCCGAGGCCTTCGGCGTTCAGCGCGTCGTCGATCCCGCTCTGCGCGCGAAGATCGGTCGCCATACGCCGGAGCTTTCCCGACCACTGGCCGACCTTCCGGAGCATTTTGGGGAGCTCCTTAGGACCGGTCACGACGAGCGTGACGAGCGCAATCACGACGATCTCCCAGAAGCTGAAACCGAACATCTGGACCGGCTAGATACTCCAAGGGCGGAGATCTACTGCCGCTATTTTTCCACGATGGAAAGAGTTGCTCGCCCGTGCGGAGAGCCCTGCTAGTCCCGCGCCGTGCCCGAAGCCGTGATCCGCCTCCCGCTAGCCCCGTCCGGTATGGCCGCCGAAGCGCCGCCGTCACCGACGCTTGTTGAAAAATTGCCAGCGCTTCAAGCGTTTACGCCAGAGGCACTCGTCGCGGCCGTCCCCGCGATCACCCTGCGGGAGGCACGCAAAATCGTTAGTCGGGTGCATCATACACGGATTGGGCAGGCCGCGCTTGCGACGCCGATTCCCGAAGTGCGTCGCGTTGCGATTGAGGCGGTCGCTCGCTTTGGGCACGTCCCAACGTTGGCGGTCGTCGAGGAGCAGGCGAGCGCCCTCGACCCGTTTGTAAAGTACCTGTTTCGTACCCACGATGGCCACGCCGTTGAAGCGGTCAGAATTCCTCTGGAAAAGACCGGTCGCTTCTCCGTCTGTGTGAGTTCCCAAGTAGGCTGCGCCCTCGGCTGCGTGTTTTGTGCGACCGGGAAGCTCGGGCTCAAGCGAAACCTGGAAGCTTGGGAAATTCTCGAGCAGATCCGAATCGTCGGCGAGCGGCTGCCGGCGGGCGGTCGCGTCCATGGCGTCGTCTTTCAGGGCATGGGGGAGCCGCTCGCCAATGCCGATCGCGTGTTTCAAGCGATCTCGGTGCTCAAGGAACCGAGTGCGATGTCGGTCGACGCGCGGGCGATCACGGTGACGACATCCGGACTTCCTGCGGGAATTCGTAGACTTGCGTCGCAGGAGCCGAAAGTCCGCCTCGGTTGGTCCCTCGGGAGCGCCCTCCCGGAGGCACGCAAGAGGCTGATGCCGATTGCGAAGACGCACGCGCTTGATGAGGTCTTTGACGCTGTTGTGCATCATGCACAGACAACCGGTCTTTCCCCGCTTTTTGCCTATACGCCGCTGGCCGGCGTGAACGACGACGCGAGCCATGCGGAAGCACTCGCGGCGTTGGTTCGGCGCTTTGAGGAGGCGAGCGGTCGCCGCCCGCGCGTGAGCGTGATTCCCTACAATGCGATCGGCGCCGACGATCCGTTTACGCGGACTTCGCCGGAGCGCGAAGACGCTTTTCGTGAAATCTTGTCAGCACTTGGCGCGCCTACAAAGAAGCGTTACAGTGGCGGCTCCGACGTGGCGGCGGCCTGCGGACAGCTGGCCGGTGCGTCGATGACGCCGACCCAAGTCGACTAGTCTACGGCGCGTCGGTTTCCGTCGAGAATGACCGAATCGCCGCGACCCGGGGAAGCGGCGGCCGGGAGGTAGACGAGACCGCCCGAGCCTTCCGCGAAGGGGACACGATGGGCCGATAGCGTCGTCCAGGTGCCGTCTACT
Source organism: Sorangium cellulosum (assembly GCA_020720045.1). Classification (GTDB taxonomy): domain Bacteria; phylum Myxococcota_A; class Polyangia; order Polyangiales; family Polyangiaceae; genus JAAFHJ01. Next base: position 31,644 of record DYPH01000045.1, on the reverse strand, counting down.
CTCCTGAAATTGAACGGTATTTTGGAACCGCCCATCGGCGCGAGCACGCGACTGCCGAGCCGATGAAGGACCTGGCCGTCGTCTCGGTAAATGAAGGTCTTTTGCGCGGTGAGCTGGGCCCGCGGCGTCTGCGCGATCTCACGCATACGGGTGTAAATTGCACCAAACGTGTAGTCGCTGATCCACGAGGGATCGCAGTAGCCCATCAGGTCGGTGGCGCGTGTCGCGTCGAAAAAGCTTCCAAATCTGGCGTCCCAACCGGTCGCGCCGATGACGCCTCGAGGGTACGGATAGTTCGCGTCGGGGCCACCGGCGCCGCCGCAGGGGGCGTGGTAGCGGCCATGGGCGTGGCCGAGTTCGTGGACGAAGGTCACCGGCGCCTCAAGGCCGGAGAAGCCGATCCCAATCGAGGCCCGCGAAACGGTATCGCTTGCGGTCTCCGGGAGGTTCGAAAGGCCGAGAACGCAGCCGTTGCCGCACCAGGCGTCGTAGGTCGGCGCTGGGTCGAAAATTCCATAATAATAGACATCTGGAGCGACGCGATCGTCTTGGCGGAGGAGCGTAATTGCCGCCAGGAGCTCATCCCAACCGGTGCCGCGCGCCGAAACGGGGGACGCCCACGGGAAGGCCGGACGGACCGAGAGATCGATGCGGGTCGCCGGGTAGAGGGCGCTCAGGCGATCCCGATAGCGGGCGAGCTGCTCGGCGGAAGTGTCAGAAATTCGGTTACTTCCGTCCCCCTGAAACTGGACGGGCACGAATACGACTTTCAAGGTGCCCTGGTCATCGACGGCCCCGATGCTCGCCTCCCCGGTCGCGGGGAACCGAAGCTTCGTGTCGCCAACGGTGATGGATAGCGTGTATGATGCACGTGTCGTCACCGCCTCCGCCGGGATCTCAAAGTCGAGAATGCCATCGGGGGCCTGGTCCGAAGCCTTCGCGAAGAGCGTCCCCGGCGCGGTCGCGATCACGGGGGCGGTGCCGTCTCCAGGATTCCATGTAAGTTGCACAGAAATGGAACGGCCAACCTCGGCGGTGGAACTCGCTGCCGGGGCGACCCGGACAAGCGCGCGCCGACCGGCAACGATAGGCGCTCGCCGGTTCGCCGCCGGGACTTCCGCGTCGTTCTCGAACAGCGGGACTCGGATTGCCTGAAAAATTCCTACGGAGGAGAGGACGACCGGACTTGCCGCGTCGGGCGGTGGCGGCGACGCATCGATGGCGGCGTCGGTCGCGACGACCACCGCTGCATCGGCCGTATCGGCGGGCGCGGCAGAATCGCTGCATCCTGCACCGAGCGGCGCCCACAGTGCGAGTGGAAGAGCGAGCGCGGAAACCAGCGTGGGGTGCGCAAAAAAGCGGGCCATCGTGCCGCGATAGCATGGCTACCAACGGACATCGAAGGCGAAGCCTCGCCCGACGCGATCCTTGGGCGCGACCGGCGCGAACGGCAGCGGGCGGGCTAGGATCGGGACTTCGAAACAGAGCGTCGCCGCGTGACCGTTTGCCGCGACCGAATCGACCGCGAGCCGGTGTCCGCCGTCACGGCCCGTTTCGTCGACGATGACGACAATCCGTGCAGCCCCCGATTTTGTGCGCCCTTCAACGTGCTCACGCGCGAGACAGCCGGTAATTTCCGTGAAGACTGCACGTGTGTATTCTGCAAGCTTTTCCCGATCGGCCCCCCGGGCCTCGGCAAGACCGAGCACCACGGGACCTTCCCGGAGAAGGAGCTCATAACGCTCGGGGGTGCTTGCCGCGGTGGCTGCCGGCGGAGTCGTTGGCGGTGCATCCGGCACAAGTGCATCGCGCCCCTCGCCGCCACACGCAACGAGGCAAAAGCCCAGCGCAAGTTCGTGGAAGGGGGGGCGCGATCGAGGCACGTGGCTCAGCCGCCGAGGATCGACTTTGCGATGACGATGCGCTGGATCTGGCTCGTTCCTTCATAGATCTGAAGGATTTTCGCGTCGCGCATCAGCTTCTCGACCGGGTACTCTTTCGTGTAGCCGTTGCCGCCGAAGATCTGGACGGCGTCGATCGCGGTCGCCATGGCGGAGTCGCCACCAAAGGCCTTCGAGCAGGCCGAAACAATCGGCGAACCTTCGTGGCGATCGAGGAGCCAAGCGGCCTTTCGGACCATCAGTTGAGTCGCCTCAATCCGGATCGCCATTTCCGCGAGCATGAACTGAATCGCCTGATGCTGGGCGATCGGCACGCCGAACGTCTTTCGTTCTTTCGCGTAGTTGGTGCATTCGTCGAGGCATCGACGCATCAAGCCGACCGCGCTCGCGCCGATGTCGGGGCGGGTCTGGTTGAAGGTGTTCATGGCGAGCTTGAACCCTTCGCCGGGGGGCGCGAGCAAATTCGCCTTCTTCACAACGACGTCGGTAAGCGTAAGCGGGCACGTGTCGCTTGCCCGCTGGCCGAGCTTGTCTTCGTGTTTGCCGATTTCGAAGCCGGGCGTGTTGCGGTCGACGATGAAGGCTGCGATGCCTTTGTGCTTCTTCGCCGTGTCTTCCGTCGCAAAAATGACGAACCACTCGGCGCGCGAGGCGTTCGTGATCCACGCTTTCGCGCCATTGAGGACGTAGTCATCGCCATGCTTGACGAACTTCGTCTGGATCGCGGCAACGTCGCTGCCGGCGTTCGGCTCGGAGGTCGCGTAGGCGGCGCAGATCGGCTCCGCGGTGAGGCGGCCCAGGTAGCGCTTCTTCTGGTCGTCGTTGCCGGCGAGGATGACCGGGGTGGCGGCGAGCGTGTTTGCGGTGATGCTCGTCGAAATGCCCGAGCAGCCGTAGGAGAGCTCTTCCGTGATGAGCGTGTTGTCGAGTTCACCGAGGCCGAGGCCGCCGTACTCGCTGGGAACCGTCGGGTTGACGAGGCCGGTTTCCCAGGCGGCTTCAAACACGCCTTTCGGGAACTCACTCAACTTGTCCGCTTCGGCGGCGACCGGAATGATTCGCTCTTTCGCAAACCGCTTCGCCGTGTCAATGAGTGCACGCTGCTCTTCCGTCAAATCGAAACCGATCATCGCTGTTTCCCTTCTTCCCGTGACGTAGGTGACCGCCCCCACCGGGGAGTCGTACCGTTTGGTTCGTAGGCGCCGCCGGCTACTCGCGGAGGCGCCGTCGCTTCTTTTCCAGGTTTTCGCGCGCCGACTTGCCGCCGAGCACGTACCCGATCACGATCCCGACGAGCAGGATTCCCGGAATGAAAATGAAGTGTTCCGGCCCGGGGAACGTGTTCATGGAGTCTTTGTTGCAGCGCTTGCTGCCTTGGCATCGAGGATCTTGTCGAGCTCCGCGATTCGTGAAGAGATCGCATTCTGCTTGCGCCAAATCGCAATAAGCCACCCGAAGAGGAGGACCCAGATTAGCGCGTATGCGGTGACAAGGAGGGGGCCGCCGGGTGTGTGTTCGCCGCCACCTTCGACCGCCTGAAACGTCGCGGCACGGTCGGACGGGGCGCTGGCGGAGGGGGCGGGCGTGGGGAGCACGCCGGTGACGGAATTAGCTGCAGTCTGCATGTTTGGCGCTCAGGCTTCGTAGCGAGGGTCGAGACCGAGGTCGATGGTGTCCTCTTCGACCCGCGCGAGGCGGGCGTTGGCGAGCTCGAGGCGGGTGCGCGCCCAGAGGAGGAGGATCGCAAAGAGGGTGAACGAGAGGAAGCCGAGGGCGAGGGAGAGCTTCATGTCGGCGTGCTGAAGGCCGCCCCCTTTCGCTGTGATTACGGTGGGGTGCTGACCACTCCACTTCTGGACGCTGAAGTGGATGATGGGAAGATTCGCCGCGCCGAGAATGCCAAGAGCGGCCCCGAACTTCCGTTCGCCGGGGCCGTCCCCCGCGAAGACCCGCAGGATCACGTAGGCGACATAGACGAGTGTCGAGAGGAGCGCCGTCGTCAGTCGCGGGTCCCACGTCCACGCCGTACCCCAGGCTTTCGCCGCCCAGAGCATCCCGGTCGCCAGGACGATCACGCCAAAAAGCACACTCATCTCGGCGCCCGCTTTCGCGAACGCGTCGAAGCTGTCGCGCGGTCGAACCAAGTAACCGACCGATCCGAGGAAGCAGGCGGTCGCTCCGATGTAGAGCGTATAGGCGGACGGAACGTGGAAGTAGAAGATCTTCTGAACGATTCCCATGCGCGCCTCGACCGGCGTGTGGAGGAAAACCTGGAAGATCGTCCCGACGAAGCAGAGAGCGGTCACCGCGGTCAGCCCGTAGAACGCGGCGTCGCGGAGTTTCTGCGATTCCATGACGCGCCTCCTACCACCGATTTGGACCCCGCAGAACGGCGGGAACGCCCATGCCGCATGAGCGCTACTTTTTCGCGGTCAGCGTCGCCAAGAGTTCCGTCAATGCCGGATTTCCGCCGTCCATCGAGCGTGCGAGGTCGAGTTGCAAGCGGGCCTGCTTCACATCCCCCGCCTTCGCGAGCGCCTCGGCACGCCGGGCAAACTCTCGCGCGGCGGGGCTATTTACGAGTTCTTCCCAACGCTTCGGTGCGGCGAGTCGCGTGGTGGAACCGGCCGTCGGCACCAGCGAAACCCGTGGAACGACCTCCCCGCGGCGGAGACCTTCGTCGTAGCGCGCACGAAGGCTTGGGTCGTCAAGCACACGGAACGCCTCGTTTCCTCGCAGGAAAATTCGGCTAATTTTGGCTCGAAAGGCGGCGGTGCGGCCGCGGTGGGCATCGGGATGAAAGGACGCGCAAAAGCGATGATAGGCGAGCACGAGCGCGTCGTGACGGACGGCGACGTCTACGCCGAGGACCTCGTAAAAGGAGAGCATCTCCAATTGAGCGAGCCAGGCATCGAGGTAGGTTTCGTCGAGGGCCATCAGAAGGGGGGTGGCACCGAGCGCCCGATATTCGGAGCCTGCAGTTTACGGGACATTTCCTCGATTTCGTCGTCGTCTGCAATCCCTTGCAGCCGCAGTGAGACGCGCGCTTCTCGCCCGGATCCCTCTTCCGTCGCACGAACCCGCAACGTTCCATCTTGGTCGACTTCAAAGGTCACATTGATTTGCACGTCGCCGCGAATCGCCGGCCGAATGCCCTCGAGGAGAACCTCTCCAAGCACCGTGTTGCCCGCGAACGTCGCCTCTTCCCCCTGAGCAATGCGAATGCGAACGATGGTCTGCCCATCGGTCGCCGTCGTAAACGAACGCTTTCTTTCACAAGGAATTCGCGCGTTTCGAGGAACGACGAGGTCGACGAAGCCGCCCACGGTCTCGACGACGAGCGCGCGCGGAGTCACGTCGACGAGCACCGGCGGGGCGGCCCCGGGGGCGAGCGCCGCGAGACTGTGCGTGGAAACCGGTGACGTCCAATCGGCACTCGGCACTCGGGCCGGCGCCGGCGCGATGAAGGCGGGCGTCGGCCCCGAGCCGGGGGCGTAGGATTCCTTCGTGCCCGGTGATGGATGCGCGGGGCGGGGGGGCGGGAAGGCGAGATCGCCTGGAAATACAGGCGGTTGTGCGCGCTCGAAGGGCGCCTGTGGCTGGTTGGGCGCGACGGCCGGCAGGTAGAGATCGCGGATGTTCCCGGCGGCGTTCGGCGTCACCGGCGCCTGTCCGATATATGCGGGGGTCGGGCCGGAACCGGGCGCCCAGCTTTGTCCGGCGGCCGGCGGCGGCTGGCTCGGCAGCTTCTGCGTGCGATCGGGGCTTCGCAGGGCCGCCTGCGCAGGCAGCGGCTGCGTTCGATCGGGCCCGTTGAGCTCGCGGCCGTCGGGCCCGCGAACCGGTACCGAGCCGGGCCTCACCGGGGCTTGTGGCGAATTGAAGGGGGAAAACAGCGCGTTCGAGGTCGCTCGAAGATCCGCCCCGAAGGCCGGCGACGCCTGCGACGGCAACGTCGGCGTACTCGCGGGTGCGACCGACGGCGGCGCACCAAAGTGGGGGACGGCCGCCGGCGCAGGGAACGCAAACGCCTGGGTGGCCTGGGGGGGCGGAGCCGTCGCTGCATGACTCGGCCGGAGCGGTAGCGGGAGCGGCGGCGGCATGCTTGAGCGGCGCGGCGCAGGGAGTTCCGGCGGCTCGTCGACGGCGCCAAACGGTCCCGGCGGGAGCGACCCCTGCTGGGGCGGCGTACTCGGACGATTCGGCGACCCGTAAATCGGGTTCTTTTTGTCGAAATTCGTCGGCTCGTCTTCTTGTTCGAGGGCGGCCTGGGCCGGCGAACGCTTGGGGCTCGCCTGCACGGTAAACGGACGCGGCGGCGGGGGAATCGGGGCAGCCCGCGACGGATCGGCGAGCAACGACGCTTGAATCGCCGCGCCAACCGCGACCACGATATCGGGATCAATTTCGGCGAGCGGGCGCTTGCCAAAAAACGCCGCCACGCGCGCACGGACGAGAGGAAGGCGCGATGAGCCCCCGACCAGAATAACGTGGTCCACGCTCGTCGCTGAAAGCTGAGCCTCTCGCAGCGCAGTCTCTGTCACGCGCAGAGTACGATCGACAAGCGGCACAGCAAGCGCTTCAAGTTCAGCGCGCGAAAGCTGAAAAAGAAAAGGCTTTTGAGCGATAACGCCGTCGAGGGTGACCGACGCGGCCTCTTCTGTACTCAGCGTTTTCTTGAGCGCTTCGGCCCCCGCACGGAGCTTCTCCATGAGGTCGGTTCGCGTGCGCACGTCGACCCACTCTTGTTCGTAGAGGCGCGCGACCATTCGATCGACAATCAATGCGTCGATGTCGTCACCGCCAAGGTAACTATCGCCGCCCGTTGCGAGTACTTCAAAGACGCTTCCATCGAGGTCGAGGACCGTACAATCGAAGGTTCCGCCCCCGAGGTCATAGACGACAACGCGTTGGCGTCGCTCGAGACCGAGCCCGTAGGCGAGGGCGGCCGCGGTCGGCTCATTGAGCATCCGCACGACCTCAAGGCCGGCTACCCGCGCGGCGACCTTTGTCGAGGCGCGCTGAAGCTCGTTGAAGTGGGCCGGCACGGTGATGACCGCCTGGGTCACCGTCTCGCCAAGGGCGCGCCCCGCGAGATTCTTGACGTAAGCGAGGATCGACGCCGAGATTTCCGGGAGCGTGTAAAACTTCCCACGGGCACGGGCGAGGACCGTGTTGCTCGGGCCGTCGGTGACGTCAAACGGGAATTTCGCGCGTGCCGCCGAGACTTCCGGTGCCGTGAAGGGGAGCCCCAAGAGGCGTTTCGTGCTGAAGAACGTGTTCGCCGGGTCGCGCTGGCGCGCGGCGACGGCGGCGCGGCCTACAACCGGCGGACCTTGTTCCGGAAAATGGACAACGCTCGGAACGAGCGCATCGCCGTTTGCATCCTGGAGAACGCGCGGCACGCCGTCGACGACCGCCGCGACGACGCTGTGGGTAGTTCCAAGATCAATGCCGACGATGGTCACGCGTTCGCTCCGCAGACGGGGGGACGGGGGTCGCTAGAATAACGCGGCAGCAAGAGTCGGCGGCCCCGGCATTGGGCGCCCCGCCTCTTGGGGGCCGCGAGTGTTACCCACAGCGGGCAACAAGCGCTAGCCCGACGGCGCGCGCGCCGCATTTTCCTCACGGCGGGCCGACTTCAGGAAACGTCCGTTCGCGACCGCGCCGCGGGGGACGGCGGGAGGGTCGCGACGACGGCGTCAAACCACCGCTCGATTGTCCGCGGGAATGGCCACATCCAGCCGTAATCGGGGCCCACGAAACGCGCCACCAGCCACGACCGCAGCGCAAGTGCGGCGTCTCGACCGAGGACGTCATCCGTTGCACGAATTGTCTCCTCGTAGGCCTCCCACTCGATGCGCGCACGGCCATAGGCGAGCCCGAGCGGGAAGCACCAGAACAAATAGAGAAAAGCCATCGGTACAAACCCGAGCCTCCGGCCTTGTCGGAGATGGACAACCTCGTGCCTCAATAAGATATACCGGTCGACATCACTCATGCGATCCCAACTATCCGGAACCCAAAGTTTTCCAAAAAGTACCGTGTGATACTGGGTCAGGTAGCTCCTTTGACCGCCGAGCGTCGCCACTTTGAGGAGGCGATCGATCAGCACCTGAATGCGGTCGTCGCGCTTCCTCTCGATAGAAAACGTAGGGAATTCTCTCTGCATCTCTGCCAAGAATGCAACGTGTCGCTGCGATACGGTCATGCCGATCTCCTACTCGTCTGCTTCATCGTCAAAGAGAATATCTGGAAAATTCGCCGGGGGTAGTTCCTCCGCAGCCGGCGGAAACCAGCGGTGACCGGTCGCGCGTTGCTCCCGCCGTCGGGCCTGAAGGCCATTTGACTGGCGATGGAAACCGGCCTCCTCAAAGAGCGGCGCGAGAGGGCTTTCGCGGGCGGGAAGGGCATTGAGTGTCTCGATCGTGCGCGGTCGGCCATCCTGTTCTGCGAGCGCCGAGATGGCGGCCGCCACGAACTTCGCACCTCGCCGGGGGATATCGTCCCCACCTTCGGGGACAAAGAGGATCACATGCACGCAATCCCGGGAGCACCAGGCGATCGGCTCCCCGTCCTCAAGCAGGACATGGGCGCCGCCGCTTCGTGCCGGCCGTCGCGCCCCAGAACGACCGTCCGCGGGGACTTCGACGGTCCCCGCAGCACGCGGCCACGGCAACGCCGCCCCCCAGGCGCACGCTGGGTCCTGGGCAGCGATCCACCTCGGACCGTCCGGGCCGGATTGCGTTGTGGAATTCGGTCGTTCGCCGTCGAAGCTCCTTAGGAGTTCCTCAGCGCCGGGGAGGGCGAATTGGGTGGCACCGCGCCCGGCAACGAAGTGGCCTCGTCGCAGCTTGCCTCCGTCTTCGAGTTGCTTCAGGACCTCGTAAATTGCTGAAAATCCTCCTGGAATCTCTTCGTGGGTCGCCGTCTCCCGAAGGAGGACCCCGTAGCGGTCGAGGAGCATGCGTACGCGAGCGACGAGGCGCGCGGTGTCGGTCGCTTCCGGTGGCGTCGTCGTCGACCAGCGACCCCGGAGATCGGGTCGGGCCTCCCCACTTCGCGCCGACGGGCGCAGCCAAGTTGGCCCGCGCACGTCGCGCCGCGACGCACCGGTGCCGCGCGCGCCGTCGAGGGCGCGGAGCGGATCGACCGTATCGTTCGTAAGAAAACCCGCCCATACGAGCTCCCACAGCGCGTCGGCGAGTTCTGCCGGGAAGCCACCGATCCGCTTTTGAATATCCGCAAAGAAAAGCGCTCCGCGCTCTTCGAGAAGCGCGAGGAGTTTCTGCGCAGGGGCGCCGAGTGCCGTCCGGACTTCTGGACTTTGAGTGGGAAAAAGGTCTGTGTTTTCCGATGTGTAGAAGGCGATGTTTCCCTGCGAAGTCCCCCGCCACACCACGGCGCCGGCGGCGCAGAGGCCATCGAGCATCCGCGGTTGATAGTCGGCGACGCGCGCAGGAGCTCGTCTTCAAATAGCGAAAGCGGCGCCGCGACCCCCTGAAGCTGCTCAATGGCACGAAACAATGCCGCTTCCCCGACGTGCTTCGCGCGAAGGCCCTGCCATTCAATTAGGAATTTCCCATAGGCAATTGCCGGCACCGGCTCGACGGCGGCCCGCGCCCGGGCCAGCGATCCCTGTTTGATCTGCCGAAGGACGTCCTTGTCGCAGTATTCGACGGTCGGGCGATCGCCGGCAGGGGCGTCTGCCAGAAAGGCCCCTTTTTCCAGGCGACCGCGCGCGACGAGCGCGTCGAGCGCCGGCACGACGACGCCGACCGGTAGGCCGAAGCGCTCCGCAATCCGCTCGCTGCGAAAAGGGCCGTGGGTCCGCGCATAGCGGCCAATCAGCTGGGCGAGCGGGTTCCACGCCTCCTGGGTATCCACCGAAATTCCCTTAAGAAAAATCGCTGGCACGCCCGGGGGGAGGACGGTCCCGAGCGCATCGCGGTAGCGGGCCGCGTCTTCCGTCGCGATCGCGCGAAGCTCGCCGGCGATGCGGACAAGGAGCGCCGAACCGCGCGCCTGAAGCAGCTCGGCGAGCGGCCAACCGGCGCCGAGTTCGGCCTCCGAGCGATCCCCGAGGGCGAGGAGCTGGTCGTGGAGGGCATCGGGGTGCTGGGGCGGGTAGGCGCGCCGCTGGAGGCGGTCTTCCACGGCGACGATCGCCTCGGGATCGAGCAGTTTCCGCAGCTCCGCCTCACCAAGGAGCTTCGCGAGCTGGCCGTGGTCGAGGAGAAGGGCTCGCGCGCGCCGTTCCGCCAGCGGACTGTCGCCGTCGTAGAGGAAATTGCCAATGAAGGAGAAGACGAGACTTGTCGCGAAGGGGGAAGGCGTACGCGGCTCGGTGACCACCACGCGGATCTTTCGCCGTTGAACCTGGGAAAGAAGATCGATTAAGCCGGGCACGTCGTAGACATCCCGAAGCACCTCCCGGTACGTCTCAAGGACGATCGGGAACGTCGGGTACTGGCTCGCCACCGCGAGGAGATCGGCGCTCCGTTTCCGCTGGGCCCACAGCGGGGTGCGTCGCCCGGGCATCCGCTTCGGGAGCAGCAAACTTCGGCCCGCGTTCTCGCGGAACCGGGAGGCAAAAAGGCTCGTCCCGCCCAATTCCTCCGTCACCAACGCTTCGATTTCGTCCGGGTCGGGGAAGAAGAGCGTCGGGTCGAGGGGACCTTCTGTGTAAGGTACACGAAAAACGATCCCGTCCTCGGAATGGACCGCCTCGACGTCCCCCGGGTGGCGCTCGCGGAGCTGGGCGAGGATCGCCGTCGCCCAGGGGGCGTGCACCCGGGAGCCAAACGGCGAATGGAGGCAGATCCGATGGTCGCCCAACTCGTCGAGGTAGCGCTCAAGAACGAGGAGCTTCTCCGTCGGTACGTGGGTCGAATGGGCCTTTTGTTCTTCGACGTACTCGACGAGCTGCAGCGCCGCTTCCTCGGTGAGAAAATGCTCGCGCGTGAGGGTCAAGAATGCGCGGGAGGGGTCTTTGGCGATGGCCCCAACGAGCGCCCCCATGCGCCGGCCAAACGCGACCGGGCGCCCGGGACGGTCCCCGCGCCAAAATGGCATTTTTCCTGGTTTTCCGTGGGCGGGGAGCACGAAGACGCGGTCGTGGGTGATCTCGTCGGCGATCCAGCTCGTCGCCCCAAGAAGGAACGCCTCTCCCACGCGGAGTTCAAAGACCATTTCTTCGTCGAGTTCACCGACGCGACGTGAAGTCTTTTCGTCCCCTCCGGGGCCTGTGCGGAGGAAGACGCCAAACAGGCCGCGATCGGGAATCGTCCCACCGTTAATCACGGCAAGGCGGAGCGCTCCGACGCGTGCATGGAGGCGATCCTCGTTTCTATCCCAGCGAATCTTCGGTTTGAGATCGGCAAAATCGTCGCTGGGATAGCGGCCGGCGAGCATGTCGAGGACGCCGTCGAAGAGCTCTTCGTCGAGGGTCGCAAATGGTGCGGCTCGGCGAACGACGCGGAGGAGCTCGGCCCGCGGAAGGCCTGCCACCGACGCGCCGACAGCGACGATCGCGACCACCTGCTGGGCGACGATATCGAGAGGATTTCTCGGGTAGTAGGTCTCCTCGACCGCCCCCTCAACCATCGCGCGCGTCACGGCCGCGCAGGCGACGAGATCGGCGCGATGCTTCGGGCACAGCACCCCGCGCGGGATGCCCCCCACCTGATGCTTGGCGCGCCCGATCCGCTGGAGGCCGGCCGCCACACTGGGCGGCTCTTCGACCTGAATCACCTGATCGACGGCTCCAATATCAATGCCAAGTTCCAGCGATGACGTCGCGACGATGGCCGGAAGGTTCCCCTTTTTTAAACGATCTTCCGTGATTTTTCGGGTCTCGTGGGCGACGCTTCCATGGTGGGCAAGCGCGATTTCCTCTTCGGCGATCTCGTTGATCGCGGCGGCGAGACGCTCCGCTTGCCGACGACTGTTGACGAAGACCATCGTCGAGCGCTGGCCGGCGATCCGGTCGACGATCGTTCGATGAAGGGGGCTTTCCGGTCGCGCGCGCCGAGTCCCCTCCTCGGCGGAGAAGTGGGCGCCGTCGAAGCCGCCGCTGTCGCCCTCTGTGAGCGACGGATCGGGCATTTCCACTGCGAGATCGAGGGGTTTTCGCTCGCCAGCGTCGACGATCGTGACCGGTCGTTGTTGCCCGTTGTCGTCGAAGCCGCCGAGAAGGCGAGCGACCTCTTCTAGCGGTTTTTGCGTCGCCGAGAGGCCGATGCGCTGCAGAGGCTGCCAGCCGCCGGCCAGTGCCCATTCACTCAAGCGCCTCTCTTCTTCGAGGCGCTCGAGGGTGAGGAAGAGGTGGGCGCCACGCTTGCTCACGACGAGGCTGTGGATCTCGTCGACGATCACCGTTTCCACGTCGCGAAGCGTCTCCCGCGCGCCGGACGTAAGTGTAAGATACAAGCTTTCTGGCGTCGTGATCAGGATGTCCGGCGGAACCCGCCGCCGCCGCGCACGCTCGGCGGCGCTCGTATCGCCGGTCCGCACGAAGACGTCGACGGGGGCAGCCGGAAGGCCGAGTCGAGCCGCTTCGATGCCGATGCCGCGGAGGGGGGCGACGAGGTTCTTATCGACGTCGGCAGCAAGCGCCTTCAGGGGAGATATGTAGAGTACACGCGTCCCTCGGCGCGCTCCGCCCTCGTCGGTGGCCGGAAACGAAAGGCGGTCGAGGGCCGCGAAGAACGCGGCGAGCGTCTTGCCGGAGCCGGTCGGCGCTGCCAAGAGAAACGACCGTCGACCCCCGTCCGCAAACGCCGCCTCCCACGCGCCAGCCTGCGCCTTCGTCGGCGCCCCGAGCGCGTTTTCAAACCACGCACGCGACGCCTCATGAAAGCGCGAAAGAGGTCCCGGCTTCTTTGCACTCAAATGAGGATCTGTCCGGCGGCGATTCCGCGCCCGGCGGCCCAGTCACGGGCAGCCATCGGTTTCTTCCCTTCAAGCTGAACGTCGATGAGTTCGACAAGGCCATTCCCGGTACAGACAAAAACGCCATGTTTATCAGCGCGTTCGACGGTCCCCGGGACTCCTGACGCGGCGCCGCTCGTCGCCGGCACGCAAGCGGTCCGGTGGATCTTCACCGTCTTCCCGGTCTCACTTGCGAGTTTTGTAAATGCACCCGGCCAGGGGCTCATGCCGCGTACGTGATTGTGAACGGCAGCGGCCGAGGCAGACCACACAATCCGCCCGTCATTCTTTTCCAGAAGCCGCGCCATCGTCGCTTCGGAATGGTTTTGTTGCTCAGGGGTGTAGCCCCCAGCGACGTACTTGGGGAGTCCCCGCCGGACGGCAAGCGCCCCGAGATCGGACAGGCGCCGCGAGAGGTCGCCCGCGGTGTCGTCGGGGAGGATCGGCACGGCAAAACGCTCAAGCGCATCACCGGTGTCCATTCCGATATCCATTTTCATAAGCGTTACGCCAGATTCGCGCTCGCCGTTCACGACCGCCCAGGTGATTGGTGCCGCCCCGCGGTACTTCGGAAGAAGGCTCGCGTGGACGTTCACACAGCCTAGACGCGGGCCATCGAGGACGTCCTGGGGAAGAATCCGGCCGTAGGCGACGACGAGCGCCACATCGACGTTCGCCGCGCGCACCCACTCGGCAAATTCGCCGGTCCGCAGCTTCGTTGGCTGATGGACGGGAATGCCGAGTTCTTCGGCGACGACCTTCGTCGGCGGAGCTGCGAGCGCGAGGCCGCGTCCGACCGGCTTATCCGGCTGGCAAACGACCGCCTGGACGTCGGCGATATCGGCGAGCGCTCGCAGGCACGGGACCGCAAATTCGGGAGTTCCAAAGAAGAGCGCACGCATCGATCTGTTCTCGTTTTTTTGGGCTCAGAACGTGAAATTTCAAACAGAAAAAGGTGCGGTCACGGGCTCTCAACCGGCTCAACGGTCATCGGGATTTTCGCCGTTGTCACCTCGCGATTTTCCCCCTCGACGACGCCAATCAACGGGAGAAAAACGCGCAGCGTGTACTTCCCCTTCTTGAGGTCGGCCCCAGCCATCGCCCGATCGATCCCGGCGTCGTTCCCCCACTTCCGGGCGACGGCGTCCCAGCCGGCGGCGAGGTGGATCTTCGCGCCGGGACGGAGGATCACGCGCGCGGTGCGGACCGGCGGCGGTGCGCGGTGGGGCGGAGTTCCCGTCGGTTTGTCGGCCTGTTTTCCGCTCTTGTCAAAGGCGTTGACCGTCGTCTCGAGTCCCGGATTTAGTCGAAAATACAGGGGAAGTTCCCCCTTCGTGAGGTTCTCAAGCGTGATGGCGAAGTCGACGTGGCCGCCGGGAACAATGCTCGTGACGGTCGGCGAGACGTTGACGGCGAGGCGCCCACCGAGGCCGACGTCGAGGGGGGCGTCGGTGGCGCACGCCGGCTTGGCCAGGATCGCTTCGACCTCGGTCGCGGAGGCCTCCTGGACTCGGCACGGATCGGCGGAATCGCCCGCTTCGGTGGCGACGCCGCCGTCGGGTTGCTCCATCTTCTTCACGGTACCGATCGGCACATCCCCTTTATTCCAGACGTTTTCCTTCGTCCCCCCGCATGCCGAAAGCCCGGCGACGAGGAGCGCAAGAGTAGGGAGTGATCGGCGCGGGAAATGGCTAAAGAAATTTGTCAGATTCATTCGATGCACGCTTCCCAGAGATCGGCATTTGGAGCCTGTTTGAGACATTCGATTTCGGAGGCCGAGAGTTCGTCGACGCAGCGCCGTCGCGCTTGTGTGTAGGAGTCGTCCGCTTTCCGTCGCGCAATTACCGCCGCCCGGAGCGCCTCTTTCGCGGGCGCCTCAAGGTCGCGGCTCTTTGGAGGATCGGCGGTCGTCATAGCGAGGTAGCGGTCGACCACCTCCTGGCAATCGTTTTCGCTCGGTTTTCGGCAGCCGGTCGCAAGCGCAGCGCTTACCGCAAGAATCAGGAGGAGCCCCGCAAGCTTCGCCACGCCGGTTCAAGCTTTCGGTTGGAAGGGGGCGACGGCGAAGGCGTATTGCATCGCTACGAGCTTCTTGCCGCTGACCGTCACGTCGCCATCGGCGAGGGCCGCGTCCGGCGTGAGCTTCCCCGCGAGAATTCGCTTGTAGGTTGCAACAGAGGTCTCGACGACCGCATCGGGCTCCTCGTAGAAATACTTCTTCTTCGTCGCCGAACCTGCCGCAATTACAATAGAAACGCGCGTCTTCTTTCCGCCGATGTCGAGGTCGCGGAGCGCGAGTTCGAGGCTCCCAGTTACGGCGGTCACCCGTGCGAGGATGCGCGGATCGGTCGGCACGCGGGGGAGATCACCGGTGGGGAGTGCCGTCGGGAGAAGCGTCTTGGGGCCGAGCCAGTCGGCGATGAAGGCGAGCGCGGCGGCCCGCGTGGTGTGCAGGCGGAAGTCGCAGCCGTCGAGGTCGCGGTCCTCGGTTGCCGTCGCCGAGATCCCATCGACGGAAAGCGCCCAGGAGGCACGGTCGATCGTGACGCCGATCCTCGATTTTCCACGCGTTCCGGCAGGGACATGCGCTTTGTGCTCCCGGGGGAGGACGTCGCGGATCAGCGATTCGGGGGTGGTGTCGGCGGGAATAGAGAGGGCGAGCATCGCGGGGGACTCTGCCGAATCGGCGCCACTATTGGTGGAAAATCGGCCCCACGACCCGCCATTGCGCGCTAGCGAAAGGGCCCATGGCACGAGTCATGAACTTCGGCGCAGGCCCCGGAACCCTCCCTCTCGCGGCCCTGGAGCGCGCACAAGAGGATCTCCTCGATTTTGACGGCACCGGGATGGGCATTTGCGAGCACAGTCACCGCGGCAAGGCCTACTCGGCCTTGCACGCAGAGATAAAGGCGCTTCTCACCAGCCTTCTCGGCCTCGATGAATCCTGGGAGGTGCTCCTTTTGCAGGGGGGCGCGTCGGCGCAGTTTGCCCAGATCCCGATGAATTTCCTCGGGCCGGAGGCACGCGCAGATTACGTGCTGACCGGAACCTGGGGGGAGCACGCGCTCGCAGAAGCGCGTCGAATGGTGGGCGGGCGCGCCCGCGTTGCGGGGACTTCGGGCACCGGGCCCGGGGCCGTCGCCCACCTGGGTGCAGGCTACACTCGTGTCGTCCGCCCGGAGGAGGTCACCGTCGACCCGGGGGCTTCTTACGTGCATTGTACATCGAATGAAACGGTGCACGGCGTCCAGTTTGGGCACGTTCCCGGTCGATGGTTCGACGCAGGCGCGGTCCCCGTCGTTTGCGACGTTTCGAGCGATTTTCTCGCCGCGCCGACCGATCTTTCCCCGTTCTCGCTCGTCTACGCCGGCGCCCAAAAGAACCTTGGCCCGTCGGGACTTGTGGTTGTGCTCGTGCGCAAAGACTTCCTCGCCCGCGCCGTGACGCACCTGCCGAACATCTTCTCCTACGCGGTCCAGGCAAAGAACGATTCGCTGTACAATACACCGGCTACTCTTTCCGTGTATCTTGCACGAAATGTGCTCTCGTGGGTCGGTGACCTCGGCGGTCTACCGGCGATGGAAGCGCGGAATCACGGAAAAGCGACGACGCTCTATGCGGCGATCGATCGGGCCGCCGAGTTCTACCGAGCCCCCGTTGAGAAGACCTCCCGAAGCGTGATGAACGCCGTCTTTCGCCTGCCGACGGAAGCGCTCGAAAATGCCTTTGTTGCTGCGGCAGAAAAGGAAGGGATGTTCGGCTTGAAAGGGCACCGGAGCGTCGGCGGAATCCGCGTGTCGATGTACAACGCCGTCGAACCTGCGTGGATTTCCGCGCTCGCGGCGTTCATGGACGACTTCGCCCGCAAAGCGGGCTGATCAATCGAGGCCGCCCAGCCTCCGCGCCCAGGCGGCCCCTTCGCGGGTCGCCGCAAAGCGGGCGAGGGCGTGAAAGCGCGGATCGGCCAAGCGGGCCCCGGCGGTCGTTCCGGCGGTGAAGGCGGGGAGCCCGCCGACGAGCGACCACGCAAGCCGAAGTTCGCCATCGACGAGGGCATCGACAAACGAAGTCGCATCGATCGGCGAAGAGGGGTCGCCACCCGCGGGAACACCGGCAAGCGTTTCTTCGAGTTGTTTCCGTATTTTACGGGGCATCGCCTTCGCGACCGGCGCCTCGTATTCGGCGACGAAGCGCTCGGAGATCCCGTCGATGCGGCCGCGGGCAAAGCCTGGGGCGACCGATCGACCGACCGCGACGAGCAGCGCTTCGATGCGCGCCGCCGGGAGTTCAAACAGCCAGGGGTAGCCCAGGGCGATGCGGGCGGCCGCTCGCGCGAGCGTGACGAGCGTTGCCGGGTCGCGGTCGCTGGAGAGGCGGCTCGGGAGGAGGACCCACGTCTCATCCTGTTGGATCACGCGCGGGGCGGCAAGCACGTCGGAAACGACCATCTCGAAGGGGGGCGCGCCGAAGGGGCGGAGAAGGCGCTCCATTGCTGTGCGGAGCGGATGGCCGGCGCGCGCCGAGATCTTTTCCCGCGGCGCGACGCCGACTTCTGCCAAATCGCCGCGCAATAGCTTCGTTTCGAGTCCATGCATCGCGAGGATGATGGCGAGCAGCGGCTCCTGGGAAGGCACAAGGCCGTGAAGGGCGGCGCGGGGGAGAGGTGCCTCTGCGGGGCGTTCGGCGGGAGTCCGCGGGAGGGAGAGTTCGTCGCCGAGGACTTCGCGGAGGGGGCGCGCTTCGTCGGTGCGACCGATCGCGACAAGTGCTTGAGAAAGCGTACGAAGTGGTGTTTCGGGATCGGCGAGGGCGAGGAGCCCATCGGGGGCCGGATACAGGAGGGGGAGACCGGCTTCGACCGCTTGCTCGGGGGCCTGCATGCGGGCACAGGCCTCAACCAGCGCCGCACGCGCGTCGGCGGTGCCGGTGCCGGCGCGGGATGCAAGGGAAGACCGGAGCGGGGCGATCGCCGCGGCCGCGTCTCCGCAACGAGTGAGGAGGAGAATTCCGAGGCGCTGGAGCCGCTCGGCAGGCGGCTCGCGCCCTTCCGCGCCGTCGAAGCGGTTCGCCGCACCGAGCACGTTGGCGAGTCGTTGTGGGTCGCGAACGCCAGTCTCGAGGCCCGCGACAAAGCGGTCGGGGTCGGGGCTGAGCGCGAGCGCCTGCCCGAGGGCGGCGTCGGCAGCGTCCAGTTCACCAAGCAATTCTCGACCCTTGGCGACGGCAACCAGCGCGCGTGCGCGACCAGTCATGTCGGCGGCTAGAGGCACGACGCTCTCCAGGAGCTGACTTGCCTCGCGACGCAACGCGACGGCAAGCGTCGGCTCGGCGGTCGACGCGCGCGCGATCAGGTGGGCTGCGAGCGCATTCGCATGTTTCGGCTCGCGCGGTTCAACGACGATGAGAGCCCGCAGAATCCGTTCGCGTTCGTCGGGAGCGGGGAGGACGGTCTCATAAATGCGCGCAAGGCCGACGAGCGCTCGGAGCTTGCGTTCGGAATCGGTTGTGAGCCGCGCGACCGCTTCGAGGCGCTCGGTTGCCTCCGGCCACGCGCGTGCCTCGACGAGGAATTCGGCGAGCAAGAGCAGCGCCACGTCGCTCTCGGGGGCGAGCGCCAAGACCTTCTCGACGAGCGCCCGTGCGGTTGTTGTATTCTGCAAAGAGTCGCGCGCGTGGCGTGCCGCGGCAAAGCCGACGAAGACACGCGTCTGCGGCTGGGTCGCCCGGTCAAACAGCTCGCGAAACTGGTCGACCAGTTGCCGAATTTCACCGTCTTCTTCGGAAAGCGTCAGGTAGAGCGCTGCCGCCGCATGGGCGTCGGGATCTCGCGCGAACGCCTTTTCCAAAAAGCCACGGGCTGCACCACGTGCGAGCCCGCGCTCGGTCCCCGCATCGGCGCCCGCAGAGGCAGTCGCTGCGATCGCAAGCGAGATCTGTGCAGCTTGCAGGTAGAGTTCTGCCGCTTCGGTCGCGGTCGTTGCGAGCTCGGCAAGCGCTTCGGTCGCGAGGATTTCCCGGGGGCGATCTCCAAAGCGCCGGGCGGCCCGCGCAAGGCCGTTGGCTGCCGACAAGGAGCGTCGATCGGCGTCGAGGGCACGTGCGAAGCGCTCAACAATTTCCCGCTTCATTTTCGTCGATGGCGAAGGGGTCCAGCGTTCAAGCGCCGTCGCGAGCTGCATTTCGCCGGCAAGGACGACGGAGCGGTCGATGTGGGCTGCGTTCCCGGTGCGGTCGCGGAGCTCGGCGGCGGTAAACGACCGGAGCGCGGTGATCACGGCGAAGCGGGCCCCGTCGTCGCCGTCGCGGGCGGCTGGAAACGCCAGCCGAAGCACCGCCTCAAGGGCGCCGAGATCGGTCGGATCGACGGCGAGAATCTCTTGGTAGGTTGCCGTCGATGGTCCGGAATTGCTAGGAATTTTCCAGGCTTCGAGGGCCGCTTTCGCCCAAAGGGCCCCCCGCTTTGCGATGGCGTCCGCCGTCCGTTCGGCGAGCATCCCGTAGGCGCGCGCCAGCTTGGGGAAGGCGCTGATCGTTCGAAAGTGGCGCACGAGGAGGCGCGCCGCGAGGCCATCCCCTTGGCTTTCCAGTCGTCCGACCGCCGCATCTTCGTCGACGCGGGCGGCAAAGCGGGCCTCGGCGAGCCCAAGGTCGGCGGCCCGTCGATCGGCGGCGGTAAACCGGGAACTTTCAGCAATTTCAGCCAAGACAGCCATTCGCTCACGCCCGGCGCGCGTCGTTTCCGGGCGCTTCTGCCCCTCGCGTCCTTGATCGCGGAAGGCCCGGCGCGCGAGCACCCGCTCCAATCGTTTGAGCACCAACGGATCGCCCGGGAGCTCGGCCAGCGCCTTCCGCAGGTGGCGTTCCGCACCGGCGTCGTCAGCCAATGCAAGTTCCCGAAGTTCTGCCGCTTCTAGGAGCCATCGTGCGCGATCAAGGGGCGTTCTTCCGCGCGCCGCAAACGCGCCCAGCTCCTTTTCCCGACGGGTCGGGTCGTCCTCCATCCGCAGCAACTCGGCGAGCGTCGCCGGATGATCCGGGTCTTCGTGGAGGGCGGCGTGGAGGGCGGCGATCGCCTCTTCCCGGGCGCCAAGCTCGCGGCCACGGAGCCGCGCGAGGTGAAGGTAGGCCCGGAGGCGCTCGGGCCCCGGCCGGGCGGCGGCGATCCGTGCCTCCAGGGCGAGCGCAAGCGGCTTCGCGCGCCCCGCCGTTGCGTGAATACGGGTCACTGCAAGGAGGGCGCGCTCGTGGCGAGGATCCTTTGCAAGGACCTCATTCAACAGCGTAAGTGCTCGTGAATCGTCGAGCGGGGCCAAGATTTCCGCTGCGCGAACGCGCAGGAGGCGCGACTCGGCATCATCGCGGGTCGCGTCGGCTTCGGCAAGGAGAGCCTCAGCGACCGTCGCTGGCTTTTTCGCGAGCGCCGCCGTCCGTTGCCAGCCAAAAATGGCGCTCCGACGGCCCGGCTCCCGCGCCAGGATTCGGCCGTACGCGTCGGCAGCTCGTGCAGGGTCAACAATGACGTTTTCCCAAAGAACGGCGACCCTTTCCAGGTGGGCGACCGCGCGGGCGTTGTCGGTCTCTGCCTTCGCGGCCGCCTCGTAGAGGTCGATTACGTCCCGCGTCGGACCGAGGGCGTCGTCGGAGGGGGCCGGCGCACGACGGAGCGCCACCGCGGCAAGGACCTCGTTGTCGGTCGGCGCAGCCTCGAGGGCGAGACCGAGAAGGCGGCGTGCCCCCTCCGCGTAACCGAGCGCCTCGGCAATTCGCGCCGCTTCGACGACGAGGAGTGCCCGCTCTTCCGGCGCCCCGTGAGCGCGTGCCGCGCGGCGATCGAATTCCTGTTCGGCGAGAGCGATGCGCTCGAAGTGGCGGTCGGCCGCAGCCAGAAGACGGTCCGATTCTTCAAAAAGTACAACGTCTTCTGGCGCAAGCGCGTGGGCCGCCAGCATTTCATCGACGGCGCCATCCCGGTCGCCCGCCGCTTCCCGGAGCGCCGAGAGGGTGGCGTGTTCGAAGGATAGGACCGCCGGCTCCGTCGCAAGCGCCAGGCGCGCCTGTCGGACGTGGATCGCCTCCGTCCGTCGCCCGTCGCGTTCGTAGAGGGTCAGCAGCCGTTCGAGGACGAGCGACCGCAGGAGCATCCCGCTTGGGCCGAGTTCTTCCGCGTCGAAGGTAAGTACTCCGTCTTCGCCAACAAATCGGCGAACGGCGCTTTCGAGAAGGGCGATGGCGAGGCCGTCACCCAGGTTCTTGGCCTGCGCGATCGTCGCCGCATCGTATTCGGCGACGGCGGCGGCGATCGGGTCGGCCTCGCGCTCGGCCCCTTCCGCGAGGAGCCGAACGAGGGTCACCGCGTCATCGGTTTCCGCCGCAAATCGCTGATATGCTGCGCGAATTGGACCGACGCGCGGATCGAGCTGGAGGGCCCGCTCGAAGGCCGCGACCGCCTCGGCGCGCTGGTTCACCAGGCTCGCGAGCAGGCGCGCCCGCTCGACGTGGAGCCAGGCGGCGAGCTCCCGGTCGGCCAGCGAGGCTTCCGCCATCCGACCGAGGTGGGCGGCGAGCGCCTCGGCGCCGGAGGCCGGATTTTCAAGCCAGATCGCTTCGAGTTCCCCTTCGAGCCCGGAAAGGGCCGCGGGGTGATTCGGAAGGCGCAAGAGCACAGATTCCCACGCTTTTCGGAGCTGCGGCCGCCCCTCACCGCTTGCCGTGAGTAGCCGCGCCCGTTCTGCAAGCAGGGAGGCTTCCGCAACGTCGCTGCCGGCCAGCGCAATTTCGCGCTCCAGGTGGGCGAGCATCGGCCCGAGGCGTGCTCGGCTATGGATCTTCCGGCGCAAAATGCCGCGTGGCATCGCGAAATCCGGTTGGGCGGCGATCGCTCGCTCCAACTGGGCGATCGCTTTTGCATCTTCGTCAGCTAGCTCGGCGAGGATCGCCCGTTCGACGTGGACCCGTGCGAGACCGACTTTGTCATCGGCAAGGGCGAGAGGAGCGACCCGCTCAGCCAGCTTTTCATCAAGAATTACAAGCGCATCTTCGTCGAAGCCGCCGTCCCGGGACGAGCCGGTCGCCGGGGGAGGCTCGGCGACGGCCGCGGCCGCCAGACGCGATTGGGAGTCGGTGCGAACCGGCCCGACGCTCACACTCCGCACCGGGATCGGCGGAGGGGACCCGCTGGCGACGGCGACGGCGCGCGGCGACGGTGTGGTTAGCGGGGCGGCTCCGGTCAGCGTGACTTTCGGTCGCGGCGGCAACGGTTTTGCGCTCGCAACCGACGGCGCCGGCGGCGATTCGTCGTCTTCGAGGAGGTCGAGGGTGACGTCGAGGACCGATTCGTCAGGGGCGCTCATGAACGGCGCCACCTTCTCACGCGGCAGCGGTGTGACGGAAGCAGGATCGGCGCTCTTTTTCTCAGGTTAGCGCGCTCCGGGCGGCTAAAAAGGGCGCCCCGTTCGCTCAGCCATCGGAAGCAGGTCTGCGCAGCGTTCCTTCGGGAGGGGGTGCTCTTCGCCGGGGTCGTTGGCGACGTCGTAGCAAAGCCAGTCGCGGTCGGCCTGGCAGGCGATCAGCTTTCGTGTCCCTGAAATCGCGCCCCAGTTCCGGAACGCACACGCCCAGAGCGCGGTACAATTGGTGATTTCGCGGGCAATTAACGGATCAGAACCGCCACGGAGTAGGCTTTGACCGGGAATCTCCGCGGCGAGACTTCCAAGCTTCGGACGATCCCAAAGTCCAAGCAAATCCATCATTGTCGGGAACACATCGAGGGTGAGCAGGGGGGCGCTCCGAAGCGTCGTAAGTGCTGTGTGCTCGCTGTCGGTCAGCGTCCCGCGCGGGGCGTCGATCCATGCAGGAATTCTCAGTTCCTGCTCGTACAGCGTCCCCGTGTGGCCGACCGCCCCCTTTTCGCGCATCTGCTCGCCGTGATCAGAAAGGTAGACGATGACGGTCCGCTCCCCAAATGGTGATTTTCGTACGCCGTCAATCAGCTTTCCGACCGCCCAATCCTGCGCGTAAATTGCGTCATGGTAGCGGTTTCGCATCGGAATTTCATAGCCAGGTCCGCTATTTTCCATTTGCGGCTGAAAGGGGGCAAGTTCGTCCTTGATCAAATAGGGAAAGTGGGTGTTCGATAGATGGACGACGCCGTAGAAAGGCTCGCGCATGTCGGGGAGATCGACGAGGACTTTGTCGACGAGCTTCGCGTCGTCAGCGCCGGTGTCGAGATCGGCATCCGGGTCGAGGGTGGTCGCGTTCGTATGGTGCCGAAATTTCACCCCTTCGAGCCACGTCCCTGAGTTTCCGAAGAGGAGGTTTTGGCTCGTCCAATAGGCGGTGTCGATGCCGGCAGCCGCCGCGTACTCCCACAGCAGCGGCATCTCGTGGAAGGCCTCGCGGGACGCGGTCGGCGCGACGCCCGACCAGAAGACCGCCAGGGAGATCGCGGTCGTCGAGTCGACGCCACGCATGCCGAGGAGCGGGAGGCGCTCCGGGGCCGCCCGGTGGGAGAATGGCGTGATCTCGCAGGGGGCCTTGGGGTCGACGCAAACGCTCTGGGCGCGCACCGATTCCGTAAGCACAAACAACACATTACGCGGTCGTGCCGGCGCCGCGGCGAGCGCAGGGATCGGCCTTGGCGTCCGCTTTCCTGGATGCAGTCGCTCCACCGTCTCGTCATGGACCCAGCGCGCCTTCGCGAGCTGCCCCATCGCTTGGATGTAGAGTACATCCGGGGGCGCCCCCTGCTCGGCGAAGTGGTCCGGGTCGAGGGTTGCGAACAGCAAGAGGCCGACGACGAGCAGGTCTCCGGCACGACGGGCACTCAAATTATCGAAGAAATCTCGCTTCTTGTCGCGTAGCGCGCGCCGGACTGCCGGGGCGAGAAGAGCGAGCGCGACGACCGGCGCAATGAGGCGGCCGACGGTGGCCCGGTCCGCCCAAAGCTGGCTCCCGACGCTCGGGAGCATGTTCGTCCCGACGAGCACCGCGCGGTGGTTCACGTAAGCGGCGTAGCGGACGAAGGTGTACGCCTGTCCGGCGACGACGACGACGGCAAAGAGAACCAGAAGTGTTTGAAACACTAGGCGAAAAAGCCGTCCACCGCGGGCGGCAAGCGTCACCAGTGCCCCCCAGAGAACGACCGTCCCGACCGCCGACAAAGCCCACGCGAGCTTTCCGTCGTGATCGAGGCGGGAAATTCGCTCGCCGCGAAACGCGACGTCCATCGCCACAATTGCGAGCCCCGGTCCGAACGTTGCGCAGATGCGCACCCACGATCGGAGAAGCTTGGCCATCATCGCCGCCGTTCTGCTCGAAAGCGCCAGCAAGGTAAAAGGTAAAGAGCGCTTCTCTTGCGGTCGGCGTGCCCCTACGGTGCCAACATGACGGCGGCCCTCGGCGAAATCGTGATGCTCTTCGACGGTTCTTGCCGCTTCTGCACGACAAGCGCGAAGCAACTCGCCCGGCGCGGTCGGGGTATTAAAACGAGGAACTTCCAGGATGAATGCGTCCTCGATGCCTACCCGAAGATTTCCTACGAGGCGGCGATGAAGCGCATGCACGTCGTCGACGATTCCGGGGAGGTCTTTGCCGGTGCCGGTGCCGTCTTCCGCGTGTTCCGGACGGTCCCGTGGCTTGCCCCGTTTACCTACATCTATTGCGTGCCGGGGCTCCGCCAGCTCTTCGACGTCGGCTACGATTTGATTGCAAAGTACAGGTACAAGCTCTTCGGTCGCACCGCGACTTGCGACGGCGGCACCTGCCACTTGCACTGAGTCGGTTTACTTTTTCTTGAGTTTATCGGCGCTTACGATCAGCACCCCGACCAAAAGGGGCGCGCGGATGCTGAGGCCAATCGTCGCCGCGTAGGCGCGGCGGTCCATGACCTCCGTCGCCGAGAGCTGCCCCATCACGCCGACGCCTGCCTCGCCGTAGCCCCAGGCAAGCAGGACGCCGTCCCTGTTTGCCGAGGCGACCGGCCCGTTGGCGAAGGTCACGAACTCGGCCAACACCGTCGCCGAGACGCCGCGCCCGTAGCGGGGCAGGTCGTCGTCGCCGACGATGCGTAGCTGTCCCCCTGCGTAAATCCGCGCGACCGAATTTTCGCCAAGTTGCCAGACGCCGAGGCTCTTCTGGAGCTCCACGTAGAGGCCGCTCGTCCGGCGTTTTCCGTGGGTATCGAGCGTGTAACCGACGCCAATGTCGAACTTCCGGTTGACGAGATCGGGAGAAAATCCGAGTGGATACGCGCCAAGCTCAATGTGGGTAGGGACGCCACCCGTATCTTTGGGCCCGACCGCCTGCCCGGCCTCGCTTCGCGCCGTCGCCGGGACTTTGGAGACGACGCCTCCGGTCCCGATCGAGATGCGCGTCGGCGGCGTCGCGAACGGGATCGGTACGCAACCGCTTGCGAGGGCGGCGAGGGCGAGCGTCGACAGTCCTAGAGCGCGCATGGCGCCGGAGGCTACCACTTCGAGAAATGGACGGGCACTCCTTGCATCTATGCGCACAGACGTATAGAAGGATGGATGCATGTTTGAGATGACTCCCTCCTCTGGAAGCGCGCTCCCGGGCGCTCGGTGGGAGCTTTTTCGCGCGTTTTCTGAGCCTTTGCGCCTGCGTCTCCTCGCGCTTGTGGCCGAAGAGGAACTCACCATCGGTGAGCTCGCCGAGCTGCTTGCCGTCGCTCAGCCGAACGCATCGCGCCACGTCGCCCAGTTGGAGGCGGTCGGCTTAATCGCGGTCCGCAAGCAGGGGA
Organism: Sorangium cellulosum; assembly: GCA_020720045.1. GTDB lineage: Bacteria > Myxococcota_A > Polyangia > Polyangiales > Polyangiaceae > JAAFHJ01. Next base: position 6,054 of record DYPH01000045.1, on the reverse strand, counting down.
CGCGCACCCTCGCACGCCTCGTCGACGGCGTGAGCCTCGATGCCGTCGTCGCCGACGCCCTCCGGAGCGGGCGCGGATTGTGCGTGGAAGACGGGAGCTTCGGGCGAATCGCCGCCGTTGTTGCCGCCCGTGATGCGAGCGTCCGCGACTACTTCGCCAGCGCCGCCGCTACCAGCCTCGACGCACCGCCCGCCGAACTCGCGAGCTACGTCGCCGCCCTCGCCCAGCTCCTTCCGCGTCGGAAGCTCGCGATCGATGTTGGCACCGGTGATGGCGGTTTCCTCGACGTGCTTGCCCCCGCCTTCGAGCGGGTCGTCGCCATCGATCGTTCCCCGGCCCAGATCACCCGCACCGCCGAGCGCGTCCGCGTGCGCGGCTACACAAACGTCGACGTGCGTGCGAGTGAAATTGAGGACTTGGCTGCCGACGCCTCCATCGGGCATCACCGCCTCCTTGGCACCGCCGATGCTGTCTTTGCCGTCCGATTGTTGCATCATGCACCGAGGCCCGCAGAGCTTCTCCGCGCTGTCGTTTCCCTCGCGCAGCCGGCGACGAAGACGTCGGAAGGGGGCGCCGTCGTCGTTCTCGACTACGCGCGCCACGAAGATGAGCGGATGCGCGGCCAGGCCGATCTTTGGCTCGGCTTCGAACCGGCCGAACTTAAGCGCATGGCGCGTACCGCTGGGCTCGAAAAGGCGACCGTCATTCCGGTTCCGTCCCCCTTCCGCGGGCCCGACGCCCATCTGCCGTGGGTGGCCCTCGTCGGCCGCCGAAAGATTTCTAGCTAGCGCCTTTTAGGTGCATTCTGCAAATACTCTCCGGCCTGGAATTGCCGGGGATTTCCAAAGGATACGAACATGTCGGAAGCAAAGAACTACAAGGTCAAGGACATCTCTCTCGCCGCTTGGGGCCGCAAAGAAATCGGGATCGCCGAGAGCGAAATGCCCGGCCTCATGAAGATCCGCGAAGAGTACGGCCCCGCGCAGCCGCTCAAGGGGGCCCGCATCGCCGGCTGCCTCCACATGACGACGCAGACCGCCGTCCTCATCGAGACGCTCACCGCGCTCGGCGCCGAAGTGACCTGGACCTCTTGCAACATCTTCTCGACCGTCGATCAGGCCGCCGCCGCGATCGCCGAGACCGGTGTCCCCGTCTTCGCCTGGAAGGGCATGACCGAGCCCGAGTACGAAGAGTGCCTCGAAGCGCAGATCTATGCGTTCAAGGGGGGCAAGGGCCCGAACATGATCCTTGACGACGGTGGCGACCTCACCGTCGCAATCCACAAGCGCCATCCCCAGCTTTTCACCGGCGATGACCCGATCCGCGGCCTCTCGGAAGAGACGACCACGGGCGTCCACCGGCTCTACGAAATGGCGAAGAACGGCACGCTCAAGGTGCCGGCGATCAACGTCAACGATTCGGTCACCAAGTCGAAGTTCGACAACCTCTACGGCTGCCGCGAGTCGCTCGGTGACGGCCTCAAGCGCGCGACCGGCGTCATGTTCGCTGGCAAGACGGCCGTCGTGGCCGGCTACGGCGACGTCGGCAAGGGCTCGGCCCAGGCGCTCCGCGCCCTCGGCGCCCGCGTCATGATCACCGAAATCGACCCGATCTGCGCCCTCCAGGCCGCCATGGAAGGCTACCAGGTCGTCACGATGGAAACGGCTGCCCCCCAGGCCGACATCTTCGTCACCGCCACCGGCTGCAACGCCGTCATCCGCGCCGAGCACCTTAAGGCGATGAAGGACCAGGCGATCGTCTGCAACATTGGTCACTTCGACACCGAAATTGACGTCGCCTGGCTCGAGAACAATCCCGAAATCCAGGAAGTCAACATCAAGCCCCAGGTCGACCAGTTCGTCTTCCAGGACGGCCGTCGCATCACGCTCCTCGCGCGTGGTCGTCTCGTCAACCTCGGCTGCGCCACCGGCCACCCGAGCTTCGTCATGTCGTCGAGCTTCTCGAACCAGACCCTCGCGCAAATCGAGCTCTGGACGAACCCGACCGTCTACAAGGTGGGCGTTTACACGCTCCCGAAGAAGCTCGACGAGAAGGTCGCCGCCCTCCACCTCGACAAGCTCGGCGTCAAGCTCACCACGCTCAACAAAGAGCAGAGCGACTACCTCGGCGTCGCCCCGCAAGGTCCGTTCAAGCCGGAACACTACCGCTACTGAACGACGCCGTTACAGCGTTTGCCTGTAACGAAAGAACCCCGAGAGACCTTCCCGGTCTTTCGGGGTTTCTCTGTTTGACTTTCTCCACGATATCTTTTGCGAGGTCAAAACTAGCCGCGACACGCGGCTAGTTTCGCGTCCTTAGGACGAGGAGTAGCAAATATCACTCATGGCGAAGACGAGATGATCGCAGAGTACCCCTACGTCTTCCATCGGGATCGAAATACAAGAATGTTGCTGCAAGTCTTTTGAATCATGATCTGAGAAAAGAAAATTCATCTTGTCATCGACCTGTACAGAACCGTGGGAAACACCGTTCCTACATGTCTTGATCCGTTCACGAAGGTTAGAAAGATCACGATCCCTGTAGGTGTTTGCCACGTTGGTCCACTGGGGAGCCTTCCCTGACGCAAAGATGCGGGCTTCTATGCGACTCAGAAGCTTTTCGTTCAGTTTGTGCTTCATGGAGACTTCCCACAGCCATCCAAAACAGACGTATGTGTGCGACAGAAATGTCGCTTGGTGCATCAACGAAATCGGGGCCGTCAGTCCGTTGGCTCGAATGGATTGTCCAACGAGCGCTGCAACGTTCGGAGAAGCTTGGCGTTCGCATTCCATCGACGAAAGAAGGCGGATGTTAAAGAGCGACAGCTTCGCAATGTGAAACGCGTCGAGAAGTTGCTTCTCAGCGAGGGCAGTAAGCGAATACGTTCCTGTTGAAAGTACGAACAGGTGTTCCCCCGCAACGGTAACTCCCCTCAATGTGTTTAAAGGGATATCTAGTGCTCTCTGGGGCTCCCGAACATGACCGTCTTCTACCGCGTTGTGAGCCGGACGATGCTTCAGATTTCTTCGGTGCGTTTCTTTGTTCTCGAGTTTCTTCCGCAATTTGCTGCCAGTAATCGTCCGCTCGTTCAAAAAATTCGGAAATCCGACCGGTGCGTGTCCCTCCGCGATCAGCCACTGCAAAAGGACTTCCCAGACACTCGCTTCTTGTGCGGAGTCGAAGAGAGTATCTGGAATCTCCACGGCTTTCAGGTCGGGGAGCAGCAGAAGGAGTTCTTCCTTACTAAAACTTTCGCTCATTACCGTTTGGTGCCCAAGAAAAGGTAATTGAAGCCACGCAGGAAGAAGCCCTGTTCGTCGGCGGCTTTGTGAAAGTTCCCCTGTTCGAGGGTCTTGTGGTGACGGGTCACTGCGATGACATCGAGCGGCTCGACGACGGTGAGCATCTGCGCGTAGACGCCCATACCTACCGGCGCAAAGCCTCGCTTTTTCTCGAAATAATCGCAGATGTACACGCCAAGCACGCCGCCCGGCATCAGGACGCGGGCAGCCTCTTTGACGACCTTTCCAAGCTCGACGTAGAAGCGCTCGTCGTAGGCGCTGATCTTTCCAATGCAGGAAGGATCGTCGCTGTAGTCGATGTGATCGCCGTAGGGGGGATCCATAAAAACGAGCTTCGCCGTCCCGCTTGCAACGGGGATCTTTCGTGCATCGGCCTTCTCGACGTCGGGCCGATAGGGCTTCAAGTCAAACCCGCGCGCCACCCGCCCGAGGTCTTTCGCGACGTCGAGGGTCGTCCCCGAGCCACAAAAGGGATCGACGACGAGATCGCCCGGCTTCGTGTAGCGCTCGATGCAGTTCCAGATGACATAGCTAGGAGTTGCGCCGAGATAGCGCGTATCCCCCTGCTTACCGGCCCCGTAGTTTTGCGACGGGTAGTCCCAAAGGGTCGTCGTCTCCCGGCGGATCGGCGGGCGTTCCGGGCGCGTGAAACGCCGCTCGCCGGCGGGGGCATTCGCGGAAGAACCAGATTTGTGTGGCGCGGAACCGGCTTTGTTTTCCCGGAAAGGGCGTTTGAAGTCGCTCACGAAAAGTCTGCCTTCGCGGCGGCGACCATATCGAGGGCGAGCGCGTGGATCTCGCCGTCGTGGAGCCCTTCGACCATCACACGGAGCTTCGGCTCGGTGCCGCTCCAGCGGACGAGGATCCGACCGTCGGCGCCGAGCTTTGCGTCCGCCGCCTTCATCGCCTTCTGGAGCTTCGGCATTTCGTCCAAGGGACGGCGGCTCGGAAGATTAATGTTCTCAAGAACTTGTGGAACGCGCGTCATCGCGGTTCGTGCGAGCTCGGAGAGCGGTTTCCCGGTGCGGACCATGATCGCGAGGACCTGCAGGGCAGCAACAATGCCGTCCCCGGTCGACGCGTGATCGAGGAAAATGAGGTGCCCCGACTGCTCGCCGCCGAGGTTGAAGCCCCCCTTGCGCATCGCGTCGACGACATGGCGGTCGCCGACCGGCGTCCGTACGAGCTTAATGCCGAGCTGCTTCATGGCACGCTCCAGGCCGAGGTTCGACATCACCGTCGCCACCAGGGAGTTCTTGGCGAGCTGGCCATCCTCCTTCATGCGGCGGGCGCACATCGCCATGACGGCGTCGCCATCGACGACCTGCCCCTTTTCGTCGACCACGATGAGGCGATCGGCGTCGCCATCGAGGGCGATGCCAACGTTTGCCTTCCGCTTCACGACCTCCGCGCGGACGTTGTCCGGGTGCAACGCACCGACATCTTTGTTGATATTGACGCCGTTCGGCTTCACGCCGAGGGCGGTCACCGTCGCGCCGAGCTCGGAGAAAACGAGCGGTGCGACCTTGTAGGCGGCGCCGTGGGCCGCATCGACGACGATGCGGAGGCGCTCCAGCGTCAGCTCCTTTGGGAACGCGTTCTTTGCAAAGACGACGTAACGCCCGCGGGCGTCTTCGAGGGTTTGCGCCCGCCCGATCCCCGGCCCCGTTGGCCGCGTGGCGATCTTCGCATCGTCCTCCAACATGCTCTCCAGTTCGGCCTCAAGCGCGTCCGGGAGCTTGAAGCCGTCGCCGCCGAAGATCTTGATTCCGTTGTCGTCGTAGGGGTTGTGACTCGCGCTGATCACGATGCCCGCATCGGCGCGCATGCTTGTCGTCAAATGGGCGACTGCCGGCGTCGGTACGGGGCCGCAGAGGAGCACTTGGCCGCCCATGCTGGTGATACCGGCTGCGATCGCCTGTTCGAGCATATAGCCGGAGAGCCGCGTGTCTTTTCCGATCAAGATCTTCGGGGCGTGGCTCTTTCCGCGGCCTGCGATGGCTGTAACTGCCCGTCCGAGACGGAGAGCTACCTCAGGTACCATCGGCCATACATTGGCCGTTCCTCGGATACCATCGGTGCCAAAGTACTTCCGCTCTGCGACTTTTTCTTTCTTGATGGCCATCGTCATTCAATCCCGGAAGTTGTTGTACTGAAGTTCGCAGCCGTAGTCGTTTGCGCGGAGAAACTGAATCGATGCCTGGAGATCATCTTTGTTCTTCCCAGAGATGCGGAGCTGCTGCTCCTGGATCGCCGCCTGAACTTTGAGCTTCTCCGCCTTGATCGCCGCGACCATCTTCTTCGCGACTTCCTGATCGATCCCCTCTTTGACCTTCATCAGGATTCGGGCACCACCTTTGCTCGTCTTCGTCGGCTTTTGCTCATCTAGATACTTGAGCGATACCTTGCGCTTGATGAGCTTTTCATGAAAGACGATGACGGCCGCTTTTGCGCGATCCTCGCTGGAGGATACGACGACGATCCCTTCCGAAGTCTTTTCGATGGTCGTGCCGGTGTCTTTGAAGTCAAAGCGCGTCTGAATCTCGCGATCGGCTTGATTGAGCGCGTTGTCTACTTCGTTCCATTGCACTTTCGAAACTACGTCGAAGCTCGGCATTGTCCTCTCGTCCTTCCATCGGTCGGCGTCGGTCGGCGCCGGCAAGTGCCGCAAGGTACTCAAAACGGCCGGCGACGTCTCCCCTAGGTAGCTGCTCGGAATTGCAATTTACACGGGATGTGATCAAAGCAATGT
>DYPH01000317.1 GCA_020720045.1 Sorangium cellulosum | reverse complement strand
TTCGCGAGGACGTGTCGCACTCCGAAAAGGAGATTCCGAGCAGCTACCTAGGACGGTGTTTGTCGGAAGGAGTCCACGGTCCTCGGCGAAGGCCAAAAAGAGCACCCGATCGAGGATCGTTTGGGCGTAGCCGAGGAGCTCTTCGCCGGGGATATTCGAGTGGGTGCGACGGAGCTCGTCGAAGAGAGCGACCCGAAGGCGTTTGTAGTCCGAGTAGAGTTCGCCGGTGATTTCGCGCTCTTTCTCCTCGGAGGCGACGAGAAGCCGATCGAGGGGCGCGAGCTCTCCGCGCCGGGGCGGTAGGAGCGCGTCGCGGCCAAGGAGCGCACGAAACCGCCGGAAGCCCTCCGGAGTCGCGAGCTCTTCAAGCAAGAACCGCTCGTAGGCCCCCATGCCGCGGCTCTTCGCGTACAAACGGGTCTCTCGGTAGTTGGACACGACAATCCACCGAGATTCTGGGGCGCGATTGGCGTAATCCCACGCCTGCTGCACCGGCGTCAGGATGCCGCGTGCATGATCGAGGAAGTGGCGCGCCCCCTTCAGCTCAATGGGGGCAACGACGTGGGTCTCCCCCTTCCGAAAGAAGCCAAGCGCGCCATCGGCCGACTTCCCGCCGAGCATCGACTTTTCCGCAACGAGTTCCCAGCCGCCCTCGCGGGCGTTCGTGATCGTTCGGTAGCCGAGGACCTCGCCGAAGAGCTTTACGAGGAACTCGCCGTGGAGGCCGGTCTCCTTGGTCTCGTCGAGCGAACCGCGACGGAGCGCGTCGAGCCAGCCGTCGACAATCGGTCGCGACGCGTGCCAGGCTTCCTGGGGGACGTTTTCCACCTCGGTGCGAACGAGCCTGGGATGAAAGAGACCAAGGTGGTGAACAGCGGGGGCAGCCATCGGTTCGTCAAGCTACCGAAACTGGCGGGAACGCGAACGAGATTCGCGGGATGGCGCTCCACCGTCGCTCGAAGAACCTATTAGGCGTTCCAAACAGGCACCGAGCCCCCGTCCCGAACGTGTCAGTGGTTCAAAACAGGCACCGAGCCCCCGTCCCGAACGTATCAGGCGTTCCAAACAGGCACCGAGTGCCCGTTTCGAACGTGTCAGGCGTTCCGAACAGGCACCGAGTGCCCGTCCCGAACGTGTCAGGCGTTCCGAACAGGCACCGAGTGCCCGTTTCGAACGTGTCAGGCGTTCGGAACGGGCACCCAGCCTCTACTCCGGCCGCAAAGCGCGAGCTTTGCGCTTTCTCGCCTCCACCCGGCGGGGCAGAATACGGGCCATGATGCCGAAGTCGTTGGGCGAGGTGATCGTTGACGATGTCGCCACCTGGAAGGAGGCGCCGCCGAATGCTTTGGAGTTGATGAAAGAGGCCCTCTGGATCCTCGGTCCCAAGCATACCGGAGGCGGTGAAGACCACGCGCGCGCCGTGTTCGAGGCGTTCCTCGATCGGGGCTGGACCGATCCGACCCCCGATGCGCGCTATGCGTTCTGGAACCGAATCCCGTCGGGGCCGCTCGAAGAGGCTCTAGGTAGCTGCTCGGAATCTCCTTTTCGGAGTGCGACACGTCCTCGCGAAA
>DYPH01000316.1 GCA_020720045.1 Sorangium cellulosum | reverse complement strand
TACGGAGATCGCGGCGACTTCCAGGCCTTCTCGACGCGCACCTTGGCCCTCGACCTGCGCCGCCTCGCTGCGTCCCTGGCCCTCGATGGGGCCACCGCGCTGCGCTCCGACGGCAAACGCCTCCGCTTCGAGCTCGACTCGCTCACCGTCACCCTGCACCGCGCCGGGCGCATCGTCCTCGAGGGCGTTCGCCCCGACAGCCAGGCCGCTGCGGCCACGCAGGTGCGCAGGCTGCTCACGGCCGACCGCCTGGCGATGACCGAAGCGACCTAAATAGCTGCGCCGGCCGATGACACACTTTCCGCTGGCGCTCGACAGGCCTCCTCCTCCACGAGAGAATCTCGTGTGTGGTTGTTGTCTCAAGGAGGAGACCATGAGCCGCAGAATACCAAAGTTGCCCCGCAGCGTCATTCGTTTCTTTGAAGACCAAGCCGCGAAGGCGAAGAAACGCAAGAACGATCTGCGCACGTGGACCCGATTCATGGTTGTTCTGCTGTACCTTCGGGAGCCATCGCTTTCCGTCCGCGCGGTCGGCCGCTGCTACCAGACATCGCGTCGCAGTGTCTACCGCTGGGTCAATGCCTACCGTGCAGGAGGCATACAAGCGCTTCGCACACAAGAGCCGGCGCCGGGTGCCCTCGGCAGGCGATTGCGCTCGATACTTCCCATTCTGTTGCAGCTCCCGCCCAGCTTCTTCGGGCTTGCGCGAACGACTTGGACCTCGGACGCGCTTGCCCTGACGCTGGACAAGAAGTTTGCGCTGCGATGCCATCCTGCGCATGTTCGACGGATTCTGCGCTCGACGGGCTTCACATGGTCGCGCGCTCGACCGATGCCCAAACGAATCGCAGGCCGTCGAGAGATGCTGGCTGAGTTGGCAGAACGGCTTGAGCTGCTGCCCGGCGACGTTGATGTCCTCTTCAGTGACGAGGCCGACATTCACCTCAACCCCAAGATCGGCTTCGGCTGGACGCGGAGAGGTGAGCAGCGCCAAGTGCGAACGCCGGGCACCAACCAGAAAGCCTTTGTCGTCGGGGCGCTGAGCGCTCGAAGCGGCGCGCTGTGGGTCAGACAGATCGAGCGAAAAACGGGCGAGCACTTCTTCGAGTTTCTGAACTGGCTCGCGCTCCAGCAGCCGCCAGGCAAACGATGGGTTCTCGTTCTCGACAATGCCGCGATCCACAAGGGTGAGCGATTGCGTGCGTGGCTCCAGGCCAATCCGCAGGCGGAGATCATTTTCCTGCCAGGCTACAGTCCTGACGCCAACTCGATCGAGCTCGTCTGGCGGGCGGTCAAGCTGGCTGTCGTCTACAACCACAGTTGCTCCAGTCTTCCGGAACTGATGGACCGCGTCTTCGCCTACTTCGAACAACACGGGGCGTTTGAATACCGAGCTCCAGCACTGCCACTCAACTTTGCGCAGAGCACCAAGATGGATCACGATGATTCTGCCAACGAGACGAGTCAGCTACAACAGAGCGAGCGGGCTGGGACTGTGCCAATCGCTTGCGCAGCTATTTAGGTAGATGTTCGATAGCAGCGGACTTATCACTGCGCCTTGCGGCGTGCCCTTC
>DYPH01000178.1 GCA_020720045.1 Sorangium cellulosum | reverse complement strand
AAAAAGAGCATTTCTGCCGCCTCGTCGCCGGCGAGGAGGGCGCGATGCTGCGCGTCGTCCAGGCGACCATCGACGTCGACGCGCCCGCCTGCCTGACCGAGAGCCCCGTCCCCTTCGCGGGCATAGAGCGGTGCGACGAACCCCAACGCATGGATCTCCGAGAGCTAGCACGAAGGGAAGTTGAGGCGGCGGGAACCAGCACGACGCCCTATGGCCGGCGCGACTGGGAACGGCTCAGAAATCGTCGGTCCACGAAGTTCCTGCCATACACGTCTGCGCTTGCGGTTCGCCGCCGGTGGCGCGAAGACTTCGCCCATGGAAGCGCCTGAGAAGCTTGAGCATGTCGACGTGTTGATTGTGGGGGCCGGCCTCTCGGGCATCGGCGCCGCCTACCACCTGCAGACGCGCTGCCCGGGGCGCTCCTACGCGATCGTCGAGGCGCGCAGCGAAATCGGCGGAACCTGGGACCTCTTCCGCTACCCGGGGATCCGTTCCGACTCGGACATGTTCACGCTCGGCTATTCGTTCCGCCCGTGGCGCGGCGGCAAGGCGATCGCCGACGGACCCTCGATCCGTGCCTACATCCGCGAAACAGCTGCCGAATACGGCATCGATCGGCGGATTCGCTTCCAGCAGCGCGTCACCCACGCCGAGTGGTGTTCGGAGGCGGCCCGGTGGACGATCACGCTCACCGGCGCTGACGGCACCACGACGACGCTCACCTGCGGCTTCCTCTACGCCTGCACCGGCTACTACGACTACGCGAAGGGCTACACGCCGGAATTTCCTGGGCAAGAGCGGTTTACCGGGGCCGGTGGGGCGGTCGTCCACCCCCAGCATTGGCCGGAAGACCTCGACTACGCAGGGGCGCGGATCGTCGTCATCGGCAGCGGGGCGACGGCGATCACACTGATCCCGTCGCTCGCCGGATCGGCCGCCTCCGTCACCATGCTCCAGCGCTCGCCGACCTACGTCGCCCTCCTCCCGTCGCGGGATCGGGCCGCCGAGCTCCTCCACCGGGCGCTCCCGGAGAAGATCGCCTACGCGGCGACCCGCTGGAAGAACGTCGGTCGCGGCATTTTTTACTACGAACTCGCGCGGGTGCAGCCGGGGCTCACCAAGTACATGCTCAAGCGGATGACCGCGCAGGCCCTCGGCGGCGCGCTGCCCGTCGAGCCCCATTTCACGCCAGCCTACAACCCCTGGGACGAGCGCCTTTGCGTCGCCCCCGACGGCGATTTCTTTCGCGCCATCCGGAAGGGGAAGGCGACCGTCGTCACCGATCAGATTGAATCCTTTACCGAAACCGGCATCGCGCTCCGCTCGGGGAAGCACCTCGACGCCGACATCGTCGTGACGGCGACCGGCCTTAACGCGGTCCTCTTCGCGGGCGTCTCCTTCGTCGTCGACGGGCGGCCGATCTCCTTCGGTGCGACGACCGCCTACAAGGGGATGATGTACAGCGATGTCCCCAATTTTGCTGCCGCATTTGGCTACACGAACGCGTCGTGGACCCTCAAATGCGACCTCACCGCCGAGCACCTCTGCCGGCTCTTCAACCACATGGACAAGCACCGGCTCCGCCAGGTGACGCCGCGCTTTGACGGGGCGCCGGCGACGGAGCCGATGGTCGGGCTCAAGTCGGGCTACATCCGCCGGGCCCTCGGCGGTTTGCCCCGCCAGGGGCGGCGGGCGCCTTGGCGGGTCCACCAGAATTATCTGAAGGATCTCTTGACGTTCCGCTTTGGCCGCGTCGCCGACGAGGGGCTCGAATTCAGGTGACGCGCTCGGCGCCGGCGAGCATTTTCTTGAAGGCAGCCGGGCGGTAACGCTCGGGGAAGTGCTTCTCGAGGGTGCGGGCCGGGGCCCCCTTCGCGACGAGGAAGACCCAGTGGAGGTAGTCGGTGAGGGAGGGGAAGCCGGTCAGCGGCGCCTCGACGTCGTCGAAATCGAAGCAGAGGACCGGGTGGCCCCCTTCCACGCGCCGCTTCTGATCGAGGAGCGCGAAGGCGTGGCCGGTGCCGCCGAACATGCCGATCACGAAGTAGCGGCGCCCGAAGCGGAAGGGGACTTCATCGCCGAGCTCTTCGGCGAGCTCGACCCACGGGGTACGGAAGCGGCGGCGGAGAGCGGAAAGCGTCGTCGTTCCGCCGAGATAGTCCCCGGAGCCGACGAGCGTCTCCCGGAGGCCATCGTGTTCCAAGAGGAGCTCGCGGAGCTCTTCGGGGAGTCGGGTGCCGAGCTTTTCTTCGCGGGCGAGGATCGCCGCCTCGGTCGCCGCCTTCCGCAAGCGAAAGCTGCCCGGCTTCGGGGAAGTTGCAAAGAGTTCAAGGGCCGCCACTGCATCGGCGGGTCGTTCAAGGGGGAGCGCCACGACGGCGACCCTAGTCCCAGCGCGCGCAACGATGCAATGGCCGGTGTCTCGGCGGGGACGAACCTTACAGATCACCTTGCCGGCGCTTCCGCGTCCACAAGCACGCGCGGCTCGTCTTCGCGCACGACCTTCGGTAGTAGATGCCCACTGGTCGTTGGGGGGAAGTTGCCGATGATTTACGGGTTTACGTGGAATTTGAACAAGAACGAAGACGCCTTGCGGCATGCGCTCGACATGCTCGCTCAGGCTTCGGGGCCTTGGATCGCCGCGTTTCAGGAGACGCCAAACCACGCCGCCCTTCTTACAGAGCTCGCGCGACGTGGCCTTGCTGACACGTGCCTCGCTCCCGGCGGAAGGGCCGCTCTTGCCATCGTCTACTCGGGGCTTACGCAGACGGCATCGTTCCTCAAGGACAAGGACGAAGAGTACCTTGCGGCGCGGTTTCGTGCGCCGACCAGTTCGCTCGACTTTATTTGCGTTTGTGTCCACGCCAAAAGCAAAGTCGACCTCGCTTCCGACGCGTCCGTTGGCGGCGCGCGGGCGCTGCTCCGCCACGATATCTCTCGAATATGGGATGGGGGTCGCCTCGTCCTGCTCGGCGACTTCAACAGTGCGCCGACCGATCCCGAAATGGTCGACTGGTACTGTTTTTATGGGCTTGCACCTGCGTCGGAGCGACCGGGGCCTCAGGGGCCGAGACGTCGGCGCCCCCACGAGACACTTTTCAGCGTCCCTTCGACGCTGGGCGCGGCGCAAGGCACCTATAAACTGAGCCGATATGGCGCTCGGGCCATGGTGAACTGTGACTTTTTCATGGTTGACGGGGCTACATTCAAGAGCGCCGCTGCGGAAGTCATGACGACCCTAAGTAACCAGCCGCTCTGGGCGAACCCCACAGGTTCTCAACGTCACGGGACAATTCTGGTCTCAGACCACCTCCCCGTTGAGGCCATTTTCTCTATCGAATAGAGGTGCACCGTGAACTTCATTGAGCGCGTAAAACAAAAGGCGGCTGCAACCCCTACCGAGAGCCCATTTCGTGCCGTTGCCGAACAGTTCGTAACCGGGCTTGAGGCGATCGGCCTTGGCGCAGCGCTGACCGACCGCCCCGTCGGTGGCGTGTACCTTTCCCTGTTTCCGTGCCATCGCCCGTCACGAGGTGGGCCGGTTCTCCGCTTCACCTTCTTGCCAGATGCCGTTGTTGTTCGCGGCGAGGCGGACGTCACCCTAACCACGCCGGACGCGTTTGAAGAATGGCTCCTCAAGTACATGGAGAGCCCCGGTTTTCTTGAGAACCGTGACCTTTTCCTCAGCCTCGCGGCGCTGCCCGCCGAGGCCTCGCTTCGTTCGCATGGTTCGTACACGCTCGTCGCCGTCGGCCCCGACGACCAAGCGCATCTCGATGGCTTGAAGCCCGGCGCATCGATGGCCCTCACCGTCACGCGAATTCAATTCCCCGGGAACCGCCCGTTCGGAAACGATTCTGACCTGCTCGAGAGCTGCGGCATCGTCGTCACGGTGACCGGTCAGGTCGGCGACGGCGACCAGCGAACGCTCACGGTGACGAAGTAGAGTCGCCTCGACCGCCTCGAGCGGCCGAGTAGAGCCCTCTTTGACAAGGAGCATCCGCTTCTGGTCTCCTCGCGCGCCGATCCGGCAGCTCGCCGGGCGGAGGCAACGAGGACACCGATGGGGCACGACGCGCACTTCTTGGAACGTTTGGACCGGGTTACCTACGAGCAGACCGAGGTCGCGCTCGCCCTGTACCGGGACCATGAGGCGGTTCGGCATCTCCTCGATGAGCACGCGGTCGCCGCGGAGGCGCCTCGCGTCGCGATCTCGCTGAATGACCTTCGACGGGGGCCGTTCGTCGTCGTCGCCCGCGACGGGCACTTCGTCACGTGCCTCGGCGAGGGGATGTCGCCCGGCACGCTCCCGGTGTTGGCGAAGGACGTGCTCGTTCGCTCCCTTCATTTCTCCGACCGGATGCGCCACCGCCGCGCCCAAGCGGCCGCCATCGCCCGCCCCGGCGACGACATTGCCGGGCTGATCGCGCGGCTTGGGCGCCGGAAGAACATGCTCTCCCGGGAAGAGATCTCGGGGATCGCCTCGTTTGCGCCGCTCTTCGTCGATGCGGTCTACCGGCTCGCCGTCTCCCACGCCGTTGCCCTTGTGCGGCGCACCTTCGTGGAGAAGCACCCGTCGCCGACCGCCGCCGACCACCACGCCCGCGCCGTCTGGGCCTGCGCGTACACCATGGAACTCTGTGGCGCCGTGCCGCCACGCACCCTCGCGCCGCTCCTCGATATGTTTGGCCTCTTTGAGGATGGGCCGTCGGACGGGCCGTCCTTCTCGGCGATCACGACCCATCTCGTCGACCTCCCCTTCATGCTCCGTGGCGCGTGGACGGCGGGGCGTATCGGACCGCGGCTCCTCCGGGCCTACGACGGGCGCATCGCCTCGGCGACGTCGGCGGCGCGGGTCTTCGACGCCGTCCTGGCGATCGGCGCCATCGCGGTGCGTGGGGGCATCGAAGCGGCACCGGCGCCGATGATCATGCCACGCTCCTGGAAATCGCTCGGGGAAGCGCCGCTGCCGCCGTTTGCGCCGCCGCTCCCGGTGGCGGTGGCGATCCTCGAGCGCTGGGCGAAAGGCCCCTGGTCGCGGGACGGCGTCGCTCGGGATCCGGTCCGCGTTTATGCCGCCGTCTGCGCGGAACTCGCCCTCGGCACGCTCGCGAACCTCGATCGCAGCATCAACGAGGCGCTCAGCTACGGCGCCGAACGCTACCTGGCGATGACCGCCGGCAAGCTCGCCCCCGGCGATTTCGGCTACGCGGAGACGGCCGCCGACGTCCCGAAGGACCTGGCGATCACGGCCTATTTGGCCGAGTCGGGCTCCATCCACGACGAGCGGCTGGGGAAGGCGGCGATCACCCACGGGTTGTGTTCGCTCGCGCTCCTCGGGGTGGCCGAGCTTGAGCACTTCCACTTCCCCGGGGAGATCCTCAAGAAGATCGAGACGCCGTGGGGGGAGGCCGAGGTCGCCCGCCACTACAGCCAGCTCCGCGGCGCCCTCACGCCGCCAGCGACGGTGCGTGCGGTCGCGAAGGTCCCCCGGAATTCGCCGTGCCCCTGCGGGAGCGGCAAGAAAGCCAAGCGCTGCTGCGCGGTGTGACCCTCACTCGTAGCGGGCGCCGCCGGCGTGGTTTGGGTCGCGGCGGGCGAGGGCGCGCTCCTCGGTCTCGGGCGCAAGAGGGCGCTCGTCGGCGATGGGGCCGCGCTTCTTGCGGGCGAGGAAGTAGCGTTCGAAGGTGTCGGCCCGCTTCGTCAGCGCGCGGATCACTGCGACCGATGCGATCGCTTCGCCGAGGCAGGCGAGGAGCGCAATCAGGGCACCGCCGACCGTCGCGGAGGCGGCCCCGAAGAAGATGACGAACGACGAAAAGAGGTGAAACATCCAGAAAAGGCCGACTGGGTTCCACGGGTTGTCGGCGAGGTCGGCGCGCTTCGGCGAGCGCGTGAGGCGCCAGAGCTCCAAAAGGTGGCGGCGCGGGATCCACAAGCTGCCGATCGGCACCCAGTAGGCGAGGACGACGCGGATGGTCGAGACGTTCGCCGTGCTCCGCCAGCAGGGGTAAACGCGCTTCGCGAGCTGGTAGAGCCAGAGGTCCCAGCTGAGGCCGCCCAAGCAGAGCGCGAGCAGCGCGAGGGCGGTCCGGTCGTTCGGGTCGACCCCCCGCAGCAGGCCGAAATCGATGGCGATCCGCACGGCCGTTGGCGCAAATGCGCAGACGACGGCGACCTGGGCGAGGTGACCGAGGGGCGTCGTCGGGGCGGCGGCGCTTGCGAGGGGCGCTTGGGGCGGGGCGTAGGGGTTCAGGGGCTCGCGGTCACCAGCATCGTCATCAGGCAGCATCCGTCGAAGCTACCCGAGCGGCCCGGCAAACGTCAAAGGAGGTTAAGCACTTGGCGCGTTTGTCGGCGTGGCTGGTGCTACTTCCGCCGGGCGAAGGTGTCCCGGCAGGCGCGGCTGCAGAAGTGGACGTCGTGATCGCCGTCGCGGAGGGTGAGCGCCGGATCGTGGGTGCCGACGGTCATATGGCAGATCGGATCCTCGGCGGTGCTTGCGAGGGCGCTCGTCGCGCTCGTCGCGCTCTCCGGAGGGGCCGGGAGCGCGTGGAGGGCGGCGATTACGGCGGTGACTTCGTCGTCGGTCAGCGTCGTCCGGTAGCTCGGCATCATCGGCACGTAGCCGGCAACGACGCTCGCGTTCGGCGTGAGGAGCGACGCCCGCAGGTAGCTGTCGTCCACGCCCCGGCGGCCGAGCGGGGGGGCGATGGTGGGGCGGTCGTGGCAGCCGTTGCAGCCGAGATCGGCGAGGAGGTTCTTTGGTACTTGCGTCGCTGGGCTGCCGGTTTCTGGAAGGTCTTTGGGGCGTTCGGCGAGGAGCGCCTCGGCGTCGGTCGCGAGCCAGCCCCAGGCCTGCTCGTCGTCGCCGTCGTAGATGGCGCGGACGTTCCCGGCGCCGTCGACGAGCGTCAACAGGCGGCTGTGGAGGATCGGGTCGGTGGCGATCCCCGAGGGGGCGACCGCCACCCGGAAGCCGCGGGCGATCGCGGTGAGCTCGTCGGCGGGGGGCGCGCGGAGCTGCCAGCGGGGGTCGGCGGGCCAGTGGGCGGCGAAGGCGGCGAGCGTCGCTGGCGTGTCGTGGGCGGGGTCGACGGAGAGCGATACAAAGCGGACGTCCTGCGTCTTTTCCCGGGGGAGCCGGCGCTGGAGCTGGGCGAGGCGGCCGGTCATCTTCGGGCAGACGGTCGTGCACGAGGTGTAGATAAAGTTCACGATCCAGACGTGCCCGGCGAGCGATGGCGCCCCCGACCCGAGGAAATCGGGCGCCGGAAACGGGACCGGGAGCGGCTCCCCGGTGGCCGTGGCCCGGTGGCGCAACAGCTCCTCGGCCGGCACCTGGGCGGCCCGCACGCGGGGGACGATCCAGGCGATTGCGAGCACCGCCACGAGCGTCGCAAGGGCGGCAAGTGCTCGTCCGCCCGGAACCGCCGAAGGCGGTGAGGAAACGGCGAGTACGGAAGAAAATGCTGCAAATACTCGCTTCAAAGCGCCTGGCGGAGGGCGAAGGCGAGGCGACGGAGCGGCTGCGGATCGCGGTCGGCGAGGGGGACGTTGGGCGCGCAGCCCGGTTCGATCGCGTTGGGGAGGGCGTTCGCGGCGGCCGGGTCGCTCCCACCGGAGATCGACGGGCGCGGCGGACCGCCCATGCCGCCCCCGCCGCCCCCACCTTCGCTGCTGGCCGGCGCCGTCCCCCGGTAGCAGCGGAGCGACGAGCTGCCGTCGGTCGTGTTGAGCAGGACGTAGTGGTAGACGCCGCCGGGGAATTCCGGCGTCGGGCTCGTGATGCCGTTGCAGGCGTCGAGCTGGGAGGCGGTCACTTCGGTGCCGTTTGCGTCCCGGTTTCCGTAGATGGGGAAGCCGTCGGCGGCGATGCCGAGGATGTGGGAGGGGCCGTTCGCCGTGTCGACGGTCGCCGTCACGCAGGTGGGGAGCCCGTGGTAGTGGAAGAGGCCGTTCGGCGTCGGGTGGGCGTTGCAGCTGTCGACGAAGAAGACGTCCTTCCCGCTGGAATTCTTGACGGAAAAGTTCGACGCGAGCGCGACGGTCGTGCCGTCCCCTTCGTAGGGGTTAAAGAGGGACGCGCCGGAGATCATGTAGCCGATGTTCCCGAGGGGGGTCGCCGTCGTGGTGGCGTTGAAGGTCGGGCAGGTGTTGACGGTGACGTCGTAGTTTTGGGCGACCGACGGATCGGCCGCCGCGTAGGCGCTCGTCGCCGAGGGGACGCGGACGCCGGCGTTCGGCAGTGCGTATTCGGCGTCGCGGGCGTGGTTCGGGAGGCCGTTCGACTGGAAGCGCATCGTGCAGTCGCCAAACGTGACGGTCACCCCCGACGACCAGGTCGCCTTTTTGTACCCTTCGTTGAGCGAAACGCCGGTCGCCCCATCGGCGCTGCCGGTCGTGCCGCCGTCGACGGTGCCGTTGCTGGTCGCGGCCGAATCGTCGGAGCAGGCGACCAAGGAAAGAAGCGCAATCGCGACGCTCGCAAGCGGAAGAGAGGTTCTCATGGCAAAAGTCCCCGCAAGCGGGATGCCTGCCGCCCCCGGGGCCTATCCGGTGGAATTCGCCGGGGGCGCGACCGAGAGACTGCGGAATCGGCAGCTTGGGGAACTGCGGGACCCGGTGCAGACCGGGCGCTCTGATTACAAAAAGGCCCGGGTCCTCCGATTACACTC
>DYPH01000044.1 GCA_020720045.1 Sorangium cellulosum | reverse complement strand
CGCGAAAATGATACCCACGACTGCGGCGATAAACCCCGGGGACGTCGCACCTAGGGTGCAGCATGCACCTCCACCACCAAAGACGATGCCGACCACATTCAAAACGATTGGGAGCGTCGTGTTCACGTCGCCACCGGCGCCCGGCATCATCGGACCGCCCGGCGGGGGGAAGCCGCCCGGTGCACCGAAGCCGGGAGGGGGGGCGCCGTAGCCGCCCGCGGGGGGCATGCCGCCCGGCGGGCCGAAGCCACCGGGGGCGCCCGGCGGGGGACCGAAGCCGCCCGGCGGGGGACCAAAGCCACCCGGCGGAGCGCCACCCGGCGGGGGACCGAAGCCGCCCGGCGGAGCGCCTCCCGGCGGCGGACCAAAGCCACCGGGACCGCCGGGGGGCGGGCCGCCGTAGCCACCGCCACCCGGGGGACCGTAACCGCCAGCCTGAATCGTGTTGTTCTGCATGCCTTCCATGTCTGCTCCTTGGACTGCGGGTCGTCCGTCACGCGTCGGCATGCGGTTCCCCAAGACGCCGCGTAGAGTACCGGAGCCCTCCCAAACAGGAAGGCCGAACTTGCACGCGCCCGAGACGCGCCCCAAGTTTCCAGTGGGACAAGGCGTCCCAAATCCACGAAAATCAACGCCTTTTTGTGCTTCTGCCACCCGTGCGGCGGCGATCAAAAGCGGTAAAATCGATGGCGATCTGCTCTACTCGCCCTGTGCACGCGACTGCCCCCCCGTCAAGACTCCACCTTCGCGACGCCGCCGCGCTTGCAGCCTTGTATCTCCTCGCGATCGCCTACCCGCTGTCGCCGTTGGCGAGCTGCCCGATCGCGACCACCCTCCACGCGCCGTGCCCCGGCTGCGGTTCGACCCGCTCGATCCTCTCGTTTTTGCACGGACATTTCGCCGAGTCCTTCCAGCACAACGCCGTCGCCCCCTTCATCGTCGCCCTCATCGGCCTCTTCGCGGCGCGGAGCCTCCAGATAGCCATTTTCCAAGGCTTTTCCGCCATCAGCCGCGATCGGCTCGCCCTTGGCATCGCGAAGGGGCTCGCCGCCCTCTGGGGCGTGCAACTGCTCGTCTACCTGGCCCGTTTTGCCGGCCTCTTCGGCGGCCCCGAGCCGGTCTAACGGCTTCAATTTAAAGGAAAGCGGCCAAAATCCGGCGAAGGGCTGCCGCAAAGTCCCTTTTTGGCCCCCCGCAGCGTACTCTGCGTCGCCGGGATGGCGATTTGTCCGCAGTGCCATGAGGCACAAGACGAGGGGGCGCAGTTTTGCGCGAATGACGGCCATCGGCTTCACGAGCCGAAAGACCCCTTCGTGGGCCGCATTCTTGCGAGTCGTTACCGACTCTTGCGGCGCCTCGGCTACGGCGCGACTGCCTACGTGTATCTTGCACGCCACGTCCTGATCGACCGGACGAGCGCCATCAAGGTCCTCCGCCCCGAGCTCGCTGGCAGCGTCGCCCAGCGGGAGCGTTTCCTCCGGGAAGCGCGCGCCGTGAACCGCATTCATCACCGAAACATCGTGGAGATCAGTGATGTTGGCGAGTCCGACGGGCTCGCCTGGCTCGTGATGGAATTCGTCGACGGCGAGTCCCTCTACGCGCGCCTCCGTCGCGGTCGCCCGGAGATCCGCGAGGGGGCGGCGATGATCGCCCAGGTCGCGAGCGCCCTCGGCCGCGCCCACGAACTCGGCGTGATTCATCGCGATTTGAAGCCGGACAACGTCCTCCTCACGCGAGCGGTCATCGGCATCGAAGACCTCGGCGAGGTCGCCTTCGACCCCTTCCGCAACGACGGCACCGCCCCCGAGGGGCAGCCCGACGTCTTCCGTCTCGTCCCCGGCTCACCCCTCGTGAAGCTGACCGACTTCGGGATCGCAAAACTCGAAGATCTTCCGAAGCTTACGACCGGCGACCAGCTCTTTGGGACCCCCGGCTACATCGCCCCGGAAATCCTGGAAGGGGCCCCGGCGACCGGCGCGTCGGACGTCTTTGCCCTCGGTGTGATGCTCTACGAGACGCTCACCGGACGCCTCCCCTGGGAGGGGCGCGGCCAGAGTCAGCTCCTGTTGGCGCCGCTCCTCTCCGAGCCGATCCCGCTGCAATTGCTCGCGCCAGACGTGCCAGAGCCGCTCGCGCGACTTGTTATGCAGAGTCTCCTCCGCGACCCGATGGTCCGCATCGCCGATGCCTTTCGCGTGCAGGACGCACTCATCGAGTTCCTCGCCGCGAGCGCCTCCCGCCCAGCGCCCGCCAAAGAGACGCTCGCGCCGCCAGGTATTTTTCAGGATTTTCCCAAAGTTGTACCGGTCGACGAAGAGCCGCCGCCGCCAACGCGACACGGCCGCGCCCTGCTTCCGATGCCCGAGCTGCCGCCCGAGGAGCCGCCGCCCACCATCGTTGACGTGTTGGATTTTCCGCCGCCACGCCCCGAGTTTCAGCGGGCCGACTTCTCGTTTTCCAAAGAAATCGAGCGACTTGCGGCTGTTGTGACCGCGCGCGCCGTCGCCGACGAAATGGCCCCCGCCCGCGTGAGCGAGTGCCGGCAGAAGCTCGGCACCGCGCAAGCGATGCTCCCCCAAGTCGACCGGACGACGGTTCGTGTGCGCCACACCCAGGCGACCGTCGATGACTTGGAAACGGAGGCGCGGACCTTCCGCGAGTCGCTCGGAGGCGCCATCGACGCCCTCTCGCGGGACCGGGGGCAGCTCCGCGCGGTGCGCGAGAGTTTGGACGCCGAATGCACGATTACGCGTGCCAAAGGGGGCAATGTTGCATCGATGTATGCGGAGGAAGAACGCCTCGATGCGGCCGTTGCCGATTTGACGTTTCAGATCGACGCTCTCACCCGAGAGCTCGATCGAAAAAATGACGCCATCGACGGTCGCCTCGTCGACGCGACCGGCCAGCTCGAAGGGCTCCTCGCCGCATTGCGGATGCTGACTGGCGAGCTTGCACGTCTCCTCGACGACGTCGCCGGCGCCCTCGAAGATCGCCGCGTGACGCTCGCTCGCCTCTAATTTCTAACGTCGAAGAAGCCCGCCGAGCGAAGCCTTTACGCGTATTTGTCGCGCCTCTTCCGCTGCGTCCTGTTTCGCGATTTGCGCCAGCAGCACGTTGAGAATCGCGTGGAAGAGGATCGCCGCGAGCAGGCTTCGATCGACCGTCGCGAGGGCGTTCGTGATGAGCGCAAACACGAAGGCGGCACCGCTCCAGAGGAGGCCGCCGCCACCGCGCAGGCGATGGACCGCCGCGAAAAGGGCCGCCGCCGGCACCGCACCGATCCACGGGCCGAGGGCGCCGCGAAAGAGCAGTTCTTCCGCGATAGCGCTCGCGACGATGGCGGGGATCGAAGGGCTGCTTGCGGCGAGGTCGTCAGCAACACGTTGAAGAAGTTGATATTTTCTGCGGGCAACTCGGAAGGCGAGGGCAAGGGAAACGGCGGCGAGCGACGCGCCGACCGCGGCCACGCCGGTTGCCCCACGTGGGGGGCCGACGAGCGTCACCCCGCGAACCGCCGCGATGCAGAAGGCGACGCCGACGGTCGCCATCACAACGACGCTGCGCACGGCCGCCACCGGCGGAACCGTCTTCGTGGGCGCACGCAAGGGGATGGACGTTTTCCGCATTCCGAGCCGGGGCTCTCTGGTAGCTTCCCCGGCCGCTCATGTCGAATCCTCCCGAAGAACGGCCGCGGGTCCTCATCGTCGACGACGAGAAATTCATTCGCGATATCCTCGCAGATTTTCTCGGGATGGAAGGATACATCGTTCGCACGGCGGAAGACGGAACTGCGGCGATGACGGAGCTCTCCCAGCACCGTTACGACCTCGTCTTGTCCGATTTGAAAATGCCGAAAATGGGCGGCATTGAGCTGCTTGAGCAGGTCGGCAAGCACGCCCCGCAAGCGCTCACCGTCATCATGACCGGCTTCGGCACCGTCGAGACGGCCATCGACGCCATGAAGCGGGGCGCTTACGACTACATTCTGAAGCCCTTCAAGGTCGAAGAAGTGATCCACGTCGTCCAGCGTGGGCTTGAAAAGCAGCGTTTGTCGGCGGAGAACCTTCGCCTGAAAGAGGCACTCAGTCTCTACAAGGTCAGCGAGGCAATTCAGGCGAGCTTGTCGCTGGAAGAGGTCGTCGCAACCATCGGCGACACCGCCATGCACGAAATCCACGGCGACCTCGCCTGCACCTACCTCGACGACGGCGAGGGGGGCATGACCGAACGCCAGCGTCAGGTGCGCGTGCGCGGCATCGCCGGGAACGACGAAATCCGCCAGGGGGACGACCAGGGCGTCGAGCTCGGTCGCCTCGATGCTGCCGCAATTAAAGCGCATTTCAAAGAGGCGACCGTCCTTCTTGAGCACGGCCAGAAGGGGCTCCGCTTCTTCGCCGATCGCCCCGAGCGCGACCTGGAAAGCCTCCTCGCGGTGCCGCTCCGCATGAAGGACCGGATGCTCGGCTTCATCGCCGTCGCGAGCTTCGGCCGCGCGAAACGCTTCGACGAGGGGCAGCGGAAGCTCCTCGCCATCGTCGCGTCGCGGGCCGGCGCCGCCATCGAAAACGCCCGCCTCTACGAGGACCTTCAATCGACCTTCCAGCAGACCATCGAAGGGCTCGCAAAGGCGATCGACAAGATGGACCGGTACACGGCCGGCCACTCGGATCGCGTCGCCATCTACGCCGCCTACCTCGCGAAGCGCCTCGGACTCGGACCGGCCGAAGTCGAAATTGTCCGTCAAAGCGCGCTCATGCACGACGTCGGCAAGATCGGCTGCGTGATGAACCTCAACAAACCGGGGAAGCTCACCCAGGATGAGTACGAGGCCTTCAAGAAGCACCCCGTCTTCGGAAAAGACATCCTCGACCCGATCAAGTTCCTCAATCCCTTGATCCCCGGCGTCTACCTCCACCACGAGCGGTGGGATGGGCGCGGATACCCGCTCGGACTTGCCGGAAATGACGTCCCGCTCATTGCGCGCATCATCTCCGTCGCCGACACCTACGACGCCATGACCTCCGACCGCGCCTACCGACAGGCGATGCCCCACGAGGTCGCCGTCGGCGAGATCGAGCGCTGCGCCGGCTCCCAGTTCGATCCGGACGTCGCCGATGCCTTCGTCGTCGGTCTTGATGACTACCGGGAGGCCGAAGCGGCGGCCGGTCGCGAGATTCCTGAATGAGTGCAGGACCTTTCAACGGCCGTACCCTCGTCGTTCACCGGCTCGGCCGCATCGGCTACGCGGAGTGCCACGCCCTCCAGGAAGCCCTTCTGGAAGCGCGGCAGGCGGGGGAAGTCCCCGATACCCTTTTGCTTCTCGAGCACGAGCCGGTAGTGACCCTCGGGCGGAGCGCCAAAGAGGCGAACATCCTCGCCCCCCGGGAGTTCCTCGCGAGCCACGGCGTCGACGTCCACGAGACCGGTCGTGGCGGCGACGTCACCTACCACGGTCCTGGCCAGCTCGTTGCGTACCCGATTTTTGATCTGAAGCCGACGCTGGAAGACGTTCGAAAATACGTACGTATTCTCGCGGAAATCATGATTGAGCTTGCGGCGGGCTACGGCATCGGTGCCGGCTACGTCACCGACAAAACGCTGCTCGGCGTCTGGGTCGACACCGCGAGCCCCGGTCGCTGGCCCCATCCGGCAGACGCCACCGCCGAGTCGCTCCACGGGGCACCGATCGCCAAGCTTGGAGCGATCGGTGTTCGCCTGTCGCGCTGGGTCACCATGCACGGGTTCGCCCTCAACATCTCAACGAACCTCTCGCATTTTCAGTACATTATCCCGTGTAATATCCCCGATCATGGGGTGACATCTCTCGAAGCGCTGGGCGCCGAGGACCGGGATGCGCCGATGAGCGACCCCCTCGCCGCGAAGGTCCTCGCTGCGTTTCTCGCCCGTTTTGGCGGCGACGGGCGCCTGGCGAGCGCCGCCGAGACGGCGAGCCTCCGGCAAACGTATGCGGCCCCGAAGCAGTACTCGGAGCTCCACCCGGCCTAAGAGCGCTTTGCGTCGGCGAGCCCCTCCTTCAATGCCCGCAAATAGAGCTTTGCTTGCGGATGATCGGGGGCAAACCGGAGCACATCTTCAAAGGCCCGTCGCGCCCCCGCCGCATCGCCCAAATCCTGGAGCACCAGCCCAAGCTGGACGTGCGCCTTCACGTAGGAGGGGCGAACGGCGAGCGCCGCCTCGAAATGGGCCTTCGCCCGAAGATGATCGCCGTTCGTTCGACACAGGCGACCGAGCGTCGTCCGCAAGTCGATGAACTGGGGGCAGAGAAAAATGGCCTTCTCAAGCTCGACGATCGCCTCTTGCACGAGCCCCGAGTCCCGATAGGCCTTCGCGACATCTGCGTGCATATTCGCAAGTTTGCCGCGCACAAACGGATCGAGTCCTTCCAAGCCGGCGCCGTGCGGCTTGCCGACGATCCCCTTTTCGAAGAGCGCTTTCGCGCGATCGTACCGACCACGCTCATTGTAGGTAACGGCAAGATTCAATGCCGCTTCTGTGTAACTGGGGTTGATCGCGAGCGCTCGCTCAAACCGCTCTTCCGCGATCGCGAAGTCGCCACGGGCGTGGGCGATCACGCCGAGCATGTCGTGGACGTCGGCGAGACCCTCATGTTTTTCCACGATTTCTCGGAGGAGCGGCTCGGCGCCGGAGAAATCGTCGTGCTCAAAGAGCTCCTTGGCGTGCACGAGACGTTCGCGGGTCCTTGCGTCCATGGCGCGACGATGCCACGTGCGGCCGCCCTTGTCGCCCCCGCCGCGCCGCAATCACGAAAGGTTTCGGGTGTCAACGGCAAAGGTGACCTGCTGCAATCGTGGTTGTCCTCTGCGCGACAGCCAGGTAAACCGTTGCGGTGACTGAGGAGCGGACGTCTGACCCCTCCGCCCCGAGCTCTGCCGGAGGTGGCTCGGGGGCTGAGGCCGACGGACCGCCGCTGCGGGACGACGGAACTTCGGCCCCTGATGGGGCTACGTCGGCTTCCGTAGGCGAAGAGGCGCGACCGAGTGAGGAGGTCCCGCCGGCGGTGCCGCTCTCCGATTACGCGACGCCCTCGGCAAACGGCGAATCGCTCCTCGATCGCCTCGGTCGGCGCCCGGCGGTCCTCGTCGCCGTCGTGCTCGGACCGGTCGTCGGTATCGTCCTCGCCCTCATGCTTGGGAGCGGCCGTCCTCGAAACGACGTCCCCACGGCGACCCAGGCCGAGGCGTCCGCCATGGCCGGCGTCGACGGCGGGAGTGATGCCGATGCGTCCGGAATTCCTGAGAATTACGCGCCGCGGTTCCGCGTAGCCGACCTCGCGAGTGACGAGTCGGTCAAAGTCGTCGAGCAGAAGGTGGGCCACCAAACCTTCCTTGTCGCCCTTCGGCATGCCGGCGTTGGCGCAAAAGGGGCGCAGCGAATCCTCGACGCGTTCAAGGGCATTCGAAGCTTTGATCGTCTCCACGAAAAGGATCAGTTTCGCGTCGCACTCACCAAAGATGGTAACGTCGTTAAGGCGTTTGAGTACGAGACAAGTCCTGGCGATGTATGGCAAGTTCGCGAGAAAGACGGCGCATTTGTTGGTGAGAAGCTAACGCTGGTTGTGGAAAAGCGCCGCACCGCGAAGGCACTCCTCGTGAAGGATGACCTCAAGACGGCGGCGACGGAAGCGGGGATTGATCACGCACTTCTCGACCGGATTGAGGATGGTCTTGAGGGGCACGTCGACGCGGCTGCAGTCCGCCCCGGTTCCCGACTGAGACTTCTCTTCATAGAGACGGTAATTGATGGAAAGCCTTCGGGAAAACCCGATCTTGATGCCATCGAGTACCTGAGCCCGAAGGCAAACGCGACCCCCCTCCGCTACTACCGAAGCCCGGCTCGAGGGGGCAGTTTCTATGACGGGAAAGGGCAGCAGCCTTACACGGGCGGTTACCGGTCTCCGGTCCCTTTTGCGCACATTACGTCCCGCTTTAATCCGCACCGCATGCATCCGGTGCTGCATATCGTGAAGCCTCACAACGGCGTCGACTATGCGGCGAGCGTCGGCACGCCGGTCTACGCCGTGGCGCCCGGGACGATTAAATTTGCGGCGGATAGCGGCCCCTGCGGGAACATGGTTCAAATCCAGCATTCGAACGGGCTCATTACCGCCTACTGCCATCTCTCGCGCTTCGGGAAGGTGCACGTCGGGCAGCACGTCGAGGGGCGTCAACTCATCGGCTATGCCGGGCAGACCGGGCGAGCGACCGGTCCCCACCTCCACTTTGCGGTAAAGAAGGGGGACAAGTTCATCGATCCGGCGACGTTAAAGATGGACGGCATTCGCTCGGTCCCCGCCAATGAGCGCGAGGCCTTCGAGGCGAACCGGGCCGCCTGGAACGCGGAACTCGATGCACTTCCTTTGCCGACGCTCCCCTCCGAACTTGGCGGAACCAAAGAAGAAGATGCCGATGAAGTCCTTGGAGATGAGGACGAAGCCGATGCCGGTCCGCCCCCACCGTGAACGCCGGTTCTTTCCGGTGAAAAGAGCGCGCTTCACGCTCCCGTTCGTCGTCGATCCGAGCTAGCTTGCCGCCGTGGCGAAGTTGACCCAAGCGGCCAAAGTTGGACTCTTTTTCCTCGCATCGGCGGGGGCGGGGTTCGTCGTCTATCGCCAGCTTGGTGGCGGCGTTCGAGGCGGCGCCGGCTACACGATCCACGGGTACATCAAGGACGCGACCGGTCTCGCCAATCATTCGCGGGTCACCATCGCCGGTATTCCCGTCGGAACCATCGAGGCGATTAAGCTCGAAAATGGACGCGCCCGCGTCGACGTGCACGTTCAAAAAGACGTAGCCCTCTTTGACAACGCGACCCTCGGGAAGAAGAGCGCCTCGCTGCTCGGCGAGAGTGTCGTCGTGTTGACCGCGGGGACGGACGACAAGCGTCGCCTGAAAGAAGGGGACGAAGTTTCCTCGATTGTGGAGGCGCCGACGACGGACCAGATTTTGGCCGACGTCGCCCGGATTGCCGATCGCGTAAAGATCGTCAGTGAGCGCCTCGCCGAGTCGGTCGGCTCCCAAGAGGGGGGCGACAACATGAAGAAAATCCTCGCGAATCTCGCCGACGCTACCGAAGCGCTCAACGTGACGATCCGTGAGAACCGCGAGTCGATCAAGCAGACGATCACGAACGTCGATCGCATCACCAAGGATGGCGAACCGAAGGTCGCTCAAATCCTCGAGAACGTCCGGGCGGTCACCGGCGATCTCCGCGATTTGATGGCAAAGAACGACCCGAAGTCTACGACGAAGGAACCGGGCGATCTCCGGCAGACCGTCGAGCGGATCAACCGCGCCTCTTCGAGCCTGGAGTCTTCCCTTGCGCACATCGACAGCGTCGCGGGGCGCATCGATCGAGGCGAAGGTACCATCGGGAAGCTCACGAAGGACGATGCCCTCATCAACGAAGTCCAGGGGGTCGCCGAGGGGGTCAACGACTACGTCTCCCAGCTCGGGCGCGTGCAGGCGGTCGTCGGTTTGCGTGCGGATTACAACTTCCTCGCCGGAACAATTAAGAACTTCGTAGAGTTGCGTCTGCAGCCCCGCGAAGACAAATACTACGTCATCGAGCTCATCAACGACCCGCGCGGCAAGACGAACTTCACGCAGACCGACGTCGACACGACGAACCCGAACGAGCCGTCCCACTACCGGACGACGACGACGACGACGACCGACGCGTTTCGCGTGTCTGTGCAATATGCACGAAAGCTCAACGTCGGCCGCGGGATTTCCCTGACGGGGCGCTTTGGTGTGAAGGAGTCGACCGGCGGCCTCGGTCTTGACATCCACCTGCTGAACAATCGGCTTGCCATTACGCAAGACTTCTTCGGGTTCGGCGAGTCGACGAAGGGGCGTTACCGCGTCTTTCTCGGTTACGAATTTCTCAATCGCCTCTGGTTGATCGGCGGCGTTGACCATTTGTTTCTCGCCGATCGCCGCGACTACTTCCTCGGCCTTCAGCTGAAATTTACCGACGAAGACCTCCGTGCGGTCCTCCCGTTCAGTGGCGGCGCTTTCACGAGCGGCGGGCGCTGAATCCCCGGCTTCAGACGCGGGTTGCGAGGCCAGCGGCAATCAAAATGTGCAGCGCGCGCCGGGCATCGAGCTCGGAATAGCCGCCGCGGGCGAGGTGTCGCAGGACATCGTCGTAGGCGGTGGATCGGTCGAGGGGGAGGCCGTCGAGGACGCGTTCGAGGAGCGGAGGAAGCGCGGCGGGGGCGCCCGCGCGCGTGGAGGGGGTCGGTCGGCTCTCGGGACGATCGACGTTCGCGACCGCACGGAACGGTCCCGTCGGCACCGGGAAGGTGACCGTCGACGTTGCTTCGACCAGCGCCGTCAAGATATCCAATTTCAACGGAAATTCAGGACGAACCTTCGCGCCGCCGGGGACGACGAGCAACGAGCCCTCGGGCCAGCCGAAGAGGTCGGCGAGGCGAGAGCGGCCCTGCGCGCGGATCGCCTGGAAGATTGTCATCGGGTCGACGAGGCCGAGGGCGATGAGCGTGTCCCCCATACGCCCCTCGTAGCGGGAGAGGTGCCCCTTCGCGAGCGCGAGCCCAGGAGCATCGAGCTGGCCGCGGCGGAGAAGGAATTCACCAAGAAGTTCGCTCGGTTCGTTCGAAGCGACCTGGTAGAGGAAGCCCTCGCGCAGGTAGACTTCCTTCCGATCGACCCGCCCCGACTCCTGGTCGTCCCCGCGGAGGGGCCGCTCGCAAATCAGCGCGGCGTCGCCCCGCATGCGCCAGCCGTCGGCGAGGTGGGAAAGCAACGCGAGCGGTGTGAGGTTTGTCCGCCCTGCCGCGAGATCGGGGCCGCTGAGTGCGGTCGTCGTGGCGGTCGCCGAAGGCAGGAAACGGAGAAGCTCATCGATGGTGCCGCAGGGGACGAAGGGGGCCCCTTGGTACGAGACGGGGTCGGTCGCTTCGATGCGACCGACGATAAGTGCTTCGATAAGTTCGGCAAACGAGAGGGGACCGTGGGTCGTCCCGTCCGGGGAACGGAAGAAATTCGCGGCGGTTCCGTAGCTCGTCGTTGTCGCCGGTTCGCGCATTTCCGGGAGGGTCGGGGCGCGCGTCGCCTCGGGCGCGAGCGCCGCCGGCACCCCAAAGCCGCTGGGGAGCTCGGCGGGGGCTTTGGGAGGCGGTTGCGCGACGCCAGCCGTCAGCGACTCGAAGGTCGCCCCAACGATGGTCGCGGGCGAGACGCGTTCCATAGCCCGCGTCGGATTGCCCCGAATTCGCAGGACTTCCGCCCGCAGCGCGCGGGCTGCCTGGGGAGCCGGCACGGCGAACGGGAGGATCGCCGCGCGAAAAGCGGTGCCATCTTGAAAGCGGTGGTTTGGATCTTTCGCGAGCGCGTTGCGCAGTGCGCCGAGGAGGCCGCCCGGCACGACGCCTTCGAGCGCGTCGAGAGGGGCGAGATCACAATCGCGGATCGCGAGGAGGACGGCGAGCTGCCCTGCGCCCCGGAAAAGCTGCTGCCCAAGGAGCGCTTCTGCAAGAACAATCGCAGCACTGAAGAGATCGGCCCGATGATCAAAGGGAATACCTTCGACCTGCTCTGGCGCTACATACGCGAATTTTCCCTTCAGCGTCGCGCCGGAATCGGGTCGTGATGCGCGATGCATCGTCGACGCAAGACCAAAATCACCAAGTTTTACGCGACCATCTTCGCCGATGTAGAGATTCGACGGGCTCACGTCGCGATGAATGATTCCGAGGGGATGTCCCGCAGGATCGCAGGCAGTGTGCACCGCGGAAAGTGCTTCAAGGAGCTCGGCAACAAGGTGGACGGCGACGCCGCTCGCGAGCTTTCGATCTTCCTGGCGGAGGCGCCTCAGCAGTCGATAGCCGTCAATGCCGTCGACGAATTCAAGCGTGAGAAACGGCTCCCCGCCGGGTAGGAGTCCTGTTTCGAAGACTTCAACGACGTTTCTATGGCGGACGAGCGCCTGGAGCTGCGCTTCCCGCGCGAACATTTCGCGAAAATTCTCATCGGACTGGAGCCACGAGAGCGGCCGCTTCAGGACGAGCGTCGGCGATGGGGTGACTCCATGGCGGCGCACAAGGAAGACCTCACTCGTCCCGCCGACGGCGAGCCGGGAATCGACCAGGAACGGCCCGAGCCGCTTCCCACCGAGCTGTTTCCCGTCGTCGTTAGCCAAAGAAGTTCTCCTCGAAGCGCGCTCGAAAAAGCATGAAGGATGAACTGTCCCGTCTACCTCCGATCACGCGCGATGGACCGGACAATCGACCGCCAGTGGAGCGTCGCTGGCCGGCCGATGTCGATCGCGCTGCCGCTTCCGGCGCAACCCGACTAGCGTCGGGCGCGATGCTTTTGCGGTCGAATCCCTCCGGCACCCTTCGCTCGTTCTTTCGTAAATTCGCTCGAATGCCGAGCCCGCTCCTCGCGAGCGGCCTGCTCGCGGCGGCGGTGCTCCCCGGGTTCGTCGCCTGCGACGGCTGCCGACCGAAGGAGCAGGTCGATGCGGGAACCGCCCCGATGTCGGCGACGCCGACCGCGCGCCTCTATTTGGTCTCCGATTTTGCCGCCGCTCTTGAGCCCTGCGGTTGCGTAAAGGACCAGCGGGGCGGGATGGATCGCTTCGCCGCCCTGCTTGCGTCGGGGAGCGGGACGGTTCACGCCCCCGCGGCGATCCTGGCGGCCGGTCCGCTTTTCTACATGGACTCGAAGATTGTCCCGGTGAAGGCCGAGCAAGAGAAAGCAAAGGCGCTCGCGATCGCGCAGGCCTTTCAGCCAGGAAATCGCAAGGATCTTCCAGCACTTCTCGCCTTCGCGCCCGGCGTGAATGACCTCGCCTTTGGCGCCGCAGACCTCAAGGCGCTCAGCAAGGCGAGCGGCGCGACCATCGTCGGCGGGGCCGGCGCGGGGGGCGCGGCGGTCGGCGCCGTCGGCCACGTGGTGCGCGAGGTCGGCGGAATCAAGATCGGCATCCTCGGCGCCGCGGCCGCGACGCCCGACGCGGGGACGGACGAGCTTGCCGCGACGGTCAAGCAGGAGCTCGCCGCCGCAAAGGGGGAAGGGGCCCAAACCTTCGTACTTCTTGCCGCTATTGGGCGTGGCGCCGCGAAGCGCATCGCCGACGACGTCCCCGAGCTTGCCGCGATTGTCGTCGGCTCGAAAGCCACAGAAGGGGACTCGAACACGGAAGCGCCCCCCGTCGAGCGGCTCGGCGATACGTTGATTGTCGAGACGGCAAACCACCTTCAGACGGTCGGCGTCCTTGACCTCTACGTGCGCGACGGAAAATACCTGTTTGCCGATGCATCAAACACGGGAGAAGCGCGAAAGAAGGTCGACCTCTCCAAGGAGATTCAGGATCTCCGCGGGAAGATCGCCGACCTCGCCGACGGCCCCGATGCTGACAAGAAGCGCGCTCCGCTCCGCGACACTCTCGCAAGCAAAGAGAGCGAGTTGCGTGCCTTGGAGAAGGGGCCTATCCCGGCGGTGGGGAGCTATTCACGCTTCGCGATGCGCGACGTCCGCCCTGATGCAGGCAAAGACGAAGGCGTCGCGGCGCGGATGCTCTCCTATTACAAGAAGGTCGACGAAGACAATCTACGTACCTTCGCGACCAAGATGCCGCTACCGCCGGAAAAGGATGGGGCTTCTTACGTCGGTGTGGAGGTCTGCTCCTCCTGCCATCAAGACGCGCGGAAGGTCTGGGACAAGACGGCGCACGCCCACGCATACAAGACGCTCTCCGACCAATACAAAGCCCATAACCTCGATTGCGTCGGCTGCCACGTGACCGGTTACGACAAGCCCGGTGGGAGCACGGTGGCCCACGTTGAGAAGCTCACGGACGTGCAATGCGAGAACTGCCACGGCGCCGGCTCCAAGCACGCGGCGGCACCGAAAAGTGCAAAAATTCCGAACGCAAACCCGGGGGCAGACGTATGTACGACCTGCCACCATCCGCCCCACGTCCACGCGTTTGATGTTGCCGCCAAGCGGCCTTTGATTCTCGGGCCAGGCCACGGCGGGTGAGCCGCTAGCTCTGATTCATAAACGCAACGATCTCGTTCACAAGCTCGGGCGCTTTGGCGAAGAGATCGTTGTGGTGACCGTGAAGCACGGTGCGAAGTGTCGCGTGGGGGAAGGTCGCTGCGAGCGTCGCCCCCATTTTGTAGGGGATTAGCTCGTCTTCCGTCCCGTGAATGACGAGCGTCGGCCGGGCGATGGACGGGGCCTTCGTGAGCGTGTCGTAGCGATCGCCGACGAGCAATTTTGTAGGCAAAAACGGGGCGAAACGACGCACCATGGCCGGAATGCTCGTGTATGGCGTGACCAGCACGAGCGTCCCTACGCGATGCTCATGGGCCATCTGCGTGGCGACGCCGGTCCCTAGGGAGATTCCGAGGGCGGTGATGCGCGTGGGGCCGATTCCCTGGCTATCGAGCCAATGGAGAAGGCAACGCGCGTCGGCGTAGAGGCCAGCCTCCGTCGGCTTGGCCTCGCCGAACGACTTTCCGTAACCCCGGTACTCCAGGAGCGCGACCGAAACCCCAAGCCGCACAAAGCAGGCGGCGAGGGGAATGAGCTGACCCAATGCCTCACCGTTCCCGTGAAACAGGGCGAGCGTCATCGGCGCCGGATTCTCGCGAGACGTCGCATCAAAAAAAGCTGCCCGAACGCGGACGCCATCTGCGGCGCGGAGGTCCAAAGGTCGAGCATTTTCGGGAAGTTTTGCGTGATCAAACTTCGGTGCAGGATACAGAAAAGACCGGTACCGCGTCCGCGCGAGGACGTTCAACGCACCGAAGCCGGCGGAAGCAAGCGCGGCCCCCTGAACGACGTGACGGAGGCGCACCATCACGCCACCTCCGGGGTCGCGCCGTGGCTCGGCAGCCAGCGTCCACGCAGGAAAACAACAAGGTAGACGGCGCCAAGGACGCCGTTCGCAAGCGCGAGGCCGCGGAAGAGGCCGTCGGGCGTTGCACCGAGGAGGAGGCAGAGGGGGAGTTCGGCGAGGAGAAGCACAAGAAGATCGAGGGAAAAGGTGAGGCGGGTCTCTCCGGCACCGGCGAGGCCGTTCGCGAGGACGATGGCGAGCCCCAACGGGAGGTAGGCAGGGGCTACTGTCACTAGGTAGCGCATTCCGAGGGCGATCGGTGCAGGCTCCTTGCAGAATACACCGAGAAGCGTACCGCCGTAGCGGACGAACGCGTAGGCGAGCGCGATGTTGGTGAGCACATCCCAGCCGGCCAGCATTCCCGCAGCCCGCTTGGCGCGAGGAAAATCGCCGGCGCCGACGTGAAAGCCGACGAAGGTTTGCGCGGCGCTGCCCCACCCCATGGCGACAAAAAGCACCATCGTATCGGGGCGGAAGACGAGGCCCATCGCCACCGTCGCCGTCTGGTCGGTCGCCGTCGTGAAATTGCGCGCGACGATGCTGTGGAGCACGAGCATCGCCGCGATCCGCACGACAAACTGGGCCGACGACGGCCACGCGAGCGACGAAAGTACCCTTAGTTCCTTGGAAATAGGCACAAGGTACTTTCGCTGGAGGAGGTCCTTCCAGCGAGCGACAAGCACGAGGACCGTCGGCAATAGAACCAACGAACGGGCGAGGACCGTCGCCCAGGCGGCGCCGATCATCCCGAGGCGCGGCACATGGAGGAGGCGCGCGATCGGGCGCCCCCAAGCGAGGTAGGGGGCGCTCTCCGTGTCGCCAAAGATGAAGACGACAGCGAGGGCAACGTTGATCACGTTCCCAAGCACCAGCATGGAAACCGGCGTCTTCGAGGCGCCGAGCGCCCGCTGCATCGTTGTAAGATGCAGCAAAAAGAAGATGCTGAAGCTGCCGCCGATCATGATCCGCATCGTCGCTTCGGCGACGTCGGCAACAGCCCCTTTCGCGCCGATCACCGTGCGGACGAGGAACCCGGAGCCGCCCCAACCGACGACGGCGAAAAGCAGGGAGAGTACACCGATAATCAGCAGGGATTGACCGGCGGTTCGTGCGGCATCGTCCTGATTTTGTTTGCGAATCTCTTCGGTTTCCGCCGGGCGACCGACCGCCTGCGAGAGCCGCGTGGCCGTTGCGGTGGAGACGCCATAGGCGACGATGGTTCCGACCGCGGTGAGCTGGTCGCAAATCCCCATCGCGCCTACCGCCGCCGAAACTTCTTCCGCGCCGAGGTGGGACACGAGCCACGCATCGACCAGGTTAAAGGTCGTCTGGAGCGCCATCCCGAGGGCGAGCGGGAAGCCAAAGCGGAACGTTTCCCAGGCGAGCGGCCCGCGCAAAATTCGGGCTCGTGAATCGTTGGCCGAGTCGGTCACGGCCGTCCCTTAGCAGCGGTCCGCGGCCGGCTTGCCTGTTTTTCGGGGAAAAAACGGGCAAGCCTGCGCGGAAAGCACGCTCACGGGGCCGAGGAAATCGAGACCTTGCGCGTCTGGAGGGCGTTGAAGGTTCCGCCTTTGCCGTAGGCGGCGTCGACGGTGCCGCGGCGGACGCGGGAGACTTCGACGTTGACGGTGCAGCTCGTCGGGTTGTTTCCGCCGGTCGATTCGAGGCTGCCCGCCGGGAGGACGTAGCTACCCGTGTTCGGCAAGTCTTCGATCTTTTTGCTAAAAATGCAGCTTCCGTCCGCTTCGATCATGATTCGGTCGCCGCCGTCGCCTGCGTTCCAGCGGATGGTGAGGTCGGAGCTGCGCGTCGTCGATACGTTCGCCGGCGGATCGGTGATCTCGGCGGCCGGCGGGAGGGTGACCGTCGACGAGGGGGCCGACTTGTCGTTCGCGCGTTCGAAGGCGACGCGGAAGTCCTGGCCGGCGGAGACGCCGCTGAACGTCGAAGAATAGGTAATAATTCCAGCGATGTTCGTCTTGACTTGCGACGATGCCTCCCTCGTACCGGCGAAGAATCGGAGTTTGTCTCCTGCCGCGAGATCGACGTAGGTCGTCGTGTTCGCAAGGAGCGACGCGCGGACTTCCGTCGCGGTGGAGCCATCGCTGACGACGGTAAAGTCGGCCTGCATTCCGGAGGTCTTGAGATCGGAGCTCTGGATCGTGCTGCAGCCGGTGACGGCGAGCAGGCAGGCAACAACGGGGAGGGAGCGGCGAAGAGCAAGAAAGGTGGTGTTCATGGGTCGGTCCTTGCGAAGGGCGCCGGGGCGCGCGTTTCCGGGAAATTCAACCCAGCGCCCCCGCGCCGGGAATAAACGAAGCGACGATGGACGTAGCCTCGCCGGGAAGCAAGCATTCGGAGCAGCACGTTTTTGCCGACGTGGCGTGCCAGTTCCCCTGGAAGGCGCCGTCTCGTCGTAGCTTCTGGGCGTGCCGATGCGTCGCGCTCTCTTTTTCCTGCTGGTAACGACGCCTGCTGCCTGTGCGCCGGCGGCAGCCGGTCTTGTCGTTCCCAGGGATCGAACTCCCTTCCCGCCGGCGCCGGCGCTCCGACTCGCGCCGACGATCCCGGCGACCCCCTGCGTGGCGACGAATCCGGCCGCGGTGCTCGATGGAGAGGCACTCGTTCACGAACTCGAAGAAAACCGTTGGAGTCTCCAGTGTTTGCCTACTGCGAAGACCGCGAGCGACGCGGAAATTCGCCGGGTGCTCCCCGTGGGGCCGGGCGCCGTTGTTGCGGTGACCCGCGGGGTTTGGGTCTCCGGGGACGGCTATGGCCGTAGGAGCGCCCGATGGATGGCGCGGATCGACCTCGAAGACCCGCGCCTGCCGGTAAGTGATCGGCGACGCGCCCTCTTCGTCGATGGCGCGCAGCCGGTGCCGAGCGTCGAGGCCTACCGCCCGGAGGAAATTGCCGCCGACGGCGCCGTACGTCGAGCATCAAACCCCTATCCGGTCGGCCATTTCTTCGCCGTCGACGAAGGGACCTGGCGGCGCGGCACCCGCCCGCTTGCAGAGCTTCCGCCGGCAGCTTCGGAGCGCCTGTTCCCGCAAGAAGTGGTGGAAACAACTCGGTTTCGTGTCGTTCGTTTTGCCGGCGGTTGCTTGGAGTCGCCAGTCCCCTGCGCGGAGCGTCCGCTCATCCACGCGTGCGCGGCGGCCAAGGCGACCGGCTGCGTGGCGCCGCTTCGTGAGGAACTGGAGGCGCGTGCATCGCTCGTTCGCGACGAAAAGCGCCCCGTCGGATCGGGCGTCCTCCTCTTTCACGATCGCTTTGGCTTTCAGTGGATTCTTTCAGAAAAAGAGTTGATTCAAGCACTTGCCGCTGGTGGCGATGCGCCGGTTACGAGCGTCGAGGCGGTTCGGGCGCTTGAGCTTGCGCGTGGCGAACGCAGCGCGGCGAAGGCGCGAATTGAGCCGGCACGCGGCGGTTTTCGCATTTTTGGCGATGCTCCCTTGGAGCCCGGGGCGTGCAGCGGCGCCTTCGTCGACCGTCATGGGGAGCGCACCCCTGCCTGCCTGCCCGCAGAGCCGTGCCATGCGCCGACGCCTCGCCAGAAAGCCGAAATCCGCCACTTTGGCCATGTCGTCCCGGCCTCGGTCTGCGAAGAGGAGGACGGGTGCTACGCGCTTCTTTCCCCTGCGATCCCTTCAAATCCGCATGGGAAATGCCGATGCAGCCAGCGCGTATGCCGCTCCGAACCGGTGCCCGCCGCCGGAGTCACCATCGAACGTCCGCCGGGGGAGGCGCCGCCGAACCCGTTCCTTGAGCGCTTTTGCCCCGTTTGTCCGTCGGGCCCGAACCGTTGAGGTCACCCATGCCGAGAAGATCCGCCGCATTCGCGCTCGGAATTTTGGTGGTTTCGCTGTGCGCTGCCGCCTGCCACAGGCAAGCCGCTCGACCACCTGAGTCGGAACCATCGAAGCCTGTTGCGTGCCACCCGGCGAGCGCAGAAGACGTAGCGGCCGGAATTCCTGCGGGGCTGACCGTCTGCGGTGCCGTTTCGTCCGGCAATTACAGCTACACGACGGCGGGGGCGTGTACCTGCGTGGAGGTCTTCGAAAAGCATGTTCGCCAGGCCCCCCGCTGCACGCCGTGCGCGAGCTACCTGCCGCCGCCGCCGCCGCGACGGCCCGAAGAGAGTCCGGCGGCCGATCCGAATGAAATTTCGCTGGTTTATGCGACCCCGCCTGATGGATGCCTCGCGACGTCGCCGCTTCCCCGCGAGTCAAAACCACGGCTCTACGGAACGGCCAAAGAGCTCCCCCCCTTCGCCGACGATGTTCCCGAGGCCGACTCCGATTTTCGCCTCTTGATGGTCCCCCTCGATGGCCGCAAAATCTCTGGATTTTCCGTCCACGAGGGCGTGCTTACGGTCGCCTTCGAGCCGATCAAATGCGCCGGTGGGGAGCGCGTCGCGTCGCCTGCGCCCTCCGCGAAAACGCCGGTCCCCAACGGCCGACCGTTCTTTAAGGTGCCGCGAACCGTGACAAAAGTGGTGCTCACGCCGCCCCTCCATCGAGCGTGCCCGCCGGCGGCGTTTGTTCCCAGGGCCGGCGGACCGCCCCTTTAGCGGGCCGGCTTGGCGATGTCGTCCGGGTCGGCGCGGTAGTCTTCGGCTTCCGGCGGGCACTCGAGCTCCTGGGGGCGCGCCCAAGGCTTGTCAATGTAGGTCTGGTAAGCGTCTGGATTCGCGGGGTAATTCTCCGCTCCCGTCGGATCTCCACATGCCTCCGCCGACACCGACTGCCCCGGTCCGATTGCGACGACGGCCCCCTTCTTCAAGGTGCAACGGGCGACCCACGTAAAGTCGTTCCAGGCGCGGCAGGTCTCATAATCGTGGCGGTAGGTGGCGACCGGCCCTCGCGGCGCGACGTAGGTCCACCAGGCGCCGATCCGGTTCGTGTGGCCGTCCTTGTCCTTCTTTTCCGGGCCATTCCACAGCCGGTAGACGGGGAGATCGCGCGTAATTCTAATTACATGGGCCGTCGTCATTCCCCCTTGCCCCGCCGGCTTCATCGCTCTGCCTGCGGCGGCTCGTGGAAAGTCGGGGTCGTCTTCCCCGACGAGCTCAGCGTAGGGAGCGATCGGGCCTGGGAGCGCCGCACGGGCGACCGCCGAGGGGGCGATCGGCGAGGGGGGCGACGCACACGCGGCGGCAAACGGGAGGATCGTGAGAAGGGGGAGAGCGTAGGGGCGTTGCACGGTGAAAACGTTCAAAAGTACACGTTTCACGAGGGCGCGCGCAGACTTTCCAGCCGTCGCACGTGGTGCACGGCGGTCCGAAGCGCGAACTGACGGAGCGACCCGCCGGCGAACGCGCGGAGCAGATCGCCAAGCGCCACGGCGGGCGAGACCATTGCATCATGCATGTAATAAATGGGGCGGCGCTCCTGGGGAGCGAATTTTGCTTTGAACTGGGTCAAACCATCGAAGTCGTAAAAGAATCCGCCGAGTGTCCGTGCCGCACGTAGCGGTCCCGGCAGCCGCGCCGACGGCGAAAGGGGGACGAGCCCGAGCGATACTTCGCCGACCCCAGCGGACCCTGCGGCGCGAATCACGGCGTCGAAGAGGAGTTCCGTCGCCCCGTTCGGTGCGTCGGCGCTTCGGAGGAGGTGTTCGACGAACCACCGCCCGAGCGCCGGGACCTCGCGCACGACCGCAAGGCCGACGACGGTGCCACCTTCGCCACCGCTCCTCGCCACGAAGGTTCGGGCGTCGGTCGGTTCGGACCATCGGACGACGAAATCGAGCGCGGGCATCCCCCGTCGGAGGGCGGCCGCTTCGAGGAGCGGTCTTGCGTCGGCGGTACCGGGCCCGACGGAGACGCCACGACGACGGCCGCGCGCGAGCTGGTACCGCAGGGCGCCCCGCGATGCGAGCACCTGCGGCCATTCCGCGGTTCGATAGAGCGGCTCGTCGCCAAGCAAAAGTGGCTGGAATCCTTTCCAATTTGGTGCGGCGCCCTCGCGCCCCTCCACTCCAAAAAACGAAGCGCGCGCTCCCGCGCAGCGTGCCTCCGCGCGGAACGCACGGGTCGTTTCCGGCTCGTCGGCCTCGGCAACGAGCGGATTTCCAACGGCTATCCACGCGGAGCCGCCCAGTCCGCCCACCGGCACATACGCGAGGTCGCCCCCGGCAACGGGACCGAACGTAGCGACCCGATCCCGCACGAGCGAGAGAATTTGGGCACTTACCGAGCACCGGCCCCATTCCCGCGCACGTGTTCCTCGATCCGCGTTAGCGGGCGAGGACGCGCTTGCTGCGGTCGCTTCCGCGGAATCCCCGCGGTTGTTGGGCGATCCCGCGCGCACGGAGCCATCAGGGGGACGCGGCCGGGTCGACACCGGGGCTCCGTTACCAGAAGTACCTTTGCACGGAAGGATTGCGATTCCTTGTCGGACCGCGCCATTCCGGCTAAACCCGACAGCGATGGAAAAGGCGCCGGAAACAAACCCTGTTTCTCCCTATTTTTCGCGACCGACGCGCCGTGAGGCACTCGTGCGACTCGCTGGGGCTGGTGGCGTCTTGCTTGGCGCTGGCGCGGTCTCTCGTGCGGTTTGGGACCGTGGCGGCATCGGCGCCGCGGTCTCCCAGCATAGCGGAACGACCCGGGATTTTCGTTTGAAGGAAGGTCCTGCCGACTTCGCCGAGCTTGCCATTGCCAAAGGGAAGGCTGACGAAGCGGGGAAGTTCCCCGTTGTGGAAGAGCTTGTCCGGCGCGCGGTTGATGCCGTCGGCGGCATGAAGCACTTCATCAGCCGGGGGGACATCGTCGTCGTAAAACCGAACATCGGCTGGGATCGGACGCCTCTCCACGCGGCAAACACGAACCCAGAGGTCGTCGCCGCTGTCGTCAAGCTCGCCTACGACGCCGGCGCGAAGCTCGTCCGTGTCGCCGATGGATCGTGCAACGAGGCGAACCGCTGCTTCCAGAAAAGCGGCATTTGGACGGCCGCCTACGACGTCGGCGCCGAGGTCATCCTCCCCGCCGAGCATCGCTACCGGACGACGCGTATGAAGCAGGAAGTGCTCGATGAGTGGCCGATCTTCACGCCGCTCGTCGATGCCGACAAGGTAATCAATGTGCCGATCGCCAAGCACCACAACCTCGCGAAGTACACCGCGGCGATGAAGAACTGGTACGGCGTGCTTGGCGGAAGACGGAACCGTCTTCACCAGAACATCGACACATCAATTGCCGATCTTGCGACTTTTATGCGTCCGACGCTCACGATCGTCGACGCGATTCGAGTCCTGATGCGGAACGGCCCCCAGGGGGGCAACTACGACGATGCCCGCGAAATGCATACGATTATTGCGTCGATTGACCAAGTCGCCGCAGATGCCTTCGGCTGCACCCTCATTGGGCAACACCGCGATAACCTTCCGTACCTCGCGATGGCGCACAAGCGCGGCATCGGCACGATGTATTGGGAAAATCTAAAGGTTCGTGAGGTTTGATCGTGCGCCCGCAAGTGATTCCCCCGTCCTCTCTCGGCCTCGCCCGCGCCTCTTCCTCGACGAAGAAGGCAGACT
Organism: Sorangium cellulosum; assembly: GCA_020720045.1. GTDB lineage: Bacteria > Myxococcota_A > Polyangia > Polyangiales > Polyangiaceae > JAAFHJ01. Next base: position 18,184 of record DYPH01000044.1, on the reverse strand, counting down.
CTACTCACGGGCACGCATCGACGCTTCTTGACGTTGCTGCGATTGAAGCGAACGCCCACGACCATCGCCACAGCGACGCCCACGCGCGCCCTATCCCGTGGGTGACCGGTCGTGTCGGTGCCGTCGAAGCGCTCGACGTGGCGACGCCGACCCTCGCGCCGACCCAACCCCCGGCGCTCGAGCCTCCCCCGGTGCGTCGCGACCCGGCTGCGATGGCGCTCGCCGAGCGGGCGGCGACCGCCTCAATGAACGCGGCGCTCGGCCTCGATGAACATGCCGATTTTGCAGCAGTTCCTGCCGGAGCCGTCCCCGTTGCCGGGGCGCCGAAAGCGAAGCCGAAGAAGATCGATCCGAAGCGGCCCGGCTCGGGAATTCCGGCGCGAAAGAGCATTCAGACCCTCGTTTGGGTACGGCGCTTCTCGCAGGTCTTCTTCTTCGGCCTGTTTATGTTTTTCCTCCTGAAGACCGGCTTCCGCGGAAGTTTTGCGGCCAATCAGGGGGAGGCGATCCGCCTTCCGTATCCCGTCGAAGCATTCCTCCTGGCCGACCCGTTTGTCGCCACGATGACTGTCTTCTCGACGCACACCGTTTACCGGGGACTGCTTTGGAGTGTCGGTCTACTGGCATTGACGCTGATCTTCGGGCGCGTGTTTTGTGGGTGGATTTGCCCCTTTGGGACGATGCACCATTTCTTCGCCTGGATCTGGCCGTCCAACTACGGGCGCGGCGGTTCCCGCGTCGAGGCGAACAAGACTCACGGTTACCAGCGCGTAAAATACTATTTGATGTACGCGTTTCTCTTGGCGAGTCTCGCCGGGAGCGCGATTGGTGGCCTGTTTGATCCGATCTGTATCGCTGTCCGCGCGATCGGTCTCGGTGTCATCCCGGCGCTTCAATACGCCCTTGGACGCGGCCTCTCTGAAGTGGCAAACGTCCCTGTTCGCCCCGTGCAGACGGTTGCCGACAAGAGCCAGGATTTCCTCGCGACGACCGTCTGGCAGAGCCATCAATTCTACTTCCACCAGACGTGGTTCATTCTCTTCTTGCTGATCGCTGTACTCTTCATGAATCGCTTCATTCCGCGATTCTGGTGCCGCGTGCTCTGTCCACTCGGTTCGTTCCTCGGCGTTTTCGCCCGGTTCGCGCTGTTTGGAATGGAGAAGGACCATGCGAAGTGCACCGACTGCAACCTCTGCTTGGTGAACTGCCAAGGGGCCGATAGCCCGCAAGGGGGCGTCAAGTGGCGCCAAGACGAATGCCACATGTGTCTCAATTGCGAGACCGCCTGCCCCGAGGACGTGATCAAGTTCCGGTTTTTGCCGAATCGGAAGAGCTCGATCCAGAAGCCGGACCTCCAGCGCCGCACCCTCTTGGCGACCGCCGCCGCGGGAGCCGCCGCGATCCCCGCGCTCCGCATCGCCGACAGCCTCGACGCCAACTACCACGCGAAGCTCGTTCGCCCGCCGGGGGCCGTCGAAGAACGGGGCTTCCTCGAACGATGCATCCGTTGCGCGGAATGCATGAAAGTTTGCCCGAACAATGCCCTTCACCCGGCATTTTTTGAAGGCGGTATCGAAGGGCTCTGGACGCCGATTCTCATTGCGCGCATCGGCTACTGTGAACACTCATGCGTGCTCTGCGGGCAGGTATGCCCGACGGGCGCGATTCAAAAAATTACGGAAGATCAGAAGCTTGGCCGTGGGATGCCGCCGATCAAGATCGGGACTGCCTTCTACGATCATGGGCGCTGTCTCCCTTGGTCGATGCAGACTCCGTGCATTGTTTGCGAAGAGTTCTGCCCGACGTCGCCGAAGGCGATCTGGGTGGAAGAGGTCGAGGCGGAAGTCCGTGAAAAGACCTTTGGTGCCGCCGGCGAAGCGCCCGCCATGAAGAAGGTCAAGCTTCAGCGCCCCCACGTGGATCCGTCGCTTTGCATCGGCTGCGGCGCTTGTGAGAAGGTCTGCCCCGTGCAAGACCAGCCGGCGGTCTACATTACGTCCGTTGGCGAGAGCCGCAGCAAGACGAACGTAATCCTCCTCGAGAACACGAACTACAACCAGAAGACCTGATGAAACCTTCGTTGTTCTTGGCGCTCGGTGCTCTTGGGCTCTTTGCCGTTACCGCCTGCGGGGGCGACTTCACGGGTGGTCGAAAGCGACGGCGGCGTCGTCGTTCGCGACGCGGCACCGACCGCCGACACGGGAGCACCGACCGCTGATGGCGGCGGCGTTGTCGCGCGCCCCGACGCCGGACCGAAGGACGCTGGCCCCGTCGACGCTGGGCCGGTGCCCGGCTACAAATGGGCCTGTTCGTCGACCATCTTCTACTACGGCAACGGCTCCAACGGGCAGGGGTACGGCACCGAGGTCGGCTGCAACACCGGCAAAGCGAGCTATTGCGACGTCGCCCAAGAGGCGACCGCCTGCGATCCCAACGTCGACCGTGGCGACCGCCACTACCTGTGCAGCGACTGCGTCCGCTCGAACCAGCAAAATGGGTGGTTCGTCCCCGCGCAGGCGTGCTCCTGCAAATTCTACTAAGTGAGACGCCTGCCGCGATTCGTGTTCCGGCAGCAACGGCCACGAAGACGCCCCGACGCGATGGTGCTAGGACCGCCCGTCGCATGAACGACCTCTTCCTCCGGGCCTGCCGACGCGAAACGACCGAACGCACTCCGGTCTGGATGATGCGCCAGGCGGGGCGATACATGCCCGAATACCGGGCCCTCCGCGAAAAGCGGACGCTCATCGAGCTCTGCAAGACGCCCGAGCTCGCCTGCGAAGTTACCCTTCAGCCGATCCGCGCGTTTCAGATGGACGCGGCGATTCTTTTTGCCGACATTCTCCTTCCGCTGGAGCCGATGGGAGCCCCGTTTTCCTTTGAGAAAGGGGAGGGCCCCGTCGTCCATTCGCCGGTCCGCACCCGTGCACAAGTCGACGCGCTTCGCGTGATTGAGCCGGAGGAACTCGGGTACGTTCTCGAAGCGATTCGCCTTTTGAAGAAGGAACTCAACGTTCCGCTGATCGGTTTCGCCGGTGCCCCCTTCACGCTCGCCAGTTACTTGATTGAAGGCGGGAAGAGTGCCCATTACGATCAAATGAAGCGCATCATGTACGGCGATCCGGACCTCTGGCACGCGCTCATGGCGAAGCTCGCCGAGGTCGTACGCAAATACCTCCATGCGCAGATTGAAGCGGGCGCCGATGCCGTCCAGCTCTTCGATTCGTGGGTGGGCCAGCTTTCGCCGCGCGACTACGTTGAATTCGTAGCGCCCCACGTTTCACACATCTTGAAGAGCGTTGAGGCGACCGGCGTGCCGGTGCTCCACTTCGGCACCGGCACCGCGTTGCTCCTCAAGCAGCAGCGCGAAGCGGGCGGAACGGTCCTCGGCCTCGACTGGCGGACTCCGCTCGCCTGGGGGTGGGAGCAGATCGGCCACGATCGCGGCGTCCAAGGGAACCTCGATCCGACGGTGCTCTTCGCGCCGAAGGAAATCGCAATTTCCCATGCAAAACGGGTGCTTGACGAGGCTGCAGGTCGTCCGGGACACATCTTCAACCTCGGCCACGGGATCCTCCCCGGCACGCCGGTCGACACCGTCCGCGCGGTCGTCGAGACGGTGAAAGCGTATTCGGCGCGCTCCTGAAGGTCGCCTGCCGGCATCGGAAGAGGTCCTATGGCTACCGTCGTTCTCCTCCCCGCCCACGGCACCGTTGAGTCCCTCGACGAACTCCCGGGATTCCTAGCAAATATTCGTCGCGGGCAGCCGCCAAGCGCCGAGCTTCTCCACGAAGTCACGAGCCGCTACCAGGCGATCGGAGGGCGGTCGCCGCTCAATGATCTCTCTCGGGCGGCGGCGGCCAAGTTGGAAGCACGACTTGGGCTTCCGGTGCGCATCGCCGGGCGCCTGTGGAAGCCCTACCCGAACGACGTTCTCGCCGACCTCCAGAAGAGCGTCGGTGAGATCTCAAACATTGTTGTTCTTCCGCTGGCCCAGCATTCGGCGTCGATTTACGTCGACCACGTGACGAAGGCGGTTTCTGATCTAGGCCTTTCGGCGAAGGTCACGGGGGCTTCCGATTGGGGGCAGAATCGCACGCTCAATCGGGCGTTTGCGCGTCGCATCGTCGACGCGCTCAAACCGCTGTCTGACGATGAGCGCGCCGGAACGCGGCTGATTCTGTCGGCCCACTCCTTGCCAAAATTCCTGATTGATCAAGGGGACGCCTACGAGACCGAGTTCCGCGCCGCCTGCGCGCTGGTCCTTGAAGAGGTCGGTGCCACCTACCCCGACGTCGACGCCGCGATCTGCTTCCAATCCCAGGGGATGTCGACCGGCCCCGGCGGACGCCCGATGGTATGGCTCGGTCCGACGCTCCTTGAGGGCATGACGGCGGCCCGCGACGCCGGAAAGACGGGCGTCCTCATCGCCTCCATCGGCTTCCTCGCCGACCACGTTGAGGTGCTTTTTGACCTCGACCACGAAGCGAAGCACCAAGCCGAGGGGCTTGGCCTCCGCTTCGCGCGGACCGCCTCCTTGAACGCCGACGATGACTTCGTCGACGCCCTCGAAGAGGAAGTCCGCAAGCTCCTCTAGGCGCGCCGAAAAGAAAGAGTCCACGGGGCTCTTTCTTTTTGCCTTGGCATGAAAAAGTGGTAAGTACTTTTTTATGAGCGCGGCACAAATCCTCGAAAATAAGGCGGTTTTTCTATTCGGGCACGGCTGGCCGTCGAACTGGTTCCCCTGCCCGTTCTCCGTCGACGGGATCACGTACGGCTGCGTCGAGCGGTACATGATAGCGGAGAAGGCGCGCCTTTTTGGGGACGACCTTCGGCTCGCCCAGATCCTCGTTGCGACCACGCCGAAGGCGCAGAAGGCGCTCGGCCGCGCCGTGGTCCCCTTCGACGACGCCCGCTGGCAGGAGGTCGCCCGCGAGGTTGTCTTTCGCGGAAACCTCGAAAAATACAAGCAAAACAACGAGTTGCGTGCCCTGCTCCTGGCGACCGGAGCGCGAGAGATCGCTGAAGCGAGCCCCTTTGATCGCCGCTGGGGGATCGGGCGAGCCCCTTCCGAGGTGGCCCTCGACCGGAGTTCCTGGCGGGGAAAGAACTGGCTCGGCGAGGCGCTTGTTCGCGTCCGCGCCGAGCTTCAATCCCAGCTTCCGGTCACCAAAGCTTGACGCCCTTCACCAGCGGCGCGAGGAACGGGCGGCTCCCTTTCGTCTCCTTGACGGTCACAAGGCCGGTGCCGTCAATCGCGTACGTTGCCGTTTTTGTTTCCGACTTTTCCGGATTTTCCTTCTTCAGCTCAGCGATTTCTTTCTTCGCTTCGTCGTCTTCCGGCTCCAGCGGATAGATGATCGCCGACGTCTCTTCGACGGGGATCGTGACCGGGCACTTCGGCACCGGCCCGAGGACGCAAATCGTGACGTTCTTCGTGTCGTAGGTCTCTGCTTCGAGACCGGCCATATTCGCGTCGTAATCGTGCTGGGACCAGGTGATCTCCGCGACAGTATGCCCGTCGATCGTCCTCGACGTCACGCTGTCGACGCTCGCCTCGTTGTTTACACCAAAGGCGCCCGGCGAGTAGTCCGAGCCGAGTTCGGCGACGTTCCGCCAACCGTCGGCCGCCTTGGCGAGCAGGAGCCAGGGGTGCTCGCCGGACTCGTCGGCGTCGCCGCCGCCGCCCCAACGGAGAACGGTAAGGCCCGGAACCGTCTGCGGTTTCTCCGTGCAGGCGAACGAACTGGCGCCGATGCTCATGATCGAGTCCTTCTCGTTCGTCTTGAGACAGGTGCAGAGTGCATCGATCGTCGGATAGCTCTTGTCGCACGTACGGACGAGCGCGCCGCCGAGATCGGTGAGCCGCTTTTCGACGGTCGTATTTGGTCGCAGCTTGAGCGACGCTTCGTAGCTCTTCTTAGCGAGTTCTTTGTTGTTCTGCTTCTCGGCAACCATGCCCTCATTGAAGAGAACTTGCGCCTTCAATTGCGGATCCGTCGCCGCTTCAAGGGCCTTTGCGTTCGTCGCGGTCGCTTTGCTCAGGTCGTTGGCGTGGTAGGCGGCGTAGCCAAGTTCGGCGAGGGCCCGCGGATCGCCGGGATTTGCGGTGAGGGCCGCTTCAAAGGCCTTCGTCGCTTCGACCCACTTCTTCTCGCCGGCGAGCTTGCGCCCTTCGGCCAGCATTTTATTGTACCCTGCACGTTTTTCGACGGTCACTTTCCCTTCGGCCGTCGCCGTCGCCTTCCCATCCCCCGGCTTTTTCGCCGACGGAGCTGCCGACGCGGACGCCGGCGGGGCGCTCTTTGCGGCGCTCGCGGTCGCTGCGGCAGCGGTCGAGGAGGCGCTCGTGGCGGTCGGCGCGTCCTTCTTGTCGCAGGCGCTGGAAAGGAGGAGCAGCGCCACGGCGGGCGCGAGGGGACGGAGGGGGCGGAAGGTCATGGCTTGCAGTATCGCGAACGCAGGACGAGGACAATTCCCGATAGCCGGCCGCGAATTGCCACGAGAACGCCGCTGCGAAAAATGCGCTTCCCGCGCAGCATACGCGCACGCATTTTCTTGGAATTTCCGACTGGGAACTCGCCTGGAACGTGACTACAGACGGCAATCATGAGCGCTGAAATCGCGTCTTCTTTTACCGCCGCGCCCACGCGCGTCGTCATTATCGGCGGTGGGATCACCGGCCTCGCCCTCGCCCGCAAGCTCCAAGAGTCGACGGCCAAAGCGGTCGAGGTGACTCTCCTGGAAGCGTCCGACGTGCTGGGTGGGAATCTCCGCGGGGAAGTAATCCCAAGTAAATTCGGAGGCTTCATCGTCGACCATGGCCCTGACTCCTGGGTCATCGCGAAGCCGGAGGCGACCGCCCTCTGCCGAGAACTCGGCCTCGGCGACGCTCTGATCGAAACGACCGAGGCGAACCGCGGTGTGTTCCTCGTCCACCAGGGGGAGCTCCGCCCGATGCCGGAGGGGCTTGCGCTCGGGATCCCGACGAGGGTCCGCTCGCTCCTGACGACCGATCTCTTCTCTTGGAAGGCGAAGGCGCGGATGCTCCTTGAGCCCCTCGTTCCGAAGGGGAAGTGGGGCGACGACGTGAGCGTCGGCGAGTTCTTGGAGCGAAGAATCGGCATTGAACCGACGGAGACGCTCGTCGCACCGCTGCTCGGAGGAATCTTCGCCGGGGACGCCTACGAGATCTCCCTAAAGACCGCATTCCCCCAGTTTCTGGCCGACGAGAAGAATAGTTCACTCGTACGTGCCGCGATGAAGCGCCGAAAGATGCTCGCGGGAAAAAAGCCGAGCGCCTTCCACTCCCTCCGCGGTGGCATCCGTCAGCTCGTCGATACACTCGCCGCCTCCCTCACGAAAACCGCCGTCCGGAGGGGGGCGCGCGCTGTCGCGGTAGCCCGTTCTACTGACTCGGATTCACAGAACAAACCGCGCTGGACCGTCTCCACCGACGCCGGCGAGAGCTTCCCGGCCGACCACGTCGTCTTCACCGGTCCGTCTTGGTCTTCAAAGCCGCTTCTTGACGCGATCGATGCGACGCTCCCCTGGGAACAGTTCCAATTTGGGAGCGCGGCGACCGCCTTTTTTGCCTTCCCTCGGAGCGCAGTAGCTCACTCCCTCCAAGGGACCGGGTTCATCATTCCCAAACGGGAAGGTCGCGGCATTCTTGCGGGGACTTGGGTTTCCAGCAAGTGGGCCGGACGCGCCCCGGAAGGGACGGTGCTGATGCGCGCGTTCCTCGGCGGCAAGGGCAACGGCGCCCTCGTCGATGAGAGCGACGACGTACTCGCGAGCACCGGTCTCGCGGAACTCCGCACGCTTCTTGGGATTTCCGGCGAGCCGATCTTCTCACGCGTCTACCGCTTCAAAGACGCCAGCCCAAACCCGCGCCCGGGCCACCTTGAGCGCGTGAAGGCACTTCGGAGCGCCCTCGGAAAGCACCCGGGGCTTCACGTCGCCGGGAACGGCTACGACGGTGCTGGCATCCCCGATTGCGTCCGCCAAGCGAACACCGTCGCCGCCCAGATCCTCGCCGGCTGACGCTGCGATCCTCGCCGGCTGACGCTGCAAGTTTTCTTCTGAAAATGCAGCTATCGTCGGCGCGTGGCCTCCACCGATCTCGCAACCGGCACCACCAGGTGGGTGCACGTGACGACCACCCTCGAAACGCTCCCGGCCCCCGAAGAGGCGCGCGATTTTGCGCTCGCGGAGGCGCTCGCCGCGAGCGGTTTCCCGGGTGCGGGGAGCGCGCGCGCCGGCTTCTCCATTGAGCGCCGTCGCGTGCTCGGTTCGCGGACGATGCACGTGCGCCATCATGAGAACGTCACGACGCTCGTCCTCGAACGGGACCTTCCGCGCGCCTATGTGACGGTCGTTTTCGTCGTCAGTTTGGGGCTCGCAGCGTTTCTAGTCTCGGAGAATCTGCAGCTTTTTTCGGTACCTGCGCTCGCTCTTGCCTTTTCGCCCCTCCTCGGAATTCCGGTGGCGCGGGTCGTCGCCCGGAAGCGCCATGAGGCGCTCCTCGCCCGCGTCGCCGAGCGGTATTTCGCGGCGCTGGCCCCCTACCAAGCGGCCCGCGGCGGCGCCTTTCGCGGCGGGGAAGGTTCTTGATGGGCCCGCAGGACTCGGCGGCGGTGCCGATCGCACCGGCGACCCGCTCCGACGTCGATGCGATCCCTCTCGCCCCCGACGACGCGCCGCCCCTGTTTGATGCGGTCGCCGCGGTCGCACGAACAATGCGGTATACACTCACTTCGCCGAACTACGGAGGGGGACAGGCGTTTGTTCTCCGTGACGAGACGGGCGCAAGATTTGAAATTTACGGCAATATCGCACAGCTCCACCTGGAGCTCCGCTGGGCGACGGTCGGCCTCCCACGGGCCTCCGAGGGGGCGCTCGTCGCCATGATTGCTGCGGCGGCGGTCGCCGGCGCAGGGAGTGCGCGCGGGGCGGGGTGGACGGGGCTCGCCCTCGGTGGGGCTGGGATCGCCTTCGCCGTCGGGGTCGTCTTCGTGGTTCTGCAGCGACGGGCGGCGCTTCGTCGCTACGAGGCGTTCAAAGCTGCGCTCGCTGCCGCCCTGGTGGCGCTCCGCGACGCGCGTCACGGAGGCGAATACCGATGAATTCTGAGCTTTGGCAGCACTTTGTGGACGAAATCCGCCCCCGCTACCGGGAGCCGTGGCGCCGCTACCACGACGAGCGCCACCTCGACGAGGTCCTCGCCGCCGCCGATCGCCTCGCTGAGCAGCGCCTCCTCGCGTCGCCGGCGGTCGTCCGCGTCGCACTCCTTTTTCACGACGCCGTCTACGAAGTGGCCGCGGGACCGCTCTCCAACGAAGAAGCGAGCGCCCAGCTCCTCGAGAGGATGGCAGCGGGAAAGCTTGAGAATTCAATTATTTCTGAGGCGGCCACCATCGTGCGTGCCACCGCGGCCCACGGTCGCCTCCGCGCGAGCGACCTCACGAGCGACGGGCAATTCGCCCTCGATTGCGACCTCGCCATCCTCGGCGCCGCCCCCGAGCGCTACCTCGCCTACGAACGTGATATCCGTGAAGAATACATCCACGTCCCCGAGGATCTCTTCCGCGAGGCGCGAGGTCGGTTCCTCGAAGCGCTGCTCGCGCGACCGGCGATCTACTTCACGGAGACCTTCCAAACAAACGTGGAAGAGCGCGCCCGAGAGAACCTCCGGCGTGCCCTGCACATGCTCGAAACTCGCTGAGTTCTCTCAGAATTCGGCGGGGTCGGTGTAAGTGCCGAAGACGCCGCGGAGGACGTCGCAAATCTCCTGCTGGGTGCAGTAAGCCTTCGCCGCGTCGATGATCGGCGGCATCAGGTTCGTCCCGTCGGCGGCGGCGGCGCGGACCGCCTCCAGGCAGGTCGCAACGCGGGCGGCGTCCCGAGACTCCTTGACCTTCTTCAGGTTGGCGACCTGGGTCTTCTGGACTTCTTCGTCGATGCGAAGCAGGGGAATGATTGAAGTATTCGACTCGCTCTCGTAGGCGTTTACGCCGACCATGACCCGCTCGCCGGCCTCGAGTTGGCGCTGGAACCGGTAGGCGCTCGCGGCGATTTCCCGCTGGGGGTAGCCCTTTTCGACCGCCTCGACGATGCCGCCCATGCTGTCGATGCGCTCAATGATTTCGAGCGCCTCTGCCTCCATTTTGTCGGTCATCCATTCGACGAAATAGCTGCCGGCGAGCGGGTCGACGGTGTTTGCGACGCCGGTCTCTTCCGCGATGATTTGCTGCGTGCGGAGGGCGATCGTGACCGAGTCCTCCGTCGGGAGCGCGTAGGTTTCGTCGAGGCTGTTCGTGTGGAGGCTCTGGGTGCCGCCGAGGACCGCCGCCATCGCCTGGAGGGCGACGCGGACGACGTTGTTGTAGGGCTGCTGGGCGGTGAGGGAGACGCCGGCCGTCTGCGCGTGGGTCCGGAGCTTCATGCTCTCCGGGTTCTTCGCGCCGAAGCGGGTCTTCACGAGCTTGGCCCACAGGCGGCGCGCCGCGCGGAACTTCGCGATCTCCTCGAAGAAATCGTTGTGCACATCGAGGAAGAAGGAGAGCCGCGGCGCGAACGCGTCGACGTCGAGGCCGCGCTCGACACCCCACTGCACGTAGCCGAGGCCGTCGGCGAGCGTGAAGGCGAGCTCCTGGGCCGCCGTCGCCCCCGCTTCGCGGATGTGGTAGCCGCTGATCGAGACGGTGTTCCACTTGGGGACCTCCGTCGTGCAGAATTCGATCATGTCGGTGACGATCCGCATGGCCGGCCGCGGCGGCACGAGCCACGCGTGTTGGGCGATGAATTCCTTGAGGCAATCGTTCTGCACGGTGCCGCCGATCTTGTCCCGCGGGATGCCGCGGACGTCGGCGAGGGCGATGTAAAAGGCGAGCAGGACGATCGCCGGCCCGTTGATCGTCATCGACGTGGTGACCTTGTCGAGAGGGATGCCGTCGAAGAGGACTTCCATGTCCCGGAGGGTGTCGACGGCGACGCCGCACATGCCGACCTCGCCGAGCGACCGCGGGGAGTCGGAGTCGTACCCCATCAGCGTCGGGAAATCGAAAGCGGTCGAGAGACCGGTTTGCCCCTGAGAAAGCAGGTACTTAAAGCGTTCGTTCGTCTGCTCGGGGGTACCGAAACCGGCGAACATGCGCATCGTCCAGAGGCGCGAGCGGTACATCGTCGGCTGGACGCCACGCGTAAACGGGTACTCGCCGGGGAGGCCGAGGGATTCCATGTATTTTGCATGAGAATCGGCCGGCGTGAGCACATCGGGGACGTCGAGGTCGCTCCAGGTGGTGAAACGCCCTTTCCGCGGCGGGATTTTCGCCTGGCTCTTGGCGACCGGCCCCTTCGACCACGCCTCCTTGGCGGCCCGAATCGCCGCAAGCTCGGCGCCACCGGGGTGGTCGCCATCGGCGGTGTAGGTCGTCTCAGCTTCCGAGTTCGGGGGCGCAGCGCTCATGGGGCGCTTCTACTCGCGGAGACGCTCCGTTGGAAGGTCCCGCCCGACTACCGCCCGCCGAACGTGTAGCCGTTGGAGAACGTCCACGGAAAGCCGCGGGCGGGGAAGGCGGCGCTGCGAATCTGCTTCTTCATGCAGGCGACCGTCGTCGGCGCGAGCGTCGTCTTCGTCGCTTCCGCGGCCGTCACCGCCCCCTTCGGGCCGACAGAGACGAGAAAAGTGAGCGTTCCCGAAGCGTTGCGATTCGTAGCAAACTCGCTCTCAAAGCAGGTCATGAGGAGCGGCTGGAGCGCCTCAATCGCCGCATTGGCATCCGTCTTTGGGTCGGCGGTCTTTTGCGGTGTCGCACTAGCTTCGACGGGGATCGCGGAAGCGGGACGTGGGCCCGCCGTCGTCGGCTCGGCGCTGGCGCTGGCGGGGACGCCAGCACTCGGGGGATCGGCGAGCGCCGCCGATGGAGCGGCGGCCGGTTGGACCGGCTCCGCGCAGGCGAGAAGAACCGCGGCCCCCACAGTCCAACCTGCCGAGATCTTTGCACGAATGCCCATCGACGCAACCTCTCGCGGAAGCCGACGACTGGCAAGCGCGAAACGCGAGACCTACGGTTCTTCGCCCTTCGCTTCCGGCGTCGCGACGGGGGCAAGCAGCCGCCACACGACCCACGGGACGCCAAGAAAGAACACGAAAAGCCGCAACGCCAACACCGCAAGGCCGAGCGCCAGCGTCAGCGGGTGGAAGGCTCCGAAGGGGCTCAGAAGCCCTTCGTGACCGGCGACGACGGTAAACACCGCGCTCGCGACGACGTAGGCGACGAGCACACCGAGCGGGGCCCGCAAGCGTGCAAGATGCATCGGTGTAAGATACATGAATGTGCGAGCATCGCGAAGAGGAGCGCGTTGCCGATCGGGCCGCCGCTCCGGAAGCGGGTCGCTCCGCCGGTTCCGAGCGTCGCTGGCATGCCGAAGAGGGAAGTTGTGCGGAATACACGTATAAAAGCGTCGTGATTGCGGCCTGTTCCGTCGTGAAAGCCGCTACGCAGCGGGGCGAGGGAAAAGCCGGTGGCAGCAACGGAGACGCCAAAGATTACCGGACCCGAGTCGATATCGCCGTGGCCGTAGGGGCGCTTGGCGAGGGGCGAATTCGCCGGAAGCGGGACGAACTCGCCGATCGCGCCGAAGCCGGCAAACGTCCGCTCTTCGCGGGCGAGGGCGTCGGTCAGTTCGCGGGCGAGGGGCCCGTCGACGAAACCGGCATAGTAGGCGGCAAGGCCCGTCCCCGATCCCCGCGGGACATCTAAGGGTTGACCGTTCGTTTGAAGGCGCTGATGAACGAAGCCACTCGCCGGATCGATCTGCGCCTTTCGAACGCCAGAAGCCCAGTGAAGAAGGACCCTTCGATGGTCGGCACCGGTGGCGCGACTGTGCATCGCGATCGCCGCAGCGACCGCCGCGATGTCGGTCGGAAATGCCTGCCCCGGGTAGGTCTCAATGATCGCATCGGGGGCAGCAAGCAGGCGCCGTTCATAGGCGGCAATCAATGCATCATGGTCACGGGCCACGTCGGCGGGGAAGCCGTTCGGATCGAGCCAGCGTGCCATCCCGACGGCGAGCGCCGCATAGGCGAGGTAGGCGTGGCCGTGGCTGGAGGAGAGGCTCGAAAGCGCGTCTTCGCCGTCCCAGGCCTCGGTCCCAAAGTCTCGCATTTCCGGCAGAAAACTTCGAAGCGCGGCGGCGCGCAACGGTGCTGCGTAGCGGGGGCGATCGGCGGGGTTTGCAACGATGAGCTGACCAAGGCCGAGCGCTGCCATCTGGTGGGTCACGAGCGCCCATTCGCCGGTGTAGCGATCTTTTGGGGCCTCGCGGCGGATGCGCGAGTCGTCGTCTTCGAAGGCGAGGACTTCCGCGGCAAGACCATGGGTTACTTCGGGATTTCCCGCGTACCACGCTTCGGCATCGCGCCCACACCAGGCGGGCGTGGCAACGCGCACGAAAGAAAAGGCAGCAAAGGTGCAGAGTGCACGCAATGCCGCCGGTGGCAAGACTCTCATGGCGGAAACGCTACCTGCCGATGCGGCCGTCGCGCGTGAGCTCTGCGCGAACGGTCGCGTTTCGGCGGTGAGCGGTCACGTGCAGGGGCGCATGCCGCAGAAAAGGAGCTTGGTGTCGAAGGAGCTATCGTCGCGGGGAGACGTCGCGAGCACAGCGCTGGAGGTGAGGCGCCAGTAGGTCGTGACGGGCGGTTTTCCGGTGGGCGTGAACGTCACACGGAGGTCAAACGCGGCGGCGATCTTGGTCCCCGGAGCGACCTTTCCGCCGACGACGCCCGCCGGGGGGACGGTGAAGGTCTGGATACCTTCCTGGGCGCGCGTCCCGCTTGCGCTCTCCACCAGGATCGTCCCCGGCGCGCCGACGTTGGTCTTCGGGGCACGCATCAAATTCAACATTAATCCTGCGTCGTTCGGCGTCCTCGGCAGGTAGGTCGGCCAAAACGGCATGAATGTGGCGACGTAGCCGGTCTTCCCTTCGTCGACGGAGAACTTCGGTGCGCACGGGTCGCTCTGCGGCTGGAGCGCGAGGCCGAGCTTGTAGACGGGGCGGCTCACGAAGGCCTGCCAGGCGACCCGCCCCGTCGACGGAACCCCTTCGCAGCCCGACGCCGGCAGCGGCTTCGTCGGCGCAACAGGGGCAACCGGCGGCGCTTCCGGGCGCTTGGAACCGCGGAGCGGAACCGGCTGGGCGAGGGCGACGCCGGTGGTTGCGGTGCCGGCGAGGATCGGAAGGAGGAGCGTGAGACGGCGGAGCAGAGACGAAATCGGCATAGGGCCTCCGTCGTCCATTCGGCGCGTTTGTTGCGCACTTTTTCGCGGCGTCGGCGTTTTTTTTCAGAGCGTGAACGGAGGTGTCGTCGCGACGATACGCTTCGCCAGCGGAGTCGCCGCGCAGAGCTCACTTCGACAAATCAATTGTTCCGCGCAACAACTGGGTTTGTCTTTGCAGGTGCATACTTGAGAGATGCCCTTGCACAAGTCACGAACAATTCCGTCCAATGTTGCTTTCGGGGTTCCGCGAAGGCGGGCGCAAGCAAAATTGTGAAGAGTGGTTCCGACGTCGTCTTTGACGATGATCGACTTCACTGGCATGGCCGGGCATCGTTTTGCCATCTCGCCGCGGACGGCGTCGTCGTTCTCGGAGAACGTCCCATTCTTTAGGCCATGGCGCGGGAGCCATTCGGCCCAGTCGACGGTGGGATTGAGCCCTCTACATACCGGATAATCGCCAGAAAATCCGTAGTGTGCGCGTCCATCGATGTAGCCGTCACCGTCGAAGTCGTCGTAGTCACCGGCGACCTTTTGCTCGTCGGCGAGCTCTTCAAAGCGCTTTCCATCGATGCGAATGAGATGCGAATAGGTGAACGACTCACCGTCGGCACAGCCGAGGCCAACCTGAAGGGCGAGCCACGTCGCGCCGCTCGTCATTTTCTGGGGGGAAAAGTGATCGACGCTCGCACCAAAACAGTGAGAGGGGAGCGCGCCCGCAAGTAACTTCGTTTGCGTTCCATCCCCGCGAATATTCACGAGGTAAAGGTTGGGGACGACTTCGTCGTTGTTGGAAGCTTTCTTGAACGAATCGACGCTAAATCCGACGACCCCATCGCCGACCGCCTCGCAAGTTTCGACGGCATCGCTCGCAAACAGCATCGGTGCATCTTCGCCGCCGACTTTCCACGTCGCCATCGCCTTCTCACGGGCCCCTTTCAGCTGCTCACACAGGAGCTCCTTCGAAAGGGCGACCTTCGGCTCCGTCGTCGACGTCGACGCGGTTACGGGCGAAACGGCCGCGATTTCAACCGGTTTCGGTGGTGCCGACACCGACGGCGTGCACGCGGAACTCGCCGTGCCGACGAGAAACGAAAGGAACGAAGCGGCGATCGGACGTTGTGGCATAATCAGGCTTCCCACCAGATTCTTCGGAATTTCGAGATGTTCCTAGACAAAAAGCGACGAGCCCTCCGAAGAGGGCCCGTTGGTCACCGTTTGGTCATCGAGCAACGGCGGGCGTCAGGCTTTCGCCTCTTCTTTGCCCTCTTTGCGGGCTTTCAGCCACTCGAGGACCATCGGGAGCACCGATACAAGCACGATCAGGATCACGACCTTCTCGAAGTGCTTCTGCACGATCGGCAGGCCACCGAGGAAGACGCCGGCGCCCATCATCAACGACACCCAGGCGACCGCACCGACGACGTTGTAGAGAATAAACTGGCCGTAGTTCATCGCGCCAGCCCCCGCAACAAACGGAGCAAACGTGCGCACGATCGGTACAAAACGCGCGAGGATGATCGTCTTTCCGCCGTATTTTTCGAAGAATTTCTGGGTCTTCTCGAGATGCTTCTTGTTAAAAAGCGCCGAAGATTCGCTGCTCATCACGCGCGGACCGATCGCCTTACCGACGTGGTAATTGACGGTGTCCCCCGTGATCGCCGCAACGATAAGCAGCAGGCCGAGAAGCCACACGTTCAACTTGCCGACGCTCGCGACGAAGCCGGCCGTGAAAAGCAGCGAATCGCCGGGCAGAAACGGAAGCACGACGAGACCCGTTTCCGCGAAGATAATCGCAAACAAGATCCCGTACATGGTCGTCCCGTGCGCGTCACAAAGGCCCTGGAGCCCTTCTGGCGACACAAGCTTCTTCAGAAATGCGAACAGTTCGTGCATGGCGCGCCCTTAAACCAAAATCGGTGGGCGCCGACCAAGATTCCGCGCCTCCGCAAGAAAACGGACGGTCTGCCTCGCGGGCGGACCGTCCGTTTTTCTGCACACGGCGGGAAGGCCTATTCCTTCGGCGGCTCTACTCCGCCAACTGCACCGGCCACCGAAGCGGCAGGCGGCGTCGGCGAGGGTTCGGTCAGCGGAACCCCTTCGAGCTCAAGCGTCCCCTGGGGGGCGGTCGGTGCGACTTCCGTATCGGGGATCATCGAGACAGGGACGTCGACCAGCGTGTCGCGCGTTGCGAAGGAGTTCGGCGCCTCTTGCACGGTCGGCCCGTCGGGATCGATGACCGAAGCGAGGCTTGCCGTGTTGAAGCGAACGGTGCGCTTGTCGAGGGGCGTGCGCGGACCGACCACCGTCTCCCCGAGCGGATCGATCTCCGTCGGGAGGACATCTACCTCCTCAAGACGAATGAGCACCGCGGTGACGTTGTCTTCGCCGCCATGGGCGTTCGCCCGCTCAATCAGAATGCGACAAGCATCCTGGACGCCTTGGGGATCGGCCAAAATCTCACGAATTTCGGAATCTTCGACCATTCCCGAGAGGCCGTCCGAACAGAGCAGGTAGGTATCTCCCGGGCGCGATTCGTCGCCGCAAAGGTCGATCACAACATGATCCTGCATGCCGAGGGCGCGCGTGATGACGTTTTTCGGCAGCTCCGCCTTCTGTTCATCGGTGAGGTCGGGAACCGCGAGGATGTAGTCGTTGATGAACGAGTGGTCCCGGGTCATCTGCCGGATTTCCCCCTCGCGCACCCGGTAACAACGGCTGTCGCCAACGTGTGCAATGTACATCTTCCGCTTGTGGGCGGAAAACATGCAGCCGACGACGGTCGTCCCCATGTTGTGATGTTCGCGGGAGCGGGTACTCCGGTCGTAAATCTGCTTGTTTGCTACGCGAATGCCGGTCAGCAGCCGATTTTCCTCCTCCGACAGGTTGGTGTCGAAGTGAAAGGGCCACGTCACGTCGTCGCTCGCCGTCGTTCGGAAGAACTCACTGATCGCCTCCGCCGCCATGCGGGACGCCACATCGCCAGCGCGATGCCCCCCCATGCCGTCGGCAACGACGAATAGCGAACATTCCTCGAGGACGACGTAGGAGTCCTCGTTGTGCTCCCGCTGGAGCCCGACGTCGCTCAGGCCTGCTGCGATGGCGCGTAGCAAAGAGATTCTCCTCGGTAAAAGAACGGTCCACCGTTTCAAAGGGGCGGCGGATTGTCAACCACCGTCCCGATTCTACACGCGCATCGGTGCGCGCACGCTTCCCGGTCAGACGATTCGCGTGAGTGCGAACGTCTCCGTGCCCCAATCTTGGCGACTCAGGACAAGTGGGAATTCGGCGTCGTCAACGACATCGAAAGCCACCCGCAGCGCCTGGAACCGCACGACCGGGAGCGTCTGCTTGGTGCCACCGACCGCCACGACGGCGCTGTTGGTCTCCGTCGCGACGAAAGTCTGGACGTCGCCGATGGCCGGCACGAAGACAGTGACCGGCGCTTCCTTCACGGCCGCAAAAAAGGCGCGTGAGAGCAAGAACGGTGGCATGGAACCCATGATTTTCGAAGAAGAATCATTGGCATTGCCGAAGGCGACCTTGCCGCCGGTCAGCTCCGTGAAGCTCTGCGCGGCGGCAAGGGCTGCAGGCGCGTAGACGAGGGTCCCGTCGTCGCCGGCCCCTTCCCAGGCGATGGTGAGCGGCTCGACCTGCTCGACGAGGAGCACGAAAGGCGCCCCCGCGACGACGCACTCGATCGAAGCGCCGCTCGAAAGCGCCGACGAAAGCTTCGCAACCGGCTTCGCAGGGGCCGGTTTCGTGGCAGATGCAGGGGCCGGCGCGGCAACCGGTTTCTTCGCAGGGGCCGTCGCTTTTTTTGCGGCCGCCGGGGTCGGAGCCGCCGCTGCTTTTTTGGCGGGCGCTGCTGCCGGAGCCGTCGCTGCTTTTTTGGCGGG
>DYPH01000315.1 GCA_020720045.1 Sorangium cellulosum | reverse complement strand
GGCAGGAGGGCTGGGCCCACTTCGTCGCCACGGCGACGTTTAACGACCGGGCGCCCGAGGGGGGCTCGTTTCCGCAAACCTTCGTCTATTACAAGGAATTTCTGCAGACGAACGGAGCGATCAGCAACTTTCCCTACCCGGTCAACCTCGGCACGCCGCCGAAGTGGATGGAGACGAACTGCAACGAGACGATGGCTGGCCGCGGTACCGAATACGATTGGGCAGCGTGGTTCTGGCGCGCCTACCGGCAGAACAGCGACCGGCCTCAGTACGCCTTCGCCGACTGGAACGACATTTTCCGAGGGGCCTGCGTGACTGCCGGCGCCTGCCTGCAGACGAACGTCTACGAGCGCTACGACGCAGCGGCCAAAGCAAAATTTGGTACCAATGACCCCAAGTACACGAAGACCTTCCTGCAAACCGCCGGTGAAGCAGGAGTCGGTCACCCGTGAAGCTTCGTCGCGCGTTGAGCGCTCTCCCGTTGCTGGCTCTCGCCTGCAGCCGGGGGGGCGCCCCTTCTTCTCCCATTCCTGATTCCGCGACTCCAAGCGACGCCGCCGTTGCAATAGTGGACGCGGGATCGCCCGAAGACGCCGGCGAAGACATTTGGGCTTTCAAACTGCCCGATGCAGCCCCCTACGACAGCCCGACCTGCCACCACCCACCCACCGTCAAAGACTGCAAAGATGGTCTGTGTCGGATCCCTGCAGGTTGCTTCTTCATGGGCTCCGACTCGGAAGAACCGCACCGCGGCAGATACGGCGAAGAGCAGCGCGAGGCGACGCTGACTCACCCTTTCCTCATTGGCGACCACGAAGTCACCCAGGCGGAATGGGTGTCGAAAGGGTTCCAGAACAGCGCAGGGCCTTCACGAAATCCGAATGAACCGGTCGGGGCATCCGGTACAAGTTGCATCGGGGATGCATGCCCCATCGGGTTTGTGAGCTGGCAAGAGACTTGGCTCTACCTGAACAAACTGAACGACGCCGAGGGCTTGCCTCACTGCGTCGACGTGAGCGACTGCACCGGCACCCAGGGCGTCGACTTCTCGTGCAAGACGATGAAGCAGAACGCGGAGAGCTTGTACGAATGTACCGGCTACCGTCTCCCTACGCTTGTCGAATGGGAATATGCGGCGCGCGGGGGCACGCAGGGGCCGTTCTACAACGGCCTGCCCGTGCCGGAAGACTGCGGGCGACTTCCCGGCTTTCGGGCGATCGCCTGGGGCTGCGCCAACGCAAACAAGACGACCCACCCCGTAAAACAGCTCCAGCCGAATCACTTCGGGCTCTATGACGTATTTGGCAATGCTGCCGAGCTCCTCGCGAGCAACATGGAGTACGACGTGCGCCCGAAAGGGCCGCTGGTTGACTACCTGAGCAAGCTCGACTTTTCGAAGGACTTTCGGCAGAAGGGGGACAACTATACGGGCTTGCCGCTCATCTATCGCGTCGCGTCGGTCAATGGTCCCTTCGACGCGACAAGCCGTGGCGCGGGTTTCGGGTTCCGAATTGCGCGGAGTCTTCCGAGAGAATCTGGCGCCGACGCAGGGGCCGACGCGCATTGAACTGCGTCGCTCGCGTTGGAATTGCCGCTC
>DYPH01000314.1 GCA_020720045.1 Sorangium cellulosum | reverse complement strand
CGGCGGCGAGCGCCTCGCCGGCAGCCTTGAAGGAGGGGTAGCGGCGCATCATCGGCCTTCCGCCTTCGCGGTGACGAACGCCTCCACCTCGGAACGTCGCCAACGGCTCGTGTTGGGCGTGAGCTGAATCGGCGGCGGGAATGTGCCCTCTTTAATGGCGCGGTAGATCGAGGACTTCTTGATCCCTAGATAGGCTTCCACGTCGCCAATTTTCATAAGCGGCTCAAGCGGGGAAACCTTTGCATGAGGTTGCGCGCGATTCGGTTCCGTCACTTCGCTGACTTTCATCGTAAAATTCTCCTCTGCTCATTCGAAGCGCCGTCAATCTTCGGGGAATGTGATTCCGAGGCGGGTTCCGGCTTGTCGAATCTGCTCGCGAAGGGCGAGCACCTTCACGCATTGAAGGCCCTCGGTGAGTGCCCTCTTTGCGGTGCGAACGCTGCAAAAGGCGGCGCCAGAAAGTTTGAATGCTTCCGGGGGCGTTGCGGTTCGAGGCTTGCGAGTCGTCGTATGCGTCATGGGGGGGAACTCCGTTGCGGTGTGGACACCGGAGAACTTCGGCCAGTCCGTTTTTCAGAACTGGAATTTCTCCCGCGCGTGTCCACGCCTGCGTTGACGCGCCCAAAACCCTGCTTTTGGGCGTTCGCGTCCGACCTTGAGCGGTCGTTGGGCGGCGATCCGTCAGTCCGGATTCCAAAAAAAGAATTTCCGCGCCCGACCCATCGGCTCCGTCGTCGGTTCAGCCGCCCCGGGGCACACCGCTCGTTGGGCCGCTTCCCGCTGCGTTCGGAACCATTCCGCTCCGAGCGCGCGCATCCTGTCGCCGGTCGCGCATATCTCCGCGTCCGCCTTCGGAAGGGCTTCGGCGAACTGGGAAGCGAGTGCCTTGCGGTAGGGTAGCGGGCCGACGCGTAGGGCCTTCCGGTCGGCGCGGGCGAAGCCTGGGGCGAAGCGGTGTTCCTGCAGGGCGTTTATCGCGTGGGAGTACTGCGCGCGGGCCACGAAAAGGCCGCTCGTCTTCCAGACCGCTTCGCGGAAGAGCGCGCGAATTTCTCGCCGGATATCGCGCTTGCTGGCGTGCTCATCCCAGCGCATTCGTTGGGAGATCCCGGCGATGTCGCTCAGCACGTAAGTCTTGAGAATGACGAGCAAGAACGTGAGGTGCGGATACTTCTCTTCAAGCTCTTCGCAGGCCGATCGAAGGGCAGTGGTCACGCGGTCGGTTTGGTCGGTCACGTGGAATTCCTCAGGCAAGGGGCGGCCGTTCCCGTCGCGGTCGGCGACGGGGAAGCCGGGGGCAGCGGTCGGCGGAATGCTCGAAGCGCGCGCCGCTGCCGACGATGCGCGAGGCATCGAGGGCAGAGAGACGGCCCGAACTCAGGCCGCCTTGCGGGCGGTTCGCAGCGCTCGAAGCTCGTTTTTCTTGCGGAACTCTTCGCCCAAGGCGTCGAAGAAGCGGCGGCGCCCCTTCGGCGTGAGGGCCGGTCGGACGACGGCGCCGACGATGGCGACGAAGAGGCCGGGGGCCGCCTTGCGGGCGGTGAGGAGATCGATCAGGGCGGCCGCGAGCTCCCGGTCAGCCGCTTCGTCGGAGGTGAGCAGGGCGAGGGCGTGGCGAC
>DYPH01000177.1 GCA_020720045.1 Sorangium cellulosum | reverse complement strand
GCGGTCGAAGTGACGCCTGAACTCCGAGCCCACATCGCTCGCCGCGCGAGAGAGCTGCGCGCGACGCTCAACGCATCGGCTCCGGCTGGAATCCTCGATGTCGTCACGGTGGCAAGTGCCGGTCGGGAGCTCTTCACGGAGGCAGCGGACCCTGTCCGCGTTCGGTGGTTGAACCTCGAGCTGGGAGGCTATGGGAACCTCGTCGATGAGCGACCGCTTCATCTGGTCCTGGGGGTGGGCCGCGAAGACCGCTTGGTGGCCCACGTTGCTGCCTATCGCGCCCAGCGAGGCGTCGCACTGACCCCGGCGCTCGGCGGACTCTACACGCACTTCTTCGTCGAGCCTCTCGACGCCATCGTCGCCACGCGCGACCAAATCCGCGCTTCCTCGGGAACGTCAGAGCTGGAGCTCAGCTTTGGACAAACTGGGACGCCAACTAGCCTGCCCACCAGCGCGCGATTCCCCCGCGATGTGTTCGAGAGAATCGCAGGCGGCTTCGCTGCCGCGTTGTTCCTCCAGCTTGGGACTCTCGTGGGATGATCGACCTCGGCGATCTCAGATCTCACCACCCCGAGCTTGCCGACGCCCTCGCTCGTGCCTTGTCGCACCATGCGGCCATTGCCCTGCAGCGCAGGCACCATTCTGGGGTCGAGTTGGCCCTCTCCCTCGATGGGGAAGAGGTCCGCGTGACGCTGACTTGGCCAGCCACCACGAACGCGGACGCCGCCATGGTCGATGCGAAACGAGCCACGGAAGAGGGCGCGGAGTGCATCGCCCTCGCACTGGTCGGTCGCTTTCGCCGGTGGCGCATCGAGCGTCGGCTCCAGCCCGGGGAGTCGGCCGACTGGTTGCTCGTCAATGACGCTGGGGAGCGGATCGTCCTCGAAATCAGCGGAACCGACGACGGTCCTTTCGAAGCGCGGCTCCGCCAGAAGCGCGGTCAAGCGGCGCTCGCCGCGGCCCGTGGGTTGCCGGCGGTTTCGGTGGTACGCTTCCTCGAACCTCGCGCGTTGCTCGAAGGCGGAAGCCATGACTCCTGACCCCACCCTCCAGAATCTCAATGCCCGCATCAGCGAGGAGATCTTCTTCGCCGGGCGCGCGGCGCAGGGAAGTATGGAGGCGCAATCGGCCTATCTGCGGATCTCGGCGCTGGAGGAGCAGATCGCGAGGCTCACGGCACCCGATGCGGTGGACGGCGCGCTAGCGCGGGTGGGTGCCGTTTCCGCGGCGCTGCGAGCAGGCGACTGGCTCAGGGCCGCCCGCCTCGTCGACGAGTTCATGGAGGACGCCCCAGCGGATGTTGCCGAGGAGCTTCGCGCGCTTGGCCGCGAAGCCGACGACGCGGCTCGGGTTGTCCAGGAGCCTGACGTCCGACCGGTCCGCTTTCATCTCGAAGCTGCCTGACCGAGTCCCGCACCTCCGGCCCGTATCTCTCCCTGCTGAACGCTCGCCGATCGTCAGCGTGCGACGCGCGTGCATGGGCCAATCTGGAGTCCTCTGCACCCTGCCCGACGCTTCGCCTGCGAGAGCGCAGCGCTCTCTCTCCCCATGATCACCAACCGTTTGGTGGAGCCGCCCCCACGCGGAGCCATTTTTCTCTCGTCGCCAACCGATGGCGAGGGTCGGTAAACAGAAGCCCCCAAGGAGCGATCCGAGGGGGCTTCGCCGTTTCTCCCCAGAACTCCGGGCGTTTCGCGCGCCGCGCGTGCCTCAGCGGCGATCTCGCGCCTGCTCGTAGAGAGCGCCGAGCGCGTCGTGCGGGGCTCGTGGAGCGCGCCCGGGACGCGGTTCGCGCTCTCTTCTCTGTCCCGCCGGGGGAGAGCTTCCGAGAGAAATTTAACAGGAGCCGGGACTGTGCCCCGTTGTTTAGCAGTCCCGCTCGAGCGCCCACGTTCGCGCGTGGCGCGGCGACCGTCGCGGTCCGAGGCTTGAGCGCGATCGAGGGCAGCCGCGCGCACGTGGGCGCGCTGTGCGCCACGGGCGCGGGAGTGTTGAACGCCGGGGTGGTCCCCGGGCGGTCACTCGCCGGCCCCTTCGCCCTCCCGCTTCCAGTCCTCGGGCACCAGCTTCTTCCCGCCGCGCCAGCGCTCGACGATGGCGTCGCGGTACCACTCCTCGTTCAAGTCAGCGTGCTCGATGAGGATCACCTGCAGGCCGGGCGCGACCTCCTCGACCGCAGTGAAGATCAGCCGGAACATCTGCTGCACGCGGTGGCGATCATCGTCGGGCACGAGACCCATCGAGCCGTCGACGTCCTTGTCGGCCGGGAAGTACACCTGCGAGGGCTGGTCGAAAAAGATGAAGTGCGGCACGGGGCGCGAGCGCTGCACGAACCACTGGTGCAGGGCCAGGTGCGCGATGAGGTGGAACCCCACGCCGTTCTCGCCGCTGCCGATGCGGCTCATTGGGATCGCGCCATCGACGGTGTCGGCGACCAAGGTTAGCTTTCTAAGGTCGAGCCGCATCGGGAACTCGGAGTGCTCCAGCCCGAGCTCGCGCGCCCACTTGGTCAGTTTCTCCGAGAGGAGCGACGCGATCGACGCGAGCTGTTCCTGAACTCGCTCGTCGCTCAGCTCCTCTTCAAGCTGCTTGCACTTGGCGCGAAGCGATTCCGCCTGTCCTTCGATGTCCTTCGTGTCAGGCACGTCGGGCATGCTCTCGAGGTACAGGCTGACCCTCCCGAGGACGTGAGCCTTCCTGGCCGAGTCGGCGTGCGTTTCCGAGAGGGCGCTGTTGGCCGTTCGAACGGCCTCCATCTGCGAGCGGTTCCTCAGCAGCGATTGCTGCACCTCCTGAAGGCGCACCTCGAGCGCGCTGATGGCGTTCTCAATGTGCGGCTCGACCCGGGCGACCGACTCCATCCGGCTCGCCAGGTCCGTCAGAGCTCCCTGCAGCGCGGCCACGTCGGGCGCGGCATTCTCATTTGGGAGGTCCTGCGCGCAGAGCGGGCACGTGTGCCCAGGCTCGCCTCCCTCGAAGATGCCGATCGTCGTCAGCCGCGCCTTCTGCTCCTTGGTCTCGTGGGAGAAGCCCTTCTCATCCTTGGAGAAAGCACGCGCCGAGTCGATGTCGGCGCGGATGCGACGTTGAGTCTGGAGCAGCTCCATGCGCTCGGTCGAGAGCCGCGAGAACTCCATACCGTCAGGGAGCGTCACATCGACGCTCGCGAGCGGCGTCTTGAGCACGGCTCGAAGCGCGGAGACCGCGCCATCCCACGTCGGCGTCACCTCCTGCGTCAGTCCGGCGTCACGAGCCTGTGCGAGCAGCGCGTCGGCCTTGGTCGCACCGTCGCCGCGCAGCGCGGCAATCTCCGCAAGTCTACGTTCGACGGCACGGAGCTGCTCGCGCAGGCGACGCAGCTCACCTTGCTTCCTCACGTGGTCGTCGTCGACTGCTCCGAGAAAGTACGGGAGCGTGTCCTTCAAGGCCTGCGCCGCCCAGTTGTCGGTCGTGCCGTGGAAGAGATGCTTCTTGCTGATGATCTCGTCTTGCTGCTGGAGGCAGAGCGCAACCGCGTGCCGAACGGTCGCTGAAAGCGCGGCGCGCCTCTGGCCCGTAGGCGGCTCATGGAGGTTGTCGCGAATGCCGACCCACGAGGTGAGCGTCGTCGTCGCGCCTTCGAGGTTCGTCGTCGCCCGCAGTTCGCTCGCTTCTGGCACCTTCACCGTGCGCCCTGTGGCTATGAAGTAGTCGGTGCTGGACTGTGCCCTCGGCGGCGGGCAACGCCGTGCGACGAAGGCCTCTCCCGACGCGAGCTGGAGCCGCAGCCCGAACCACGCCACGCGCAGGCGAAGAGGTCCGTGCGCAACGTGACACTCACTGCTTCCGAAGCAGTAGTCGATGATGTCGCTCAGCGCCGACTTTCCGGTCTGCGACGCGCCGGTGATGATGTTGACCTTGCCGGGCTTCAACGAGAGCACGCGCTTCTCGCCATCGTGGCTATAGACGACGATGTCGAGGATCTGC
This sequence comes from Sorangium cellulosum, assembly GCA_020720045.1. GTDB lineage: Bacteria > Myxococcota_A > Polyangia > Polyangiales > Polyangiaceae > JAAFHJ01. Next base: position 4,936 of record DYPH01000177.1, on the reverse strand, counting down.
ACGCTCATGGACGAACCCCCAGCAGCGCCATCACGGTTTCCGGCCCGCCTGCCTTCTCGAGCCATCTCCCGACGAAATCGGCGCGCTTGGCACAATCGCGGACTTCATCGCTCGTCGCCTTGAGGGCGGCGTTCACGCGCTTCTTCATGTTCGCGTTCGCACGCACCCCGTCTTGCGCGATCGCGAGTAGCCCAAGCGAGCCACCGAAGATGAGTGACTCCTTCGTGAACGCGCGCAGCGTCGACGCCCGCTCTCCCAGGCGCGTCCGCACGATCGGGTGCTCCGCGAGCCACGTCGGAAGCGACGTCCTGATGTTGGTCGGCAAGCTCTCCCTCGTCTCCTTGTGCAGCACGAACGGCAGCACGAGGAACGAGAGCTCGATGGACAGCGGGAGGGGCCGCTCCGAGGCATAGCCCTGTGCGGCCTGCCACACGAGCATCGCGCAGAAGCCCGGGTTGAGCAGGTTCCGCTCCTCGATCGAGCGCTCGGCCCAGGGCGTCATTCAGCTTCGCCTCCCGAGGCGTCCTTTGGAGGAACGCTCCCGCTCGGGTTCAGGATCTCGGCGAGCCGATCATGGAAGTCAGGGTGCCAGCCGATGCGAGGCGGCTTTTCGTCGGCGAGCATATGGAACGAGCCGCGAACCACGAAAGGTTCCGTCACACCTGGGCGGATCGAGATCGTCGCCTTCTCAGCCCACGCGAGGATCGAGCGCGCCGCTTTCCGCTTCGCGGCTTCGGCCGCCGTAGCCTCGATCTCATCCTTCGCGGCCTCGAAGACCAGCTCCCACTCCTCCACGAGCTTCCCTTCGTACCGAGAGAGGTCGCCGACGAGCAGGAGGTCCTCTCGGAGCCACCGAGAGCGCTGCTCGAAGGCACGGTAGAAGTCGCGAATCGCTGCGCCTACGCGCTTCTTCCCTGCCTCGATCAGCTTGAGCTGGTGAACAAACTGGTACCCCTCGTGGGCAGCGTGCGTTTCGTCGTCGAGGGTGAACTGCAGGAGGTCATCGTCGATCGGCAGGTTGTCCTGCTTGAACTGCTCACGCAGCTCGGTCATCTCCGCTTCGATCTCGTCGCTGAGGATGACCGCTGGCTGCGGCGCGGCCGAAAGCTGCTTGATGACCCGCCTCAGCCACCAGCCCTCGAGGCGCTGAAGAAACGCATCGAGGTGCTTCGTCTCGGCGGAAAAGTGGACCTGCTCTCTCAGATCGTTGTCGATCGTGAGGATGCCGGGGGCGCGGTCGATCACGACGACCTTGTCGAGGATCGCTCGTCGCGCCGCGCCCGACACCGCGCTGAATGCCTGGTACGCAGGTGCGTTCGCCTGGCTGTCGGAAGTCTGGGTGACGGTCTCGAGCTTTTGGAGAGCCTTCTCGACATCGCGGGCGTCATCGCTCCGCAGAAGCCACGCTGCGCTATCCTTGGGCGCGGCCGCCGTAGTGAGCAGGTAGAGCGCCGTGCCTGCCGGGATCGTGCTGTCCGCGTGTCCCTCGAACCACACTCGCAGCGACTTCCAGAGATCGCTGCTCGCGTCGGATAGCGAAGCCTCCGTCTTTCGATGGTGCTTCGTCTGCAGTAGCTCGTCAGGCTTCGGGCCCGTCGGCTGAAGCAACTCGAAGGTAACGTCGTCGAGCGTTTCGAGCGACACGACGAAGTCGGCTCCGGCGCGCGCACGACGCAGCGACCAGAGGAGCGCGACACGCACCTGGTACAGGTACCCGAGCGCCGAATCGGCAGCGGAGAAGGTCGTCATGCCTTTTCTCCCTTCGGCTCGGTCATTCGAGGAGCCCCTTGATCGTCAGCGCCGTCTTCTTCAGCTCTCCTGAGTCGAGGCCTTTGCCGTCCTCCTCGGTGGACGTGAAGAGCGTCTTGCCCTCGGTGTAGCCGTTCTTCTCGTACCAGGCGCGCTTCCACTCCCAGCCCCGCTTGTAGTCGGGACGGCTGAGCATGCCGAGGTGCTCCCAGACGAGCAGGTCGCCATCGGCCGTGACGAATGAGAAGTCGGGGCGCAGGCGGCCCGCCGCCGTCGTCCCGTGGAGCACGCGCTCGTACTCGTAGGGGATGCCGAGCCGAAACAGCATGTTCGCGATGACCAGCTCCGACTTGCTGCGTACCAGGTGGCCCTTCTCGGTCCGATGGATCAGGTGCTCGGCGAAGGGCACCGTGTCGTCGGCGGCACGGATGACGCTCTGGAAGATGTTCGTGTTGCGACGCGCGGTCTCCGAGCGCTCCGGGCGCGTGAGGTCGAAGAGGACCGTCGCGTCGTCGCCCTCGATGAGGAGCACGAGCTGTTCACGGGAGCGTGTGAGCGCGGTGTAGACGAGCTCGCGCGACAGCAAACGGCAGTTCTTCGGCAGGATGACGAAGACCTTCCTGAACTCGCTTCCCTGCGACTTGTGGACGGTGAGCGCGTAGGCCAGCTCGAGGGGCGCGTAGCCATCGGAGAACTGGTTGGGCCAGTAGTCGAATGTCAGGTTGGGCCGCCCGGCGAACACGCCCTTCAGCATGTTCTTCACCTTCGACATCAAGGCGACCTCGCCGTTCGCGATGTAGTGCTCCTCGACCGCGCGCTCGACCCAGTTGTACGCCTTGCGCTTCTGGTTCGTGGTCTGGATCACCTTGTCCTTGGCGACGATGGTCTCGTCGCCGAGGCTCACGCCCCAGGCCGTCGCTGCCGCCTCCAGCTCCTTCGCGCGGAACTGCCGCTGCACCCAGCGATTCAGGTCGTGGACGCCGTGCGGGTGCATGCGGACCGGCGATAGGATCTGCCACCGCTCGGAGCCCTCGGGGGTGGCGAACGGGACCCAGCCCTTGTCGTCGAGCCCGAGCGCCCTGTCGAACCCGGCTACGTCGCTCGGGTCGCTCAGTCCGAGGTGCCGTTGGAACGCCGACAGGAGCTGCGTGCGCAGCTCGTCGGGCGTCTTCCACAGCGCGATCTCCAAGTCGTTGAACTTCTCGCCAAGCTCGAGGTCGCTCAGCACGCGGTCGGCGTCGACGGGCTGCTGCTCGCGCGTGAACCACGACGCGAGCCGGAGCGCGTCCGACGTCGTCGAAGACGCCGCTGCTGCCGCGCGGACCTCCACCGAGAGGCGGGCACGCGCGTTGCCAAGCGGCGAGCCGTCATCCCCCTTCACGTCGGTGGTCTCGAGGTACGAGACCAGGTCGGCGAACGGCCGCCCGACGCCGATGGGCGGAAGCTGGTTCGGATCGCCGACGAGGATGACGCGCTGGACGTGCGCGAGGTCGAGCGCTTCGAGGACGGCGACAAGATCGTCCATCGTGAGCATGGAGCACTCGTCGATGACGACGGTCTTCTCTTTGCGGTACTTGTCCTTGCCGTCGAACTTCGGCCGCTGGCGAGAGCCGTCGTACCTGCCGAGGCGGTGAAGGAACTGCGCGACGGTCATCGCCTCTGCGTTCGTCGCCTTGCCAAGGCGAACGCGCGCCTTGCCGGTCGGAGCGAGCAGCAGGATGCCGTCCTTCGTGAGCGCGTCGGCGAGCATGAGCGCGCCCATGACCGACGTCTTGCCCGTGCCCGCTCGACCGACGAGGACGCTAAGACGCCGCGACAAGAGCCGCTCGAGGGCGACGGCCTGTTCCTCGATGGCCTGCCGGTGGATGTCGTTCGTCTTGTCGAACGTGCCCCCCGCGTCGGAGATGGCCGTGACGAGCAGCTTCTGCCAGTCCGCCTTGATAGGCGCTGCAGCCTTCGCGGCGCGCTTGCCGAGCACGGAGCGCAGGCGTTCCTCTCGCCCCTTCAGCTCGGTGAGCTGGAGCGCCGCCGACGGGGCACCCTCCGCAGCCGAGATGTCGATGAGCTCGACGACGCCAACGAGCGTCGTGCGGTTCGTGCTCGGCCAGTCTGAGCCGATGACGCACGGGTGCGCGAGGTCGAGAGAGCCCACACGCTGGAGCGCCTCGGGCACGCTGAGAAGCGCGTCGCCGTTCTCCGAGGCTGCACGCAACACTGCGACCAAGCCAGCACGCAGGCGGCGCGCATCGTTCGGCGACCCCCCTTCGACGGCGCCGGGACCGGGTGCTTGGCCGCGATGGTCGCGTCGGGCAGCAAGCCGCGATCGATGGTACCGACGGAGACCGGCGAGTCGCTCCAGTCGCCAAGGTCCACTTCGCTCATGCGGTACGGGTTCGCGAGGATCTCCTCGTCGGTCACCTTCGCGGCGGTGCCCTTCGCGCGCTCCTTCAGGTCGAACCAGCGCAGCGCCTGCTGCGAGGTGAACGCGAAGCGCGAGAGCAGCTTGAGCAGCGCGCGGCGCTCATCGGGGAGGTCCGTCCACGTCTCTCGAATCGCCTTCAGGTCGTCGGCGTAGGCGGGCTGCGGGGGCTTCTGCTTCCCGCGAAGGATCGCGTCCACCGTCGGCCACGGGTCAGCGTCGGCCTTCACCATTCCCGACGACCGCAGCTCCAGCGCGAGCGCCGTCCCAAGTCGCATCCCCAGCGCTTCGAGCACGGGGCCGAGCCCGGGGAACGGCCCGCGGTCCTGCCACGCCTGGGCGATCTGCTGGTTGAGCCACTCCTCGCGACGCTCCCACGGGCCCTTCGCGATGCCGTGCTCGCGGATCTTCCGCACCGACTCGAGGCAGCGGACCAGCGTCGAGAGTGCGATGTCGGCGGGCGCGAGCTCGGCGGCGTAGGAGAAGACGCGAACGTGCGCCGGGTCGGCGGGCACCGCGATCTCGTGAAGGAGCCGCTGGCGCCGTGCGTCCTCGGCAGCGTCGCCGGTCGGCTCCAAGTAGTCGTGGTACGGGAGTAGGAACCCGTCCTCGCCATCAGGGCGGATCGTATGGCGGATGAGCAGATCCCACATGAGGTGCGTGGGCTTCTTCTTCGAGACGTCGTAGGCCTTCGGCTGCGCGACGTTCGCGATGCCCTACGTGCCAACTTGGCGTGAGACAGTTCCCTCTCGAAATCTATGTACCGAT
>DYPH01000313.1 GCA_020720045.1 Sorangium cellulosum | reverse complement strand
AACTGCGAGCGCAACAGCGACTGCCCTGGCGACCAGACCTGCGGCGTCGACCGCCACTGCCGCGACAGCTGCCTGAGCGACCGAGACTGCGGGCAGGAACAAAAGTGCATCGACAAGGTTTGCGCTGATCAGACCGAGCTGATCGACGACAAGCTCCCGGACGCGCCCATGGGCGTTATCAGCTTACCCACACTCGTCCAGCTCCGCTTGCTGCCAGCGATAGACATCGATCTGCCGCGTGACTCCAGCGGCATCATCGAGCGAGTCAAGTCGGCGCGACATGGCCGGAACCAATGCGATGGCGTTCGCGAGGCCAACGGGCAGCAACGCCGCGAGCACGAGCGGCCAGAGCAGGCTTGTGATCTTCCACGCCTGTCGCGCGCCAGGTCTGGTCGTCGCATCGCCGCCGTCCTTCGCCGCGGCGACGCGGTCGAGGAGCAGCCCGAGCAGGAGCTTGGCGGTGACCCAGGCCAGCATGGTGTCGTCGCGATAGTTGGGAAGCTTGTCGAAGTGGCACAGGGACTTCCAACGCTTGAACTGCAGCTCGACCTGCCAGCGCAGACGATACGCCTCGACGCAGCGCTCGGCGGACATGCGGCTCGCGGGCGTTGTCGTGAAGAGGATGACAAACTCGGCGGCCTCGAGCTTCTCGGCAGTCACGGCGGGCCCCTCCTCGCGTCGCGTGCGCTCGCGCGCTGCAAGCGCCAGCTCCGGCGGAAGGTGGAAACCGATCAGACGCCCCTCCAGCTTCCGCTCCTCGCGGGCTTTGCCCGTGCCCTTGATTTGCGAGACCACGGCAGGCCGCTCGTGCGGAACGTTGTCCCTCAGCCCACGACACCACGCGAGAGCGTCTATTGCTTTGCCGGAGGGCGCGGCGAGCGGGAGCGCCCCGCGATTCACGCGGACGAGAACGGCAGCGCCGTGATCGACGACCCAGAAGATGCCTGGCGCATTGGCATAGCCGCGATCCGCGATGATCAGCGTGTCGGCTTCCCAGACGAAGTTCTTGAACGTTTCGCCCTCGCTCGCGCTCGTGACGCAGACCTTGCGAACGCGCAGATCATGGAGGCGAAGGACACAGTGCAGTCGAACGTCGCTGCCTTCCGCACCGGGGCCGCTGACCGTCGTCGCGTCTAGCGAGACCATCTCGTATCCGGCCCAGCTCTCGGGCGTCGCGTCTTCCACGACGTCGGCGATCATGAGCTCAACCAATGCGGCCAGATACGGCTGCGCGCGCCGCATCCGCTTGTGCAACCACACAGGCGCGAGGCTCGGACCGCCCGCCTCCGCGATCAGCGTCACCGTCTGTCGCAGAGGAATGTCTGCGCCGACGTGCAGCAGGATGAAACGAAGCAGGGTCGCGGCGTCGTGAACTTTCACGTTGGGCCACTGCACGTTGATGACCTTGTGCTCGTGCGCGAGGCGCTCCGTCTCAGCCGGAAGATGGGCGAGCACGGCCTTCCAGTCCTCATCCGAGTACGACGGCGCGGCGGTCATCATCCGCGCTGTGTCTCCCGAACCGGGACGCTGCGACAGGCGAACTTCGCCGAGAGACGAAGTTAAGTGGGCGACGGTGAGAAACAAACGACATTTCATGACGTGAAAAACTAATAACGGCTATG
>DYPH01000043.1 GCA_020720045.1 Sorangium cellulosum | reverse complement strand
GTTTCGCGAGGACGTGTCGCACTCCGAAAAGGAGATTCCGAGCAGCTACCTAGCCAACGACAAACCCGGGTTCGTTCCGCGCCGAAGCCAGCACGCAACGAGGTGCCTCCGCCGCCGCATTCCGAGGTTCGCGTCGGGCAGAGCTCTGCCGAGAGCTTGCGAGCTTCTGCAGCGGTCTTCGCACTGCTTTGGTCGCGGTACTAGGCGGTTGCCCCCGCCCGGCGAGACGCTGGAGCGGAGACCGCGTTTGTGAATAACTCCGGGCCGTCTCCCGCTTCGCGGACGGACGCGTTTGTGAATAACTCCGGGCCGTTGCCCGCTTCGCGGACGGACGCGTTTGTGAATAACTCCGGGCCGTTGCCCGCTTCGCGGACGGACGCGTTTGTGGAGAACTCCGCGCCGTCTCCCGCTTCGCGGACGGACGCGTTTGTGGAGAACTCCGCGCCGTCTCCCGCTTCGCGGACGGACGCGTTTGTGGAGAACTCCGCGCCGTCTCCCGCTTCGCGGACGGACGCGTTTGTGGAGAACTCCGCGCCGTCTCCCGCTTCGCGGACGGACGCGTTTGCAGGGAACTCCGCGCCGTCTCCCGCTTCGCGGACGGACGCGTTAGACCGCTTCGAGGGAGATCCGGCCGATCGCCCCCGAGCGGAAATCGTGAATCAACGCATCGGCGGCTTTGTGGCGATCGATCACCCCTCCTGCACGGAGCCCGCCGCGACGCTTTCCGATCTCGTTGAGGAGTTCGTCGCCGCTTTCGGGGAGCTCTTTCAGGTGGTAGCGCTCGACGATCAATTCCGGGTAAGCGTCGAGCAAGAACTGGGCCCCCCAAAGCGCGATGTCCTCGTAATCGATGGCAGAATCGGGGATGGCACCGGCAAACGCGAGGCGATAGCCGGCTTCAGGTTCTTCGATTTTCGGCCACATGATGCCGGGATTGTCGAGGAGCGTCATTCCGTTCTTCAGGATGACCTGCTGCTTCGACTTCGTGACGGCCGGTTCGTCACCCGTCTTCGCGACTTTGCGCTCCATGAGCGTATTGATGAGCGTCGATTTGCCGACGTTTGGAATCCCGACGACCATCGCGCGGACCGTCTTTCCAGGGCCGCTCGGGTGGGTTGCGAGTTCCTTGCAAGCTGCAACGACCGCCTTTCGCGTGTCCGAGGCGCGGTCGGAACGAATCACGAGCGGCTTAAGCATGCCGCGCGGTTGAGGACCGTTCGGCGTCGGGACAAAATCTCGTGGAAGTCCGGCGAAGTAGGCGACCCAACGATCGGTGATCTCCGGATCGGCCAAGTCCCCTTTGGCGAGGACCTTCACGCACGGCTTGCGGCCGCGGAGCTCGTGGAGGAGCGGGTTGCTGCTCGCCGCCGGGGCGCGCGCGTCGACCACTTCGATGATGACGTCTTGCGTCGGGAGCGTCTCGGCGATGAGACGCCGCGCCTTCGTCATGTGCCCGGGAAACCACTGAATCGCCATAGGGATGGTGGCCTATCACACCTACCGGTGCTACCGCTCCGCCGTGACCGCGAACCTTGCGCCCGTCTCCAACGGCTCCAACGACACGATCCTCCTCCTCGCCGCCCGCCAGCTCGAGGCGTACAACCGGGCCGACGTCGATGCGTTCTGCGAATGCTTCCACGAACGAGTGAGCGTCCTCGACGCCGACGGGAAGCCGGTCGTCGACGGAATCGATGCCTTCCGAGCGCGCTACGCGGCGCTTTTTAAAGGATTTCGGGATGTCCGCGCGACGGTCAGCGAACGCGTTCACCTCGAGCCCCACGTCGTTGAGCGAGAGTCGTGGTCGCGGACCGACCCCACGACCGCGGAGCGCTTCGCCGGGGAGGTCCTCGTCCGCTACTCGGCCGCCGACGGCAAGATCCGCTGGGTTCAGTTCCTTCGGCCGTGACCTGAACGCTTAAAATTCGTTTAGAATCTGCCCCCTCGGACGGCGTTGGGTTGACGGCTGGGGGGCCTTTGAGGCACCGGACGGCGCCATGTCGCATGCACCTGGACCGGCCGCCCCCGCAGACGCCCCCGAAGAACTGACCCCGCAAGAGCGGATGAAGCGTCGCTTTGAGATCCTCTTCGGGCTCATCGTCACGATTTTCGCCGCCGTTCTCGCGCTGAACGAACTCGCGAGCGGCAAGTACGGCGATGACGAGCTCCAGGCCTCGGCGGAGCGGACGTCGGCGTACCTTTGGTACCAGTCGAAAGGGATCAAGGAGACCGAGGTCGAGGGGCAGCGGGACATGATGAAGGCCTTTGTGGAGGCCGGGATCGTCCCGACGGAGAAGGCGACGGGCGTCCTCAAGCAGGTCGAGGTTCTCTCGGCACGCGTCGACCGCTATGGAAAAGAGAAAAAGGAGATTCTCGAGGGATCCAAAGCGGTTGGACGGCCTCGCCGGCGACCGCTTCGACCTCGGCACGCTTTTCCTTCAGCTTTCGCTGGTCCTTGGCGCCATCGGTATCATCGTGACCCAGGAAAAGCTCAAGCGGGCCTTCCTCGCGATGATGCTCACGTGTGGCGTCAGCGGGACCGGCTTCTTCTTCTTCGCGTTGAAGACGGTAGGATTCTTTTTAAAGAATTCCTCGTAGCTATTTAATATTACGATAGAAATGAACGGTGCGGCCACGCCATGGTCGCGGTGCGGTTTGCGGCGAACTTCCCCGGTGAAGTCGCTCGAAAAGGTTGCTGAACCGCCAACTTTTCCGCAGAAACGCTCTTCTCAGAAGCCATGCTTCGTGGCAGAAGCGCGCTTGCCTCCGCGCAGATTGCCTGTGGAGGGGAGCGGCCTTCTTCCGGCCGCTTCGCTCCCCATCTCCTCTGGTAATTCGGCCACTTGAAGGCCGCTTTCGTACCCACCAACGGACTCCGCTACATGCCCAGCTTCAAGCTCGACGGACGGGAAATCCCCTTCGAACCCGGTGACAGCATCATCCGCGCTGCGTGGAAGCAGGGGATCGAAGTACCGCATTATTGCTGGCATCCGGGCCTCTCGTCGCCAGCGAACTGCCGCATGTGCCTCGTGGAGATCAAGCCGCCGGAAGGGCAGCGGGGGCTCCAGCTCGACATCGTCGCCTGGGACGAAGAGGCGCAGGCCTACCGGACGGTGAAGAAGCCGAAGTTGCTCCCGAGCTGCCAAATGCAGGCCGTCGACGGCCAGGAAGTGCTCGCCGAGACGTCACCCCACGTGATTCAGGCGCGTTCCTACGTCCAGGAGGCGCTGCTCCTCAATCACCCGGTCGACTGCCCGATCTGCGACCAGGCCGGCGAGTGCAAGCTCCAGGACTACTGGCTTGCCCACCAGGGCACGAAGAAGCGGATGCGCGAGGAGCCGGTCCACAAGCCGAAGGGCGTGCAGTTCGGCGAGAGCATCGTCTACGACGGCGAGCGCTGCGTCATGTGCACCCGTTGCGTGCGCTTCATGGAGGAGGTCGCGAAAGACCCGGTCCTCGAGATGCGTGAGCGCGGAAACCTGAACGAAATCAGCGTGGCCCCTGGGCGAAAGCTTGAAGGCAACTACACGCTTATGGTCGAGCACGTCTGCCCGGTCGGCGCGCTCACCTCGACCGACTTCCGCTTCAAGGCGCGCGTCTGGTTCCTTCGAAGCGCGAAGACGATCTGCCAGGGCTGCGCGCAGGGCTGCAACGCCCACCTCGATTTCGACCCGCGTTACAACAAGGCGTACCGCTACCGGGCGCGCGACAACCACGCGGTCAACAGCTACTGGATGTGCGATCCGGGCATGCTCTCCTACAAGGCGGTCCATGAAAACCGCCTGTTGGAACCGATGGTCAATGGCAAACACGCGTCGACCCAGGCGGCCGTAGAAGCGGCGAAGGGGCTGCTCGCAGGCGCCTCCGGCATCGCGATTGTGCATGGCCGCCAGCAGTCCCAAGAGGACAACGTCGCCCTCGCGGCGCTCGGCGAAGCGCTTGGTGCGAAGGTCTTCGTGACCGGTGCCGCCGACGGCTTCGCCGACGACATCCTCATCAAGGCCGACAAGAATTCGAACACGGCTGGCGTCGCGCTCCTCGCCCCCAAAGCGGGTGATTTCGCGGCGTTGCGCAAGGCGGTCTCCAAAGGGGACATCTCCGCGGTCCTCGTGCTCGGCACGAGCGTCCCCAGCGACGACGACGGGGCGATCAGCGACCTCCGCGGCGCGAAGACGATTGCGCTCGCCGTCCACGAAGGCCCGGTCGCGAAGGCGGCCACCGTCGTCCTCCCGATCGCCGCCTGGGCCGAGTGCTCGGGGACGTTCGTGAACATCGGCGGTCACGCGCAAGTGAGCGAAAAAGCACTCGAACCGCAGGGGTCCGCGCGCCCCGGCTGGGAAGTGATCGCCAAGCTTGGCGCCGCCCTCGGCCACGATCTCGGCTTTGCCAAACTCAAGGAAGTGCGCGCCCGCCTCGCCAGCGCCGCTCCCGCCGTCTCGACCGCTCCGGAGGCCTCGGCCCCCGAGGCCTCGGCTTGATTCCCAAAGGATTCCGATGATCACCCCTGCGCAACTTCTCGCCGCGCTCATCAAAGTCCTCGTGATGGTCGGCTTCGTGTTCAACGTCGGCGGTCTTTTGACCTGGGTCGACCGGCGACAGAGCTCGATGATCCAGGACCGCATCGGTCCCAACCGCGCGAACATTTCGATTTTCGGCTTTGAGATTCGTGCGATCGGTCTGCTTCACGCCGCCGCCGACGGCGTGAAATTCTTCTTCAAAGAGGACTTCGTCCCGCCGAAGGCCGACAAGCTCCTCTTCGCCCTCGCCCCGATCCTCTCGATGATTCCGGTGCTTGGCCTCCTCGGGGTCATCCCGATGGGCGACACGCTCTGCCTCAACAAGGTCCGCTCTTTTCAGGAGGCCGGCCAGACCCTCTGGCCGATCGCGACCCGCGTCGGCATGTGCCAGCAGTTCATCGCGGTGAAGGGGGGCGGCGTTCAGATGAATGCGGTCGACCTCGCCATTTCGCCGCTGAACGTCGGCATTCTCTACGTCTTCGCGATGGCAGGGCAGGGGATCGTCGGCGCGGCGATCGCCGGCTGGTCCTCGGACAACAAGTTCTCGCTCATGGGCGCCCTCCGCGCCGCGAGCCAGATGGTCTCCTACGAGGTCGCCATCGGCCTGTCGCTTGTCGGCGCGATGATGGTCTACGGGACGGTCCGTCTTGATGAGATGGTCCGCTGGCAGGGGGACAACGCCTGGGGCATCTTCGTGCAGCCGCTCGCGTTCATCCTGTTCTTCGTCGCGTCGATTGCGGAAAACAAGCGTATTCCCTTCGACTTGCCGGAAGCGGAATCGGAGCTCGTGTCCGGCTACTTCACCGAGTACTCGGGTATGAAGTTCGGCATGTTCTACTTCGCCGAATACATGGAAATCGTCACCGGCTCGATGCTGCTCGTGACCATCTTCCTCGGCGGCTGGCAGCTCCCGTTCTTCCACCGCGATGGCATCACCGTCGAGTTCGGAACGAACGTGTTCTACGCGAAGCAGCTCCCCCACGTCGTGATGATCGCGCTCAACGTAGTGACTTTCTTCGGGAAGACGCTCCTGATGTGCCTCTTCCAGGCGGTCATCCGTTGGTCGCTCCCCCGCTTCCGCTACGACCAGCTCATGAAGCTCGGGTGGCTCGTTCTCCTCCCGGCCTCCCTCGTGAACGTCATGGTCACCGGCGTTGTCATTCTTCTTCTCCAGGAAGCCGGCACGAAGGTCGACGCGACGCTCGCTCTCGCGGGGCATCTCACCCAGGCGGTCGTTGCGGTCGCAGGCATCTACGGTGTCGTCCGCTTCTTCCTCTGGCTCGGCGGGAGCCGCGACAAGGACAAGACGCTTGTCGGCTCCTCGGCGAAGTTCGCCAATGCGGCCGGTGGTACCGTCGAAGGGGCGATGCAGGCCTGAACGGTTCTGCTCCCTGGCGCCCGTCGGTTTCGGCGGGCTTCTCGCCTCTTTACTTCTTGATTTTCGTTAGATTTGGAGCCCTCGATGAGCACTGCGGCGTTCCCCAAGAAGCCTGCTAGCACCCCGAACGCGGTCGTCGTCGCCTACACGAAGAAGGACCTCGCGACCCAGAGCTACCTCCCGGCCATTTTCAAAGGGCTCGCCGTTTCGTTGAAGCACTTCTTCACGAACACGCGAGACATGGTTCACGGGGAGCGCCCCGACCCGGTTCTCGAGCGCTACGACATCGGCATCAGTACCATCTCCTACCCGGAGCAGAAGCGCCCGTATCCTGAGCGTTTCCGAGGTGTTCACCGCCTCACCCACCGCGAGAATGGCGACCCGCGCTGCGTCGCCTGCCTCTGCTGCTCCACCGCCTGCCCGGCCCAGTGCATCTTCATCGAAGCGGGCGAGTACCCGGCCGGCGACCCGCGGCGTGGCTACGAACGCTTCCCGGTGAAGTTCGTGATCGACGAATTGCGCTGCATTTTCTGCGGCTTCTGCGTCGAGGCGTGCCCCGTCGACGCGATCCGTATGGACACCGGCGTCCACGCCGTCCCCTACGACAGCCGCGACCTGTTCATCTACGCGAAGGACATGCTCATGTCCTTCACCGATCGTAACGGCAAGCAGACGACCGGCAACACCCGTCATGAGCCCGGCGACAAGGGCTTCCCGGGCGTCACCCGCGAAGCCGGTCACCACTGACCAACGGTTGAGTGACTCGCTAGAAGCCGACCATCCTCGTTTGAGGGCGGTCGGTTTCGTGTTTTCTGCCTATTGAAGCGGCCTCGAAGGACCTCGCGCAGTCTATGAGTATTGAAGCTTCCACAGGCGCGCTCTGTTTCGACGACGGCGTTCGACTTGAGCCGACGACGCCGCGCGCTGCGTTCTTGCTCTCGACGTGCGGAGCAAGGGCCACGTGCGAGCGGGAATGGGCGCCTTCTTGGTTCTCTTGCTCGCTAGCCGTGCAAATGGGCAGTGAGTCTTGGCGTTTGTTTTTGACGTTTGAAGGGGAACGGCTTCACGACATCCGCCTCGCGCTGACAACGGAGGCGACCTGGGAGTCCTGGTCGGAATCAGCAGAGCTCGCGATGCAAGCGAAGTACAGCCGTTGGCTCGATGAGACGCTCGGGTCTACGCGACGGGATTTTCCTTGGGGCAGCGTAGGTGCCGTGTTTGACCGCCGGGCCGGGTCCAGTTGGATTTCTGTCCGTTACGGGTCCGTCCGCGAAGCGGGAGACGGCGCGGAGTTTTTAGCAAATACGTTGACTTAGCGCCATTTGTGAGCTGTTCCGGCCCCCGCCAGGGGCAGGCAATCACAAGCTACGAGGGCTTATGCAACTTCAACTTCTCCACCTTCGTTCCGTGTCGACAATTGCACAATTTCGGTTGCTTCCACCGATTTCGCAATCGCAATACCTGCGAACGGTCGACGCCCAGGAGCCGCCCAAAGATGGGGCTCCGATCGAAGGGCCGCTTGAGCAAGCGGAACGCTTTCTCAAGCTCCCATGGCTCTCGGCGCTCGCATATGCCGTCGTTGCGAGCGAGCGTCCCGACGTTGTCTTGTATGATCTTTGGCTCCTTGACGGAGCTACAAACGGCTGCATTTTTGCCCACGGGACAACGCAAAACATCGGCGTTAACCTCCGCTGGCACGACCGTTTTTTTCCGTTGATTCGGCCAAATCGGAGGACCCCTACCTAGCCTCACTCGCAAAGGCCATAGACTTTGCAGAGCGCGTGCCTCTCACCGATGCGACACTGTTGTTCGTCGAAGAGGCACCTTTTGTTCGGCGCCTTGTTGGCTTTCAAACGGAGTCCGGCACCCCCCAGACGCACGATGGGTGGGATGCACTATTCGCCGAGCACAACTACCCGCACATTTCGGAAGCGTTCGTCCGTCGGTACAGACATGCTTTTGGGCCGGATACGTGGCGACATGTGTGGCAGTCGGAGCGGCGTTCCGATGATTTTGTTCGCGAGTTTGCGCGAACTCCTGCCGACCTTCGAGCCGCTTCACGCAAGCTGTCAGAAGCGTGCGTCCGAGAGAACCAAGAGCATGTGGATTGGGATCAGGTGTGCGACGATCTCTCGGAAGACTTTATCCGTGAGTTTGCTGGCAGGCTCAACTGGCTTCACGTCTCCCGGAATTCTCGTTTGCCGGAGAGCGTCATTCGCGACTTCCGAGATCAGGTAGATTGGCCCGCTGTCTCGATGGGTCAGCAGCTGTCTGAGCCATTTATCGAGGAGTTTTGCGATCGAATTTCCTGGGAACAGCTCAGCACCAGTCCCGCCGCGCGCTCCGTGGAGTTTTTGCGTACGCATGCGGTCCAACTAAACTGGAACAGCATTTCCTGGAACGCACCGAACCTGGTTGACCTCGCTTCCGCGTTCCCCGAGCGTATTTCTTGGGGCGGCTTTGCGAATGCGCGAAACCTGACCACGGAGTTCCTTCTTCTCCATCAAGCGAAGTTTGACTGGAGTCGAATGGTTTGGCTCACAGAAGATCAAGTTCGCGAATTTGCTTCGCAGGTCCATTGGGTCAATCTGGCGACGGCGCGCTGGGAACCATGGGTTGAGTCGGTACTGCGCGAGCATTCTTCCCAGATTGACTCTGGGGAATGGGAGGAAATCCTCTTTGAAGGTCGGCAAAGCGTCGCCTTTAAGAACGAAATCCGTGCGCGATTGTATGCGCTGGCGACGTAACAGGACGGAGGCTTCAGCGCGCGACTACGAGCGTTTCTCGGCCTTCTTGGCGGTCTTCTTTTTGGGTGCAGGCACCTCAGCGACCGGCTTTGGTTCCGCGCGAAGCGCCTCTTCGAGCGCCTCGGCGAGTCGGTCGTCTTTGCAGGTCACGCTGAAGTGCACGACCTCCGCCGCGACCCGTGAGGTACCTGCTTTGAAAATGGTGCCGCTATCGGTTTGATAGAGCCAGGCATCGTAGATGTGCTTGCCTTTGGCATCGGCGATGGCGCGATAGAAGAGCTGTGCGCGCAGGCTGCGTTCCTCGTCGGGGCCTTCGGGATTTTCGGCAAGCAGCACCTCGAGCGGCGCCCCTTTGCCACCGAGGTAGCGCTTGCCGGCGACGACGATCTGTTCTTTGTCGAGTTCGGAAAAGACGGCGTTTGTCCCCTCTTCGGCAATGGAGCGTTCACGCGTGGGGGTGAGCACGAGCGGCGGGCCCGCTGCGGCATCGGCGGCGTCGAGCAAAGCGAGGAGTTCTGCATGGGTGCCAGCCGCCTCACGGAGGGCGCGACGGTGCTTGCGCGGCGAGCCAACCGTGTTGGGAATGCACGTCAGCGCGACCTCGGCAAGCGCGACACTGGGAACCTCCGGCAAGACGTCGATGACCACGCGGAGTGCGGAGCTCGGATGCAGGCGCTTGAGCGCTGGCAACGCCGCGGCGACCCGTCGCGGTTCGGGCAAGGCGAGCAGGAGCTCACGCGCATGGCGGCCGTAGAGCGCGAAAATCGGATCCCACTTTTCATCGAGCGGAGTGCCCGCACGCACAAGCGCGATGAAGGCGACAAAATGCTCGGAGCCTCCCAGGTGGCTCGGATCGGCAAGGATGCCATCGAGGTAGCCCGCTGCCCATGCGGCCCCCTCGCCATGGAGTTGGTCGATCAGCTCGTGCTGCTCCCCGTAGTTGAAGAATGCATCGGGAGGCAGGTCCCAGCTGTGTGGGTAGGTGACGTTGACCTCGCCCCAGAGCCGTAGCCGTTCTTCGATCGTGAACTGTGCATCGAAGCGCTGACGGAGCGCGCGGTAGTCCTCCAGCGGCACCTGGTTCCACATGTGGGCGATGATCCTTGCCATGCGCCAGATGGGCTCCACATAGGTCACGTCGCCGATCGTGAAGGTGGTGCTCTGCTCAAGCGGGCCGGCGGGGTCGAGCCCCAGCCAGCGCCTTCGCACCGCGCGGTGACACGGAAACGTGGTGCTGCGCAGCGGCCCGCGCAGATCGAGCTCGGTCAGAGCGATCGCGACGGCACGCTGCTCGGCGGTGAGCGTCTCCGCGCGCACGCCAGTAGGGTCTGTCGGAAAGGTGACGCTCTCGAAGATGCGCCCCACCTTCGCGAAGTACTCCCGATCGGTCGCGTCGAGTTCGCGGATGGCCTCGGCAAGCGGGGCGGGGAGGTCGGCGAAGAGGGGCGCATCCGTCATGGGGCTGAACGCTAACTGCCCTGAAGGAGGAGCACAACGTCGATTCTCGAATGCGTGAGGGGGGCCGACAGACGCGCACCTCCGTCAGCGGATCGGCATTCGGATCATCGCCACATAGGCGCCGGTTTTCCTGGCCCGGAGCGCGACGACGTTCACGAAGGGGCGGTCGACTTCGGCGGTTCGTGTGGGGCGTGTTTCCACGTTTGGGAAGGCCCCCTGGGTGGAGACGGCAACGATGTCGGCGGTGAGGGCCGGCGGCTTCCCCGCGCTCGCGACCGCGGCGCCGCAGGTGGTGGTTTGGCGGTCCCCTACGAGCGCGCCGAGCTTTGCTGTCTCCGGTTTTTGTTGGGGAAATGCGGTGAGGCACGCCGTCTTCGCGACTGGGAGCGGGGTCGCGGAGATCGCGGCGAGGGCGTCATCGAGCGGTTTTGCGCCGAGGGCCGCTTCGAAGTTCAGGTCTTCCATCGCGTAGGCGCTACCGAGGAGCAGGTCGTAGGGGCTCCCGTCGGCCAGCGCGACCGCGTAAATCACGCCGCCTGCGACTGGGGCGCCGCCTGCGAGCGGGAAGCAGACGGTCGCCGGCATGCACGTCGCCGTTGACGGTTGTGCCGGTTTCAGGTCGACACGTGCCTGGTAGCTGTTGTCGCAGACCTCGGCGAAAAGACTGAGCGCGCTGCCGTCGGCGGTGGTGAACGTCCCTCCCGGGACGGGGCCGAGCGAAGCGCCGCCGATTCCGGCGATCGGGAAGATGCCGACGGCGCGGCCGGTCTTCTTCCAGGCGGCGAAGCCGAGCTCGTGAGTTTGAGCGCTTGGTGCTGTTGGTGCCGCGGCCTTGCACCGAACCGCGGCAAGCGCCGGCCGCTCGGCGGTGAACCGCGCGACCGGCTTCGTGGCCGCGGGCGCCGTCGACGCGGGCGCCGTCGCGGAACCGACAGAAGTCACCGAATCGACAGCGGTTCGCGGCACCGAAGAGACGGCGGGCTCGGGGGACGGTGTACAGGCAAACGCGAGCAACGGCAGGCCAACGAGGAATCTGGGGGGCATGGCAGAAGACTACCGCAGTCGGACGCCGGCTACGCGACTCCGTCGGCGCGCGTCGCTCGGATCACGGCGCGAAGGAGGTTGCCGGAAGGCGTGCACGGAGCCACGCAAGCGCGGTCGGCGACGCCGTTTCGGCGTGGGCGGCGTAGTTCGCGTCTTTCACGCTCGGATCGGCGGTGCCGAGAGCATAGGAGTTCACGGCGACGACGTTCCCGCGGGGATCGAAAACCGGGCCCCCGGAATCGCCGGGGGCGGCAGAGGCACTTGCTCCCGCGCCGCGCCCGACCGTCGTGAGGTAGTTGGGGAACGGGGAGGCGATCGTCGGCAAGAACGCGAATTTGCGAAGCGCGGCGACCTCCGGGTTTCCAACATCTCCTGTCCCCACCACGGTCACCGTCGATCCCGCCGGCACGCGCGTCGCGGAAATCCGCGAATAGGTGTTCATGAACGGAATGAAGCGGACGCGCACGAGCGCCAAGTCGTTCGTCCCGCCGTTGAGCCAATTGCCGACGCTGGGTGCGCAGGCGGAGCAGCTCGGGTGGACCTCGGTCGCCGCAATCTCAAGCGCATTTTCCGGAGTGACCGTGTCGCTGGCGCGGCCTTGCGGGTTCGGCGCCCAAAGCTGAATGTCTCCGGGGAGAAAGCCGATGGAGCGATTGCCGTAAATCGGGATCGGGCCGGTGTGGAGCAGCGTCGACGGGCCGGCGAGGACGCAATGGGCGGCGGTGAGGAAGGTGTCGACGGAGACGCGCGTGGCGGTGCATTTCGCGTAGCCTCCCACGCCAGTAAACGCAATTACGCTTGAAATCTGGTTCTTTGCATCGACGTAGCCGCCGCGGAGTTCGTCACCCGTGCCGCTTGACGGGTCGTCACTTTCGGCGGCGCAGCCGGTCGCAAGGAAGCTGGAGAGGGCGAGGAGAAGGGCGAGCGTGAGGGGGGAACGATTCATGGCCCCCCATCGGCCGGTCGCGCATTTTGTTGCGAACAAAAGCGAAGCGCTCGCCACATCGCGACTGTGACGCCGCCTACTTCGCCGCGCAGGCGACCGGGAAGACGCGATCCCGGTCGACGAGGCTTCCGTAGGGGGCTTTTCCCGGGTCGCTGAAGCGGAGGGTGACGCGGCGCCCCTCGCGGGCGTCCGGTTCTTCGGAGACTTCGAGCGCTTCGAGGCAGAGGCGCGTGGCGTTGCCGCGCACGAGGAGGCGCTGGCGGCCCCTTCCGAAGGCCGGGTCCCAGGCTTCCGGGCCGGGGATGAAGCGGACGTCGTCGTCGGCGATGGCGGTGCAGCGCCCCTGACCGTCGATTTCAAGGCTGGTTGCAAGGACTTGCGGTACCTTTTCGACGGGCCCCTCGAAGCGGTACGGCGTGAGCGCGGTCGCGGGGGCGCCGATCGGGCGGAGGAGGCGGGGCTTCAGGACGGCGCCGCTCTTGGCGTTCACCGCGATCGACGTCCCCGGTGCGGGGATCTCGCCGCCGGGGCCGATATGGTCGATTTCGCGTCCGATTTCCTCGTTCACAGTGGCCGTGCGAGACCCCACGTAGAGCATCGTCGGTCGGTACCGGCCGCCAACCCGGGCGTAGGCCCGTGGGAGGTTGCTCACGACCGGGAGCGTTCGGAGCAGGCCCTCGTCGCGGGGAAAGGGGGCCGTGCGGCCGGCGTCGAAGACCGAGAAGGAAAGCTCCCCTTTTTCCGTGGGCGGATGATGTAAGATCCCCTCCTCGTACTTGTACGCGCGGGTCGTCGGCGTGCCGGCGGTGCAGCGGAAGTTCGCAAAGCGGGCGAGCTCTTCGGCAACGGGGGCCACCGGCGGGATGGCGCTGCCGGGAATTTTCCCATCGGCGGGCGCGGCGGTGAGGGGGCGCGCGGTGCTCCACGGGTAGCGGAAGGGGCCGAGCTCGCAGCCGTAGCGGTCGCAAGCGACGGCGCTCGGGCCGGTTGCACGATGGAGGGGGATCGTACCGGTCCAGGCAATTGCGGGAGAGTCTTCGCGGAGGTGGCCGATCACCAGCACCTCGGCGCCGTCGATGGAGCGGTGCACGGCGATCTCGCGCCCGGCCATTCCAACGTCGGTGGGGGGGACGTTCGGGAGCAGCGGTGTCGTCGTGCTCGGGGAGGTGGCCGTGAGCGGTCCGCGTTCGAGGTCGAGGTCGCGTTCGACCGCCAGCATCTGTGGGATCTGCTTGCGGAACGCTCGCGTGAAGAGCGTTCCGTCGGCGTTCACGGCGAGAACATCGCCATCAGGGGTCCAAAATACCTGCGCAATCTCAGCGTTGCCGCGTGCGACGCGCACGTTTTTGTTTTGGGAAGTGACGATGAACGGCTCGGTCCCGTCGCCCGGAAAGGCGCCCAGCAAACCCGCCTTCGGGTACGTGTACGTCTGCCAGCGCCCCTTTTTTGCCTCGAAAACGCAGACGGCCGCTTGCAGGTCCTGCACCTTTCCCTCGCCGTCGGGGTCGCAGGCCCCGGCGAGCACCGGGCTGCCCGGGAACGGTGCGCGCTGGTCGCTCGCGAATTTTTGCTCCATCGTCACCTTGCCGCTTGCCGTCACCCGGATCGATTGCCGGAGGGGGTCTTTTCCGACAGCGCACAAGAGGTGGGCCGTCGGGCCGTGGTCGCTCAGCAGCGCGCAGTCGTAGAGGTTGGTGCCGACGGGAACCCCGCGCTCGGACAGGGGGCGCCCGACGTCGCCGCCGGCCGCGACAAGGTAGGGGCGTTGCACGGCGTCGACAGTCCCGTCGATGCAACCTGCGCAGGCGCGCTCGTCGATGCGGAGCCGCGAGCCGTCGTCAAAGCGGTGGATCACCACGCGGTTCGTCTCTCGAGGCATTCCCGGGAGTGCAGCGTCGTGGGCGGCCGCCGGGCGGTCGTGGGTGGCGAGGGCGACGCCGACCGGGTCGCGTTCGTTTTCGGGGACCGGCTTTAGGGCAAGTTGTCCATTTTCGAGAACAAACTCCGACGGACGGAACGCGCCGCCGTCGGTCGGGACCAGGTAGGACTTGGTCACTTCCGGCTTCCCGAAGGTGAGCGTCACGAGTCGGATCCCGGTTTTTGCGGCGGGGATCGGCGAGGGGATCTCGCGCCCGCGCTCGAAGACACGGAGTTCGCCCCCGGCGATCCCCGCGGCGACGATGGCGAAGCGCCCGACGGTCACCGCTTTCCCGTCGGCGACCCGCTCCGCCGGCGCAAGCGCGCTCGGCGCATACCAGAGGTGGCCGTTCGGCGCCGCCCCCCAGAACCAGAAGCCGTCGGCGACGCTCCCGCGAACTCGCGTAATTTCCTCGGGAAAGTCGGGGCCGAAGGTCACCTTCGCACCGACGAGCGTCCACCGCGCCGTCCCCGAGGCGACGAGGCTCCCGCCGCCATCCAGGGGGACAGCGACCGACCCATCGCGCCCCTCGGGCAGCCGAACCACCGGGGTTGAAGCGGTCCCCGCATCCTCGGTGCCATTTGGCGCCCCCTTCCGGCAGCCCAACAACACCATCGCCAACAGCCCCCATCTCTTCGCGATTCGCATGGGGCGAACATCCAAGAATCCCCGCCAGAAGGCAACTAGCGGCGTTGCGGGAGTGTGTCGGAACCTTCGCGCGAAGGACCTTCGGAACCTCCTCGGCGCTCGTTTGAGGGGCGGGGAGGCTGGGAAGGTCCGAATTGCGAAATTTGGCTCGATCGTTCCTCTGGACGGAACGAACTCGATGCCGGAATGCGACTTCGTTCCGTCAGAAGTTACGAAAAGCGAGAATTTGGCTCGATCGTTCCTCTGGAAGGAACGATCTTGCTAAAAACTCCCAAATCGTTCCTTCCGACGGAACATTCGCTCGATCGACGGTCGGCAGCGGTCGGCTACCCCTTCGTGGCGGGCTTCGGAGCGTCGAAGTTCACCATCCAGAGCGTGCCGAACCGGTCTTCGAGCATGCCGAAACGTGCCCCCCAAAACTGTTCGCCGAGCGGCATCAAGATCTTGGCGCCTTCGCCGAGCCCCGCCCAGACGCGGTCCTGCTCGGTCGCGTCGACGAAATTCAAGGACAGGGTGACATTCGTCCCGCGGACGTAGGGCTGGCCGGGCGGGCAGTCGGAGGCCATCAACGTCAGCGCCGGCGCCTTGATGGTGATGTGCATGAGCCAGGATTTGTGGGCGTCGTCGCAGGGCATCGGACTGTCGCCGAAGGTCATCCGCATGACGGTCTCGGCGCCGAGGATGCGTGCGTAGAAGGACATCGCCTCGTCGCAAAGGCCGTCGGGGAAGTTCAGGTAGGGGACGATCGTGGTGTTCATCGGTGCGGCGACGCTACGGTTCCGGCGGCGCGCGGCCAAGAATCCGGCGCAACGGATGGGCTGGTAGCGGCCTCGCCCAGGCCAGAGCGCTGACTTTCCCAAACGAGCCCTCACACGTGCGCCTACGTCCGGCGCGACCCCGAGCGCTTGAAGGCCGAGGATGAGCCCGTATTCCAGCAGCGCGAGGTCGCGTGGCGCCTCGTGACCGGCGGCGGCATGCCGGGTCTCCAAGACTGCGAGGCGTTGGGCGTCTACTTCGTCGAGCGCGCGGCGGGCGGTGGGATCGTAGAGCGCCCACGCGCGAACGGCGTGGTCGAGCCGGTCGTCGTTGCGGAGACGATCGGCGACAAGCCCTTCGTCGGTTGGGGGGCGTGACTGCAGCGCGCGCCACTCCGCGAGGACGGAGCCGTGAAAGGACTCGACATCGTGAAAGTGATGATAAAACGAGCCCTTGGTGCGTCGCATTTCCTTGCAGATGCGTTCTACGGTGAGGCCAGCGGCCCCAACGTCACGCAAAACGAGGAGGCCGGTGTCAATCCAGTCGAAAACCGTCGGGGGCGTCATTCGGCCTTGACCAAGAGCAGGAGCGCTGCCCGGAGAGCAAGGCACAACGGCCAGGAAACGACTCGACCGTTCTGGCGCGAATCCACGACGGGCCGACTTCGACGGGCGTCGCCCGGCGCCTCATCCAACGGTCAACCAAACCATACGGTATAGTCTGGTCGGCGGCGATGCGAGGGACCGTCCCCCGGCGCCTGGGGGCAACGTGGTTTCATCGGTTTTGCGGCGACTGGTGCGACTCGGCGCGTACACTCACTGCCATGAAGTCGCTTACGCCGCTCGCGCTTGTGGTTGCCTCGTCCATTTCCGCCTTTGCATGCAGCGGCGGTTCCAACGGAACTCTTTCCGTCGACGACGGCGGCCTCGTCGGTGATGGCGGTACGCCCGCCGATGGCGGAACCGCCCCCGGCACCGACGGACCTCGCCTTCCCGATCTTTGGCAGCATTCTTGGCGGTTTCCTTGGAATTATCGGCGGGATCGTCGGTGCGACCTGGCGGATCCGCACGCGGCGCCGCGAGGAGGCCCGCTAGGCGCCGGCCGGGCTACTCGAGGGCGCCGAGGAGCGCGTCGAAGTAGGGGGGGAGCGTGTCCCAGGGGTCGGGGAGGTCGTCGTTGGTGAGGTAAATAAAGCCGATGGTCGCTCGCGCTCGCTGCACGAAAACGGGGTCGAGCGTTGCCACTTTGTAGGGGATGATTCCGAAGTTTTTCGCCGGATAGGACGCATGCCAGCCGGCGAGGGGGGCCAGCGCCGGCGTCCCCGCCGATTCGTAAATAAAGAGCGTGTCAACGGCGCCGATGAGGCTCTCGGGGACGTCGGTCCCCGGGTTGCCAACGGTGCGAGAAAAGCCCTTCTGTTTCGCGTAGGCGGTGAGAGCTCGGTAGTAGGCGGCGTCGGCGGCAACGTCGCTCATTTCATCAAAAAAGATTCCGGTAACCGCTGGGTACATGCGCCGGTAGGCGTCGATCTCGAGCTTGACCGCCGCCGAACCTTTCTTCCCGTAGTTCGTCGCGATGTAGCCGAAGGGCACAATGCCGACGGCCGTGAGCTTTCCGAGGGCAGAAACAAACGTCCCATCTTGGGCGGCGCCCGGGCCGTTGTCCGGATTCACAATCGCTTCGACGGTCACCCGCGGGTGGGCCCTCTTTGCGGCAACGATCGCCGTCCAATTCGCCCCGGTCGGGTAGTCGTAGAGGGGGACAATCGTCCCTGCCGCGGTTGGCGCCGCTCCGCCGTCGAGCCGAGGGCCTCCGTCGGCATCGCTCGCGGCGCCATCGCTTGCAGCGCCATCGGTCGTCGTGCTCGCATCGCCGGCGGGGGCTCCGTCGACGGTCGCGGCGGCGTCGGTTTCCGGGCCGGCGTCGACGGTCGAGTTCGCGTCGCCACAGGCAAAAACGGCGAGGGGGAGAAGCGTGCATGGCACGAACGCGATCGGAAACAGGCGCATCCCGGCAGCGTCGCCGGTTGCACGCCGAAAGGAAAGCGCTTGAAGTGGCGGCCCCTTCGAAGGAGGCTCGGGCGATGCGAACGCTGGCGCTCGGGCTCTTGGTCGTTTTCTCCGCGGTTTCTTGCACGCGCGCCAAAGAGCCGCCGCCCGCCGACGTCCCGGCGACGCCGTCAGTTTCCGTAGCGGTAAGCGTTTCCGCGGCTCCAAGCGCGCCAAGTGCGAGTGCGTCAAGCCCGAGCCCGGTCGCGAGCGCGCCAGCGGTTTCGCGGGAAATCGCGTTTGTCGACGTCGACTGGAGCGGCTGCCTCGGCTCCTGCAAGCCGCGGAAACTCACGCTCGATCGCGCCGGGAAGCTGGTGTCGACGGTGTACGAACTTGGGAAGGGGGCGGCGCCGCCAAAACCGTCGATGGGCGTCTTCCGCCTCGAAGAGAAGGCGCGCGACGGCTTCTTCGCCGACGCGGAAGCGCTCCGGAAGGCGAAGCCGAGCTGCCCGTCGGGGCCGACCGATATTGTGTATGTGACCGTTCAATTTCGCGACGAAAACGAACAGACGATTTTCCAGACGCACTTCCCGGAGACAGCGCCGTGCACCCCCGCGCTGCGCGCCTTTGTCAGCGGTCTCGCCGCGGCAGCGAAGTAACGACCGGTCCTGGCTCTACAGCGCCCACGCGGTGAGGTCGGCGCGCCCCTTCGCGTAGCAGGTCGTCGGCGCGTTTAAGAGATTCAGCGCACGGAGGTTCGTCGTCGCGTGAAACGGGACGCCGGGCTTTTTCGTCGCGACGGTCGCGAAGAGGTGGGGCATCGCGTACTCCTTGGAACCGCTGAGGAAGAAGCTGCGCGGCTCCTCGGCGGTGCCATCGACAGCGAGGTAGGCGTGGGCGGCGCCGTTCCCCGCGCACAGCGTCGACTCGATTGTCGAAAAGACGAGGACCGGCCGCCCATCCTCCACCGTATCGAGGTTCACTTGCAAGAGCGCCGTCGGGGCCGGCAGACTTGCGGGGACCTCCGGGGCTGCCACCGCGCGGACGGGGACGTCGGCGACGTTTGAGGCTGTCGCCGCCAACACGTTCGCGCTCAGCGCGACCCCCCCGAGCGCGCTCCCGTTTCGTAGCGCGAGGGCGAGCGTGTTGGTGGCCGTCCCCGCCACGTAGTCGACGCGGAGCGGAGCGGCGGTGAGGCGCTTCTCCAGGAACGCGAAGAAAGGCACGTTCCGAGAAGGTGCGCCGTTTCCGGTCGTCGACCCCGAGGAGAGCTTGGCCACCGTCGCCCCCGCGGCGCTGACCGTCGCCGTGAAGCCGTTGTTGCCCGGGTCGGCCACCGACACGCCGTCGCCGAAAAGAAAGAGCGATTCGCCGAGGTCGCCGGTGGGCAGCGCACGCGAGATGGACGAAGCGGCTCTTGGCCCTGGGTCGCTCGTCCCCCAGCTCAGGCTGCGGAAGCTGCTGACCGAGTTGAGCACGATCGTCGTGAGGGCCGGCTGAAGCGCCCCGCGGCGATCGTTGGGGAAGAGGACGACGCTCCCGCCGCTTGTGAGCCACGTCGGCTGGAACGTATGCGGGCCCGCCCCGAGCGAAACGAGCGCGTTCCCTGCCGTCGGCGTGCCTTCGCGGTCGGCGCGCAGCTTCACCGTGGAGAGTTCGGCGGTCCGATTTCCGTCAATCAGGAGCCCGAAGCGGACCTCCGGCTCGAGGCCGCCGGCGGCGTAGGAGACGGTCGGAATTTGGAGGAGGAAAAGGACGTCGCTCGTGCTCGGCAAGTCGAGCGTTTGCGCGGGGAACTCGGGGATCGACGCGGTGACGCCCGGAGCGAGCGTGCGCGACGCGACGCTGCCGGAATCGCCGCCGTAGGTGGTCGTTGCGAGGACGCAGCGGACTTCCAGGCCGTTGGCGGAGACCGCCAGTCCGGCCGCGTTGAGGAAGGTGCAGTACTGGCCCGTCGGCTTGCCGTTGACCGACGGTTGCGCGGAGACCTTCGCCGTCCACGGGACCGCCGGGATCGTGAACGAAAACTGGCCGCTTTTGAGGGTTTTCTCGACGCCGTTGATGTCGACGTTGAGGGTCGCCCCCTCGGGGAGGAACGTCACTGCGCCGTTGAGCGTGAGCACCCCGCCGTCGGTGAAATCCTTGTACGGATTCGCGTCATTCTGGACGCTCGACCACGGGGCGCACACGGGGGCGTCTTTTGCACGGGCGGTCGTGAGGTAGAGCCCCTTCGGGATCGTGCCGCCGACGGCGGTTCCGGCTTTGAGCGCCGCACAAAAAGCGGCGGCAAACGTCGCGGTGCCGTCTTTGACCGAATAGACGGCGAAGGGGTCGGCCGGGTCGGGGGCGTCGAGGACCGTCAAACAGCGACGCACGCCCGCTTCTGTGATGCAGGTCGCTTTGTCGGCGTTGCTGCCGACGGCGGGTGGCTTGGAGCGCTCAAAGGCAAATGCGTGCGGGCTCGCTGGCACCTTGAACTGGCATTTGTCGTCGAGGGTAACCTTCGTGACCGGCGCGTTGGGGCCGAAGTTCGTCGGGATATCAAAGCAGGTAGCGCCCGTCGCTTCGGCAAGCTCCGCGCTCGGCAGCTCGCCATCACCTCGCAAAGACGCAAGCGATCCGGGCCCGATCGACGCGGCCACCCGCGACGCAGAAAACGACGCTGCGACGGACGGACAAGCGACGGTCGACGGAGCCAGCGACGCGGCGACCGACGGGCAAGCGGTCCTCGATGCCGGCCCCACCGACGCCGGAGCGCCGGCGACGATTGCCATCGGCACGATGCCGGCCACGACGACCTACAGCCGGTCCCAGTTCATGACGCTGACCTCGCCGTCGGACCCGATCTGCATGGCGCCGCCCCTTGGGGGTAACCCGAGTGGTGCGGCCCAGGTCTGCTGCTTTACGGCCACCAACAAGGTCTATCCGAACGCCGCGCGCATCGTCGTGAAGCAGGGGGGCCTCGTCTGCCTCGAAGCGGGGGCTGAATCGGCCTGCGCGCCGCTCGGCGCCGGCGCGCCGGGAGTTGCAAGTGCTCAAATTTCGGAAGGGAATAGCGGGGCGCTGACCCGCGTGGCGAAGGCGTGGGGCATGATGTTCTTCGGCGGCGGCGGGTACGCCCTGGCCTTGGACGCCGCCTCGAAGCTCACGGTCACCCCGACGGCCGACGGCACGAGCGCCAAACTGGTCTTCAAGATGCAGACCTCCTACGGATCGCCCCCGGGCTGCGGGCGCGGCGAGGGGTCGTGGATGCACGCGACCGTCGACGTCCCGCTCGTCCCGGCGCCGTGACGCACGTTGCTCGGGAAGCGGCGCTTTTGTGAGCCGTCGTACGTTCGGAGCGCCATCCGCCGTTATGACCCTAAACCGGCCGCGGTCGCCGGGAGAAGGTCTTTGAGCGCCTCATCCCCGGCGTCCAATCGGTCGCCCTCGACGCGACCCGCGATCGCGGCCTCCTCGGTCTTGAGGACGGCGCCGCGTTGCTTGTCGCGAAGTAACGGGCCGCCGCATCGTGGCACTCCGGGCTGCGTTCATGCCGCTATCCGCTCGTAACGACTACGGGTATTCGCTTTCATCGTCGATCTGCGGCGCCACAAGAGATACCTTTGAGTCATGACGATGCCTCTTCTTCCGCGGCTGCCCCTCGCCGCGATCGCTCTCGCAATGCTCGGCGCGTGCGGTGAGATTTCCACCGTCGGCAGCACCTCGGCGCCGGCCCCGCAGGCAGACGCCGGCACCGTCGACAGCGGCGTCCTCGTTCCCGAAAGCGGTCCCGTCGAGCCGACCCGCTGCAGCAACTTCGGCGAGCGGGCAGGGACCCAGGTCACCGTCGTTGAAGAGGGGTTCGCGCCGGTTGCCTTCTCCGTCGCCGAGAACTGCGCCGGGATCCACATCATCACCGCGGCGACGGCGGTCGCGTGCCCTTACGCGGGCTGCGCGGTGGCGGGTGGGCTTTCCGGCAAAGATATCGATGCCTTCGGAGCGACCGGCTACGCGATCTTGAGCGCGGGCGGCCGCGTCTATGTCGCCCGAAGCGGCGATCCGGCGACGCGCACCGCCGGCGTCTTCGTCACCTCGATGGATCTCCAGGAGCCCTGGCAGACCGTCTCTGAACGGCCGACGCAGACCCCGTTCCTCCGCCGCGTCTACGGGCGCGCCGTCGGCGAGTACTCGGAGCCGCAGAACGGCTACGTAAACGCGGTCCGCTACCCGACGCAGGCCGGCGGCGTCGAAGAGGCGCTCGCCGGGGATTACGGCAGCGCCTTCGGCAAGCACGGCACCGCCCACCTCGCGCATGCGCTCACCACGCGCACGAATGGGCAGACCTTCTACCGAGGGCATGCGCAAATTCCGATACTCCTTGAGCTCTTGCCGGCCCCGGCGACGTCGAAAGGCGTGGGCGGGAGGACGCTCGCGTTCGCGACCGAACTCCTTGCGACCGACACACGCATCGTCGCGATCACGCAGACGGGCGAATCCTTTGGCGTTCTAAGCTGCCCCGACACGAACCTCGACTGCCGCGACAACGTCAGCGACGGCGGCCCCATCGCCCGCGGCGTCTTCGGCCCCTTCTTCGGCGCCCATGGCCGCGTCTACGCCCTCCGCGCCATCGCCGGGCGCGCCCAGGTAATTTACTGGGACGACGCCGCGCTCGCCGCCTCCGAGCTCACTGGCACGTTCCTTGGCGACCCGCTCCCGTTTGCGAACGTCTACGATTTCGACGCCGACGGCGATCACCTCTACGTCCGCGGCGGAAACAGCCCCGCCACGACGAGCGTGATCCGCATCGCGAAGTAATCCGATCGGGGCGATCACTTTTGTGAGCCGTCGCCCCGGGGAAGGGCCATCCGCCGATATGAACCTGCAGCGCCCCTTCCGGTTTTTCGCGCCGACCCTCGCCGTCGTCCTCGCTGCCGTTGCCGGGGTGACCGCCTGCGGATCGATCGTCGACGTCGCCAACTCCACCACCACCACCGACGCCAGCGTCCCCAGCGACGGGTCGCCGGACGGTGGGCTCATCCCGGACGCGCAAGCGGACGCCGCAACGGCCGATAGTTCGCCGACGACCGACGCCGCTATTTCTGCCGCGTCTTGGGAAGTGCGGTTTTTGCCGTGGGACAATCAAGGTTCCTTCGATTTCGAGGTCTTCGACCAGACCGTCGTTGCGAAGGCCCGGTCCTTTGCCGGCGACGCCCCGTCCTACGTCATCGACCTCACGACGCGTGGCAGCGCGCTCTCGCGGGTGAGCCTCTACGACGGGACGCCGATCGCCGGCACCTTTCGGGCGGCATCGCCGCGTGGGAAGATCGTTGCCTTTGCGGGGACTGCCGGAATGGCGCTCTACGACGTTGGCGCCGGCGGCGCGACGAACCCTCGTGCCGGCCGCTTCGCTCGACCCGAACACCTACCGGTTCTCCGTCGGGGACGATGGCAGCTGGGGGGCGCTCTCGCCGGCGGGAAGCACCGTCCGCTTTGAGGGGCCGAACGGGGCGGAGGGGGTCGACGTCAGCGGGTTGTCGAACGAGGGGCTGTTCCCCGAAGAGCGCGTCGTGTTTGCGCAAGATCCCGCCACCGGCAACGCGTTCCTTGTGACCGGGAAGGGGCGCATCCCCCTCGGCGCGCTCAGCGAGTGGACCTACCTCCCCGGACGCGTCCTCGTTCGCCGGGACAACGCGGCGACGACCGACGTCTGGTCGCTCAGCACCCCGCCCCAAAAACTCGGCACGGTTTCGATCGCCGGGACGCAAGTGACGCGAGGTTCCGACACCTTTTACAGCGCCGATGGGACCGGGGTGCGCCTCGCCGCGAGCAACGGCGCCCCCGGCGTCACGACGACGCCGTTCACCTCGGCGTCGTTGCGGGGGGCGACGGGGGTTCACGGCTTCGTCCGCAACCAGGACAACGACGTTCTTGTCGTCGAGTCCGGGGCTGCCGTCCGCGGCGGCGCCGTTCTCCGGACGACGGGCCTCCTGGCGATGGCGCTTGGTCGCCTCGAACCCGGAGGGGCGGTCGCATTTTCCGACGGGAACCCGATCGCGTCAGGGAGCGGCGGTTTCGTCGCCTGGACCGCCGATGGTGCCAAGGCGCTCCCCCCGGTCGGCTTCTCTGCTAGCTCGCGGATGTGCGCATTCCGATCGCCAACCCTCCAACTCCGCCCGCCATCGAGTGGCGTCCCGAGCCGTTGAGACGCAACGTTCATTGGCGCGCGCTCTACTTGGGGGAGATCGACCCTGTTGACCAATGCTGGCAAGGCAAGTTTGCCTGGCGTGACGTGCGCGTAGAGAACGGCGACTTCGTGTATGGCCTCTGCAACGCCCTGGGCCCGCTCGCTCTCGTCGCCGTTCGACCGAAAAACGTTACGCTGCTCGTGGGGAGCGCACGTTGTTGCGCGCTTGTATTGACGTTCTTTGAGGTCGCTCCGGGAATGCGTCGCAAGGGAGTCGGAGCGATCGCCATCGCCGCGATCGCCCATCTGGCTGCGTCGTTGGATGCTGATGCGATCGTACTAGGCTCTTCCCAAGCCTCCGGATTGGTTCGATGGTATCGAAATCTCGGTGCCGGAACCGCGCCGAAGTCCTGGAAACCACCGAAGGGCACCACCGCCCTCTGGTTTTCCCCAGTAGAAACACTCAAGCTCAGGGAGAGGTTCGATGAAGCCGCACAATGAATCGCCCTCCGAAGGGCTCCTCGCGCACAGCGAAGAAGGGCTCCCGTCTCCGCTTCTCGCGGGGGCGATCGGCGCTTCGGGCTCTGAACCTTCTCCGCGGAGGGATGCGATCGTCGGTGGCGATCCACGCATCGTGAAGCTCCAATGTCCGTGGCTCGCGCGCGGCGTCGAGACCGAGCGTCCCCGTTGGCTTGATAAGGACCAAGGCGTCGCCGTTTGCGAGGGGGAAAACTACTTTACTGTGACGTTGGAGTCCCCCGTCGAAGCTGCCGAAGACCTCGTCGTCCTTCGCGTTAGCATCGACAATTTTCGAAAGACGAAAGCAACCCCAGCGCTCTCTCGGGTTCCCGAATTGATTCACTTCGCCGACCTGACGACGGTGTTGGCGCTTGTCACCGAAAAGCGAGCCGAAGCGATCTTGAATGGCTGGGTCGACGAACTGGTCATCGCCGCGCGTACGTTTGTTGGAGCCGACTGGAAGCAGACCCTCGCGACGACGACGCGAGCGCGGCGTTTGACGCTCCAACTCGACGAGGATGCGAAACGCGACAGCGAGATCGCGATCGTGGAATGGGCGGCCCTTTCCTCCGAAGGAAAGTCGACAAACGCCCTTGAAGAGATCGTGATGCGCGAAGGCCTCGACCTCACTGCCATTCGGGAGGCTGGCGAAGTACTCGCCGCGCCCGTGAAAGGTTCTACGGCTCCGCGCCTTGAGGATGTTGCCGCATGAATCTGCTGGTTTCCCAATGGGTCCTCGCCCCCCTTTCGAAGGAAGAGGGGGCCAATACACGCCGGTATTCGGTCGATCTCACCCGGTTACCGACGAGCGCCTCCGCCGCGTTCGACGCGGTCGGTGAGTGTGCGAAGTACCTCGATGCGCAAACGCTCGCCGTTCGGCCCGGCGGCAATCGGGTGCTCGCCGCTGTCGAACTTCTTTTCGACGGGGATGCCGACCAGGCAGAGAGGCACTTTGAAGAGGTTCGCGGAAGGATCCTCGCCGGAGAAACCGACGGTCTCCTTGGAAACAGTGGCGCCTTTCGGTGGTTTGTTCAGCCAAACGAGCCGCGATCCAAGGAGCTTCTGGAGCGGTTGATTGGAGCGTCCATCCAAGTCTTCGCGGCGCCGACCGTCGAAATTCGTCAAGAGCGCGACGAGCTCGGCTCCACCTATTCGCTGACCGACGAATCAATTGCGTTGGTGCAGCGCGTCCATGGCCCGGCGTGGAGGCCTGCATCGTTGCGGGTGACCGACGCCGTCGCACAATCGTTTGAGGACCAGCATGGGAGCCTGACGAAGCACATCGTCGAGCTGCTCACCGGCCTTGACGAGAGCTTCCCTGAGGCGCGAAACGCGAGAATTGTCGAACGGAAGCCCTAAGGCGGCGCGCTCGGTGCCGGGGCCGGTTTTGCGGCGGGGGCCGAACTCCCCGAACTCGCGGCGCTTGCCGAGCTCGGCGCGCTTGCCGAGGGGGTAGCGGCGGGGAGCGTGGCGAGGATCCCGTGGCAGCCGAGCCCGTCGACGCGGAGGCCGGCCGCCGAAGGGGTGAACGTCGGGCGCGGGACGTTTTCTTCGGTGGCGGGGGCCGGGCTCGGGTAGTGGGCCAGGTAGGCATCGCCGGTCGCGAGGTGGATAAACGCTATGCTTTCGGCGCCGAGCGTATCGATGGTCCCTCGGCCGCCGGGGGCGCTCCCGGGCGCTTCGCCGATGCCGTCGCTCGCCGAGCTTGCCGAAACCCAGCCGGCAGCCGTCGGCCGGAGGGTCGCGATCAGGGCGCCGCTCCGCCCCCACATCGCCGTCGTCCCGCCGAGGGGCGCTTCGTAGACGCGCTTTTGGGGCGCTTTCGCGATCAGCCAGGCGTTCTCGCCGGACCCGACGCTCCCGGTCGTGCAGACGACGGGGAGGGGCGTGGCGTCGGTCACCGGGCCGCTCGCGGCGACGCAGCCGGCACGGAGGCTGTCGAGTTGCGACACGCGATCGGCGCTGGCGACGGCGGTGCCGCCGGCCGGGTAGGCGGTCACCTGGACGATGCACGGGTCGCCGCCGAGTTTGTCCTTCGCGAGCTTCGAGGGGCGGAATTCGTAGGAAACGGCAAAGGCACCAGCACCAGCGCCATCCCTGCGCGCCGTTTCCTCACCGCCTGCGGCGGTTCCGGGCGGACGCGCATCTCCATCCCCGCCGGCGGCGGCGACGAGGCCCCGGTGGAACCAGATCTCGGAAAGGCGGCCGCGATCGGTCTCCGTGTGGGCGGCGAGGGCGAGGTCGCTGGCGGCGCCTGTTTCGTCGTGGGAAAAATGGCGCGCGTAGCCGCGCTCGGCGCGGGCCCGCGGATCATCGTGGATGTCGAGGGCGCGCCCGAAAGCGGTCGCCGCCTCGCTGTATTTTCGGGCTTTTGCGAGGGCACGCCCCTGCTCAAGGGCCGCCGTGAACCCCGCCTCGTCCACGACCGGCACGACCGCCGCCGCCGGCGCGCTCGAAGGGGCCGCAGACGCGTCCGTCCGCGGAGCGGGAGACGGCGCGGAGTTCTCTGCAGACGCCTCGGGCGCGGCCGTCGCTTCCGGAGACGCCGACGCGAGGGTAGGGGCCGGCGGGGCTTTTTGACACGCGAGCACCAAAAACGCCCCACCAAGGGCAGCTAGGACAACAAAACGCGTCCGTCGTCGAAGCCGCGGGCGGCGCGGAGTTCTGAGCAAACGCATGCGCGGCGCTTAGCACGGGACTGGTCGCATCCTTGCTGATGCAGCCTCCATGACCGCCCCTGCCGCCCCGCCGCCTGCCGAAGCGCCCCACTGGGACCCCGCATCGGTCCTCGACCACGCTGAGCTTCGCCGCCTCTTTTCCTCGCTGCTGACGCAAATCGAGGAGGACGACCCGCCGGCGACCCAGGAGGCCTGGCGGACCTTCGAGAACGCGCTTCTTGCGCACCTCGATGCAGAAGAAGCGCAGCTCTTTCCGGAGTTTGTCGCGAGCCACCCCGTCGACGCGACCCAGCTCCTCGCCGAGCACGCCCACATGCGGAAGCGCCTCGAAGAGCTCGGCCTCGCGACGGCGCTGCACACGCTCCGCGCTGAGGATTTTGCTGAATTTCTCGAAGAGCTCCAGCACCACGCCGCCCACGAAGACCGCGTGCTCTACCCCTGGGCGGCCCTCACGCTCCCCGAGCGGGAGAAGCGCCATGCGCTGTTGCCGCGCACCCAGCCCTAGCTGGCGTAATCGCTACAGTTCGCTGACGGTCGCCTTCGTGTGGCAGCCGTCGTCGGTGAAGGGGACGTTGCCGACGACCTCGAGGCGAATGACCGCCCCCTCGGAGGCGCGGAAGGTGACCCGCGCCGTCGATTTTCGCTCCCAAACGGTGAAATCGACGTGGATTTTCGTCGCGTTCGGCCCGTCTTCGGTGAGCGTGACCTTCCCGTCGAAGCTCGACTCGGCGCCGGGGACGAGAACCACGCAGCGGTCGACGCAGAGCTGGTAGGTCAGCCGCTGGGCGTCGGCTTTCGCGAGCGGGAGCGTCCGGTCGACCGTGACCGGCGATCCGGCCATGGAATCCGAGCAGACCGAGCAGCCGGTGAGCGGCGCCGTGAGTGCGAGGGCGATGGCAGCGAGGGCCCCGAAACGTCGCGGTTTAGGGGATTTTTGCAGCTTCATCGTCGACCTCGCGGGGATTTCGGCGGACCCACACCCCGCGATCGCAGCGGAAATAGGCCGGGTTTTCAAGATCTTCGGCCAGGTAGAGGCAGTCGCCGTTGCGGAGCTGCGCGGCCTCCATCGAGCAGTGCGCCGAAGGGATCGGCATCGTCTTCGGGCACGCGCGGTCCCCGGTGCGTTCCTCGGAGACCGGTCCTGCTTCGGGTCCCGCCGGAGTGGCACGCGCCGGGCGGCAGAGGAAGACGCCGTCGAAGTCGCTACGTCGCTGTTTTTCCCGCTCTTCCGGGTCGGGGACGCCGCCGCGCCAGGGGGGCGCGTAGCAGAGGCAGGTGCCGTCGCGGAGCGTCACGCGGTTTTCCGGCGGCGGGTGGACCGAGGTCGCCTTCTGGCCGACGCAGCGGGTCGCCGAGAGGTCGGCGATCGACGCCCCACCCGGAAACCGCGCCGCCACCTGGGACGTGCCGGTCGGCGGACCGGAAGCACACGCCGCCAGCGCCACAAGCGCCGCGAAAAGGGGGGCAATTCCGGCGAGAGCAGCCGGAGACAACCGCGTCCGTCCGCGAAGCGGGAGACGGCGCGGCGTTTGATGCAAACGCATCAGGGGCTCGTCCAGCGGATCACGCCGTTGACGCCGTCGTTGTAGGTGCCGCCCGACGCGGCGATCTGCTCGGTGGCGTCGCAGTACAAATCCAAGATCCTTGACGCTTCTCGCGCGACCGGGTTCGGATCTTTGCCGGCGGTCCAGGGGCCGGTCTTCGGCCCATCGCTGTAATAAAAGAGCGGCGACGTGGCCGGCTTCGAGGGCAAAATCTGCCCGGAAGCGAGGAACCGGTCGCCGACCGCGCACATGCTGTAGACGGTAATCGGCAATGGATCGGTCCCCTTGGCGACCGGCGTCGCCGTCTCCAGCGTCGTCGTTTTCCCCTCTTCGCCACCCCAGGTGCTGAGCGCCGCCGTCGCTGCAATCGCGTTTGTTCCCGGGCCGGGGGCGTCTTTGAAGGTCCACACGGAGCCGTCGCGGCTAAATGCGTAGACCGCCTTGCGACCGCCGGCACCGTCCGGGGAGAGCCCGATCGCGAAGAAGCCGGTCCCCGTGTAGGCAATGCCGCGCATCGTCGAATTGAGTGCGTATTTCTGGGCAACGGTCCACGCTTTGCCGTCGGTGCTTGTGAGCGCGTAGCCGTTGTTGTCGACGGCGCCGCGGGCTGCGGTCGCAAAGGCGACGAATTTCCCGCCGCCGAAGGCCATCGCCGAGATCCCGCCGACGTTCGCGGCGCCGTCGCCGGTGATCGTCCCGGCGGCCCAGGTCAACGTCGCCGGAGCGGCGCTGTCACTGCCGCCGCCGCCCCCATCAAGGCCCGCGGCGTCCCCGCCGGCGCCAGCGTCGTCGGTCGTGGTGACCGAACCGTCGTCCCCCGAGCAGGCGAGGGGGCCGGCGGCAGCGGCGATTCCTGCGAGAAACAGACCGAAAACGCGGGTCGAAAGCACAGAAAATCCTGACTCTTGGAAGCGGAGAAAGCAGAACCGCCGGCGACGGTAACAGCGTTTGCGCGAAGAGCCAGGATTCGGGCGTGATTAGAGGAGCGCGGTAGCATCGAACTCCGCGCCGTCTCCCGCTTCGCGGACGGGCGCGGTGGCATCGAACTCCGCGCCGTCTCCCCCTTCGCGGACGGGCGCGTCTTGCATCGCGACCTCGAGGGCCGCCAAGAAGCGCTCTTGGGCGTCGGTGCTCACAAATCGGTTCTGCTTGGCGCGAATCGCCTGAATCGCCGCCGTCGCCTTTTGCCCGCGCCAAATGAGATACCCGGCGAGCACGGTGCCGGTGCGACCGAGCCCGGCCTTGCAATGGACGCAGACCGACTTTCCGGCGGCGAAGAGCGCATCGAGCTCCATGCAGAGGTCGATCATGTCGTGGGCCGCCGGGGCGCGCATGTCGGCGAAGCCGGCCTCCCGATGGAGAATTCCGGCGGCGGCGACGGAACTCCCCGAGAGGTGATGCTCGGACTCGAGGGAGATCAGCACGTCGACGCCGCACTCGCGGAGGCTGCGAAGCTCCGCGTCCACGTCGCCGAGGAGGCCCGGCCGCCGACAGCCGCCAAACCGGGCTACGCCAGGCCCCATCGCGTGTTCGTACACCCAGATCGGCCGTAATTTCGGTGCAAATACCTGCGGGGATGGGCGTGGATCGGTTCGGGGCGCCTCCTGTGCCTCCTCGGCGGCCACCGGTGGATAGGCCGCATCGACCTCCCGCGTGACGGCAAGCTCGTCGACGGAATCGTCGCCCGGCGCAAAAGCCGGGAACGCACAGATCGGCGTCGGACGGTCGTCGTCGGTGGCCGAGGGGCGTGGCGCAGACCGCGCGGTCGGAAGTCGCGAAAAGGCGACCGGGCGGCGGACCGTCCGGGGGAGCGCCTCGGCCTCGGCAACTTCCGAAAGGCGCACCTTGCGGGTCGGGCGGGTGTCGGGGCCGATCGGTTCCGGCGAAACCGGCCCGTCTTCCGCCACGCCCTCCGGCGGCGCGAGTGGGCTGCGATTGACGACGCGCCCCCGCGCGAGGATCGAGGTCGTCCCGCGAAAGGCGCTCGCAGTCTCGGCGCTCCGCGTGGCAACAAGTACCGGGATCTGCTCGGAAAGCTCGCGAAGTGCATCGATCATCGCCCGCGAGGCCGCCTCGTCGAGGCCGGCGGTCGGTTCGTCGACGGCAAGGAGGCGCGGTCGGTGGGTCGCGACGTGAACAAGGTACAGGAGGCGCGCGGCGATAGGCCCCGCTTCCGCCCGCGGATCGAAGAGCGTCGCGTGGTTCCCCGGGCCGACCGGGATGTCGCCGAGAAGGGCGCTCCCCGACGATGCTGCCCCAAACGCCCGGCCTGCAAGATAGCGAAGAAGCGAGCTTTTTCCGGCGCCCTCCGGCCCCAGCAAGGCGTGCACGACGCCCGGCTTCATCGCGAGGTCGAGCCGATCGAGGACGGTCGCCGTCGGGTAGCGGAGCGAAAACTGATGCAGGTGAAGGGGAGACGCATTCAACAGACGGGACTCCGTTTCCGGGCAAACGGCCGAATTCTAATCGTGCCACCGCCCGAGGGGCCCGATAGGATCCTTTTTGCGGAAGGTCACGTTCCCGTTCTCGCGCGGCGGGTCGAATTGCGAGGAAACACCTCGGGCTTCTCGGCGACGTCGCCTCTAGCCAACCCGCACGATCGCTCCCCGGTCGCCGGCCTCCACGCGGACGGCGAGGCCGTCGCTCCCACCGCCCCAGGAGACCCGGTTGGCGGCAAACGCGGTGATCGCCGCCGGCGGACCGCCGGGGAAGGGGACGACGTCGCCGACGCGGAGGAGCGGCACCGGCGGTCGCCCCGGCCCTACGACAAAGATGCCGAAACGGCCGGCGTTCGTCGCGAAGAGGATCATCGGCCCACCTGCGGGGCCAAGGAGCACGCCGTGTACGGCAAACCCTGGAAATCGAAGGATTTCGACCGCCTCCCCCGACCGCCCAAGGACGACGCTCTCCCCGCCGGCCGCGCAGGCGCAGGTTCCGTCGGCGGCGACCGCCGGGAAGCGCCCCGCGCCTTCCCCGAGGCGAACAAGGATTTCCGACGTTTCTGCGCCGACTTCCGCGCGGGCGAGCACCTCTTTCCCCTCGTATACACCGCGAAAATAGACGTTGCCGGCAGCGTCACCGACGGGGAGCCCATGAAAGGCCGACCAGCCGGCGCCGCTAGAGCCCCCAAGCGCCGCGACGACCCGGAAGCGGCCCGTCTTCCGCGAAGATGCCCTCAGCGGCGTCGCGAGAGTCGGCGGGCCTACCGCGAAAGGCGATTCGGCCAAAGTCGAGGGTCGGCCCGAGCGGTCCGGCGACGAAAGGCGTGCTCTCGCCGTTGATGACGAGGAATCGACGCGCACCAGGCTTCATACCCGCGGCGAAGACCGCCCAGCGGGTGTCGCCGGCGACCGGGTGGCTTACCGCGCCGGTGGGGAGGAGGCATTCTTCGGAGCCGTCGGCGTTGCTCGCGAAGATCGCGTCGTCGCCGGTCCCCGCGCGCTTGGCGTAGAAGAGCGTCCGATCGCCGCTTACTGCCGGCACGTAGGGGCCGAAACTCGCGAATTTGCTTCCGGTGATGGCAACTACCTTCACAGCGCTGCTCTTAGCGGGGCTTCGCCGCAACGCCACGATGAAAGGCGTCTCCCGGGCGCCAGTCGCCGGGATCTACCGCGGGCCAGGTCGGCGTCGGGTGCGCTTGGGCAACGACGCGGTCGAGGTTCGTCGCGCCGCCGACGGGGCTCCGCACGAGGAAGTGCTCGAAGGAGGTCGTCGCGTAGAAGATTCGGTAATGAAAGAAGTTTTTCTGGACGATGTAGTCGGTCGTTTCCCAGGAGCGACCGAAGAAGAGCTGAGCAACTGGTCGCGGCGTCGCCGAAAGCCAGCTGCCATGCTTTCATGCGTGCGCCATGTCGATCCCCCGGAAAGGCTCCCGCACGGTTTCTCAAGGCGAGCACCTGTACCGGTGGCACGTTCGCCGGTGCCCTACGTATACCCAGGCGGCGTTCCGGACGCCGATGACGGTAGCCATCGAGCGTGTGGCCGACGCGCCGGGCACGGTTCTCCTCGTCAACCTGTCCGTGAGCCGCCCCGACAACTGGGGCAACCCCCACCAGACGGCGCTGAAACCGGCCACGATTCGCGCCATCATCGCGGAGGCCCTCTGCGCCGGCTGGCGACCGGAGTCACCGGGCAGCGCCTATCCTTGGACCCACGCGCTCATTCTCGACCGCTGCTGAACGTAGAGCCCGTCACGAGCCACCGAAGAAGAGCTAGCGGAACTGCCCCTGAGCGCCCCAACGGTTCGACTCACAAGTCGCGAGACCCCGCAATTTGCGTGAATCCCTCAACAAAATGCGGCCCGGCGATTGTGGCGCCTCCCCGCAACTCGACGAGAAACGCCACGCACCCTTCGGGATAAGCGTAGCGTCGTTGCGATGAAGACACGTGCACCGACCGGCCTGCTTGCGCTCGCGTTCGCTGTTTCCGCGGCGACCGCCGGCTGTGGAAAGGGGGAGCTGCCCCCGGAGCTCGTCGGTTCCTACACGCGCTCCGGCGATCTCCCGCCGGAGATCCGGGCCGAGTTGAGCTTCGCGAAGGGGGGCATGGTCCTCACGGTGGTGCGGCTCTCCGGCGCCCTCGACCTCGGGCTCTTCGCAAACCTCTTCACAAACGCGCCGAAGGGAGCGCCCGCCACCGCGACCGCCCAGGCCGGTGGAAACCTCGCGCTCACCGCAGAGCCGCTGCGTAGCGTGGTATCTTCGCGAATGTTTTCGAAGGTTTCCTGCGAAGGCTCCGCGGCCGACCGCTCCTGCATTTTCACGCTCGCCGGCGACGACGCCCATAAGCTCGCCCCCTGCACGGGGACGCTCTCGCGGGTGCAAATGGGCATTGTCATCGTTGCCACCGGCACGTGCCAGGCGCTTTCCGGGCGCTGGGTCCCCGTCGACGGCGGCGCCGAGCGGAGACTCGGCGATACTGCGACCGCCATCCCGACGGCGGCGACCGTCGCGCCGGTCCCGATGCCCGGTCCGACCGCCGGCACCGAGCCGATCCCCTCGGCGCCGCCCCTCGTGCCGATCCCGCCCCCGGCACCGACGCCGGCGCCCCCGAACGCAAACACCGAAGCGACCGACGGCGGCACCGGCCTCGCATTTCCGCCCGACATCCCGATGCCGAAGGACCACATGAGCTGCCTAAGCGCCTGCGGCATCGTCGAAACCCGCTGCCAGCGCCTCTCGGGCCCCGGCCGGAACGCCTTCCTCACCTGCGTCGAGCAAGAAGAGCTCTGCCGAGCCCGCTGCGAAGCGGTGTTTCCGTTTTTTGGGAAGTGACGGGGCCTCACCCATCTTCGACCGACCTTCACCTTCTTCGGCGCGTGGGCGCAGAAGGGCGTACGGTCCCGCCGGTCATCCGTGCTTGCCGCGTGGTCGCCGTTGGCGACTCCGGCGGACGGGCACCTGTCGCTCCGAATTTCCGATGGCGACGCGAAAGTGAACCGATGTTTAACGTGTACAAAAAAGGGAAGTTCGCGGAGCCGGTCGTCCTCACGGGCCCCCAGGGGAAGACCTCAAGCGACGTGACCGGCCACGGCTGGCGCGGCCACGTGTCCAACGAGGACCTCTCCCGCGAAGAGTTCCCGACCTGGGACGCCGCCGCCGCCGCCGCGAAGAAGCTCCGCGAAGCGGCCGGCGCCCTCCGGTAAGTTCAGCGCCCCTAGCTGTGCGAGCGGACTAGCGCTGCTAGCGCTCGACGCAAATCAGCGAGCGCCGTTGGTTGCAGGCGACCGAGGTCGTCGCGCCGGTGGCGCTCGTTGCCGTTCCATTCGTGGCGCAGGCGCCGCCAGCGTCGATGGTGCTCCAGACGTCGTTCGTCGTCGCTACGCCGTACTGGGTCACCCCCGGGTAGGCGCCAAGGGCGATCGGCGAAGCGCGGTAGGTGCCCCGCTTCAAATGGATCGCACGGTAGAGGACGCCTTCCGTCGGAAACGTCGTTTTGCTGTCGACGGTCCCCTGGGTGATCAGCGCCCCCCAGCTCCCGGTCAAACCGCTCTTCTTCGCCGCCGAAGCGCAGGTCCCGTCGGCGCCGCCGGTGAACGAAAAGTCGGAAGCGCGATAACCGTCAAACGTCACAAATGCGCGCTTGAGCGCCTGACGGGCCACCGGGAAGCGGAGCGCATTCGGCAGGGCGACCGCCAACATAGTGTGGGAATTCAACCCGTACCAGGATTCAACCCCCTGGAGACGCGAGTCGGCGTAGGCGATGTCGAGGTCGTTGTACCCCGGCTTTGCCGGCAAATAGGAGGATTTCGCCTCCGTCGGGGGCGCTCCACCGTGGCCAAACTGGCGCCATTCTTCTTCCGAATAGAACGGATCCGATCCCCAAGAGTTCTTCAGGCGGAAATGCGTGATCTTCGCCGCCGGATCGAGGGCCGCTTCCAGGATCTTTTCGTCGGTCACCGGGACGCCGAGCTCCAACGCCCCCGCGCCCGGCACGTCGGTCGCTGCGTAGTCGACGAGGACCGACTCGTGGAGCCCGTTCACGTAGTATTGCGTCCCGCCGTAGACGCCGTTGACCGCATTGCCAACGCCCCAGGCGATCGGAACCGGCGTCTTGTGGTGGAGCGTGTTCTGGACGTTCGCCAGGATCGCGCGGCGGGTCTTCGCGCCAGCGTCGTCATTCGCGAACTGGTAACGGACCTCGGACCACGCCTCCGCGCCGGTGCGGCGCCCTTCGCCGATCGTCGAGCCGACCTCCTGCTTGCCGAGGACGTCGGCGAGGGTGACGACTTTTTTGCCATCACTTCCGATGCTTCGGAGGGTGTCGGCGAGCTGGATCCGGGGGGATGGGGAGGCGCCGCGGCCGAAGGTCTTCACCGCGCCGACGCCGAAGACCTTCTCGAGCTCGGCAAGGAGGCCGGCGTCGAGTTTCCAGATGCGCGCGAGCTCGCGCAGCACCTTCACGCGGTCGGTGCGGACGAGCGGATCGGCGAGGAGCCCGCTCTGGAGGGAGGCGTTCATCGCCTCGACCGCTTCTTTGTGCCAGGTCGCCTTGGTCCCGACGACGTCCGAACGGAAATCCTGCTCGCGCATCCACCCGTAACGACCGACGATTTCGGCGGCGACGCCCCACCAACCCCCCTCGGTGATCGGCTCGTTCACGTCGAGTTCGCGGAGGGCGAGATCGCCGCCGACGACCTCTTCGAACCAGTACCAGAAGCTCCAGTAGCCCTCGGAGACGTCGACGGTCTGGCCGGTCGCGTTGAGATGCAGCGCTTCCGTCCAGGCGGCCGTGGCATAAAGCCAACAGTTTCCGATGGTTTGCTCCTTGACGACGGTGTCGGCGCCGGAGGTGACGTCGTCTTCGGCGGCGGTCGTGGCGGCCCCGTCCGTTCCGCACGCGGCAAAGACGAGCGATGCGGCAGCGAGGGGGAGGAGCGAGAACGACGAAGCGGAGCGGAGGCGCATGGCGGCGGAAAATACGCGGCCTCGCCCCCGTTGCCTACGAAAAATCGTCCTCGGTTTCGGCACCGCCGGGCGGAGCCAACACGTTGTTTTCGCTAGTTCCTGCAGCCGCGCGCCGAGTCGGCGATCGAAATGCCGGCGCGGGCCGCTTCGCAGGCGCTGTTGTAGCTCATCCCGTCGCAGCCGCAGACGGTCGCCACAGGTTCGACGCAGTTGGCCGGGCGCGCGGTGCAGGTACCGCCGCCGTCGGTCGCGCCGCAGGCGTTCGCTTCGGGAATGTTGCAGAAATCGTTAGCATTTCTGCACTTGATGCCGCTGCGCCCCCCGCAGGTTCCGTCGGTTTCGCCGGCGGCCGGGCAGGGGGAGACGGTCCAGCCGCAGGCCCCTTTCGCTTGGGCTTCGCAGACGACCTTCGGGCCGATGCCGCCGGGGCAGGCGGCGACCGGAGGCGGCGCGCCGCATTCGTTGACCGTGCAACCGGCGTCGTTTCCGCCGCCGTCGACGGGGGAAGCGTCGGTCAACGCCCCATCGGTCACAGCGCCGTCGGTGACCGCTGCGTCGGTCGCGAGCGCGCTATCGGCGACGCCGGCATCGGCGGGGGCCGAAGAATCCGACGACGAACCGCACGCGATTCCAAGGGTTGCGAAGGAGACGGCGAGGGCGAAAAACGGGCGACGCATCGCCGGTCTGTCGCACAACCGAGGGGCGCAGGCAAGATGCTTGCAAATTGCACTAAGCGTCAGAAACGCCGTCACGGCTTCTGGACGTTGAGGGTACGGCTCGTCGAAACGCCGTCGTAGGTCACCGTGACCGTCCAGATGCCGGCCGGCGTCTCATCGGCGGGCACGCGCGCTTTCTCAAACACGGTACTCGTGCAGTCGATCGACGCGCCGTTCGGGCCTGCCCAGGTGCATCGCGAAAACTGGGCGCCCAACGGTCGCGCGAAGG
Source organism: Sorangium cellulosum (assembly GCA_020720045.1). Classification (GTDB taxonomy): domain Bacteria; phylum Myxococcota_A; class Polyangia; order Polyangiales; family Polyangiaceae; genus JAAFHJ01. The sequence continues at coordinate 4,409 of DYPH01000043.1, read as the reverse complement.
ACAGCTCGATGGCGCTCCCGGCGGCCGGCGCAATCGTCAAGATACGGTCGCTCGCCATCGCCGTCGATCCGAAGACCACCGAGCGGTCTTGTGCCGTATATTGAACGTGGAGATCGAAGTCGAGAGGCACCAACTTTCGACCGAGTTCGACGTTCTTGCGCGCGAAATAACGATCGTAGACCTGCGTGACCTCCGCCATTCGGTTTGCGGCAACGAGGCCTTCTGGATTGGCACCGGGTTCGTCAGACATGTTAAAGAGAAACGGAATAAACGCGCCGATCGACGCCGCTTGTGCGTCCGCGTAGTCGATGTATTCCTGCGCGGTATTGGTGACCCGTTTCCGGTAGTTCGGATCGGCATTTTTTTCCGTTTGGAAAACGAAGGCGTCGGGGATGAGCGCAATTTTCTCCCCGCCGGTGGCGCGCGCCTTGAGCCGAGCGATGTAGCTCGGAATCGACACACCTTCCGGACCGCAGCGCGTGAACGAACCGTAGCAATTTAAACCGATAAATGCGTACCCAGCCGGCGGTTGGTAGTCGGTACCGATGGCCGAATACGACTCAACCAGGAGGCGTTTTGCCCCCGGGAGTTCCGTCGCAAGAAACGCATTGATCGTCTCCAGGTGCGCCTTCACCGTCGCGGCGCTGACCCCTTGCGCCTTCCCGTTGTAGTAGGGCTCATCGAAGGTGTACTCGGCGACGACGTCGTCCAAGAGATTGTTCCGCGTCAGTACGTCTTTGAGGTGCGCCCAGCGGGCTTTGTAATCGGGGCGGAGCTGCGCGAGCTTTCCGCCCTCAAAGAAGACCGACGCGAGCACGAGTACGCTGCCAAACTCCCGCCCCCGGGCCGCTCGCATTTTTGCAACAAGGAGGTCGTCCGCATTGACGTTGGCCGCGACCTTAATCCCGGACTTGCGAAGGTTTTCCAGATCTTCTTCGGACAGATAGTTCATAAGAACGACGTTGCCGCGTCCGTGAAGCTCATCCAAAACATTCTGCCATCCGCGCAGATCGACTTCGATTTGTGCGTCGGCGTTCCCGAAGTACCCGAACTGAAGGACGTCGGTCGGGCCACCGTCGGTCGGCCCCGGCGGCGCATCGGTCGGGTTCGTGGAGGCGTCGGTCGGGTTCGTCGAGGCGTCGCCGCCATCGGGACCGTCGGCGATGGACGTTTGCGCCCCGCCGCCGCAATGGAGCGATCCGGCGGCGGAAAGGGAAGCGAAGGCGGCAAAGACGAGCGGGCGGGCTTAGCGCATCGGTCGAGTTTACGCCGCATTGTTGCTAGCTGTCCTTGGTGAAAAATCCGGCCGCGCTCAGGTAGTCGACGAGCGCCTCACGCTCCGCTTCGAGCTCGGCTTCGCTCCGGCGGAGGCCGACGGTGAGGTCGTAGGTCCGGCAATCGAGGAGGAGCGCGTGGTCCGGCGTCGCCTGGTCGACTTCGAGGGGCTCGACGAAAATTCTACGAATTTGACCCTTTGGGAGCGTCCAGTCCTCGGCGCGCCGGAAGGGGCGCTTCACGGTGACGGTGAGCGTTTCGCCGAGAGGATCGAGGGGTCGCCCAAAGGAGCTTCGGGAAGACGCCGAAGCGGCCGGCGATCATGCCGAGGTTGCTGACCATGCGCCCGTCCCTTGCGTACATCAGCGTGAGGAGCGTGAGGAAAGGCAGCAGCGCAATGGCGATCGCGAAGCGCACGGTGGCGACGCACAAAGCCAAGCCGATTCGCAGCCTTGGATGGCTGAGGCCGAGCTGAAAGGTCGTCGGCGCGAGGAGTTTCCCTTCCCGGTACGGGGTCATGTGTCGCCCGGTCTGTCACGCGCCGCTTCAACACGCGCCGCTTCACTCCTGTCGATGACGCCGTCGCGGTTCGTGTCGAGGGCCCCTTTGACGAGGGTCGTCGTCATTTCGGAAGAAATTCCAGTTTTTGCGACGAGCGCAGCGTGGAGCTCGGTCTCCGTGATGACGCCGTTGTGGTCGGTGTCGATGCCGTCAAAGCTCCCCGGCGGCGCACAGAGTTGGCGCCAGAGTTCCTCGCCAAAAGCTTGGATCAACAAGACTTTCACTTCGCGCCCCGCACCGGCGGGGGGAAGAGGCGGGGCCGAGGCCTCACCGACCCCCCGGGCCCAGTCGACCAGCGGCGTGATGTGGTCCATCCCGAAGAGCAGGTTCCGCACGAGGGCGACCCGGTAGGTCCGCGCGGGATCGATCGCGTCCACGGTGAGGCGGTCGTCGGTGTGGAGGAAGCAGCCGCGCTCCTCGGGGGCGAAAGATCGGGAAAACGTGATTGCCGCCGCCAACACGGCCCCCGGCATCGCGACAATGGTCAATTCATTGTCGAAAGGGAGCTCACCGGCGAGATCGCCGTAGGTGAATTGCCCCTCGGAAAGGGGGCCGTACACCTTCGACGCGCGGATGCCGCCACCGTTGAAGATGCAGGCGTCGGCGCCGGTCGCGTCGCGGAGCTTGCTGCAGAGGAACGTCGCGAGCGAGGTTTGCCGGCTGCGCGTGCCGACCGACGAGAGCGTCTCCCCGGGGGCGAGGAAGAAGAGCGTCGCCTCCTCGAGGCGCTTGATCGCCAGCATATGGTGGTCGACGCGAGCGCGCATCTGCGGATTTTCCGGGAAATCCGAGCACCTGGTGAGCGTGTGCGCGACGATGACCGGGATCTCCCCGGCAAACCCGACGTCGACCACCCAGGCGTAGACGGCATCGGCCCCCGCTTTCAGAAGGCGCGTCGACGCCGTTGCCGAGGGATCGCGGCTATCGACCGCCTCGTCGAAGACGGTGTGGTCGTGCCCGCCGAGCACGAGAGGCACCCGAAACCCCTGGGGCTCTGCCGCCAATTGGGCAAGCAACGCGCGATCTTGGGCGACCGCTTGGTGGGTGAGCGGGAGGAGCATGTCGGCGTCGCAGGCGGCGAGGGAGGCAAGAACGGTTGCGTTCGGCGGCGCGACCGGGACGCCGCCAAAAGGGGCCTGCCGGTAGGCGCTGGGGTCGTCGATCACGACGCCGATGAGGTCGATGGTGCGCGGCTGGCCGGTGCTCGGATCGACGACGGTGATCCGGTCTTTCGTCGGCAATTTCCGGCCGTTGGCGTCGGCAAACTCCGGCGTATTCGTTGCGAGCCAGGTCCCGCAAAACTCCGCGGCGCGGGCGCGGATGTCGGCCAGAGGGACGTCGTCCTCGTGGTTCCCAAAGCAGACGTGGGTGAAGCCGAGCGCGTTGAGGCAGTCGACCATGCCGCGGCCAGTATCGAGGCTCGACAGGAGGCTCGGCGCCAGGAAATCGCCGGCGAGCGTCGCCAGCACCGGCACCGCCGGGTCGTTGCGGAGGCGCCCGAGGAGCGTCGCCAGCGCGGGGAAATGCTCCAGCGTGTAGACATCGTTGATCGCGACAATCCGGAGCGCGACCGGCGGACGGGGCGTGGTCATCGGCCGACGCTCAGGACCCAACGGTTTCGTGGCCGCCCCGGGTGCGGCTCCGTACGGCAGGTCTGCCCGGCGCTGTTGAAGCGGTTCGCGTCGCCGAGATCGAGGCCGATGCAGAAGCCGTGCTCGCCGACGACGCCGAGGCCGGTGACCGTGCGGTCGGCATAGGTCGCTGAGAGGCGGGTTTCGAGGGTCCGAAGATCGAGGAAAACCGCGCGTTGCGGGGCGAGTTGGACGCCGAACGCGCCAACCGCGGCGTCGGCGACGATCGCGCCGAGGGTCATCCCGGAGACCCCGGTAAGGCGGGTCGCCTGGGGGCCACTTTGATTGGCGCGGACGTCGAACACGCTGTCGCCCGCCGTCACGAGCCAGCGCCCCGGGCCGGCGGCGGCAATTCCGGCGACCGGCATCGGTGCCGGGAGGGGGAGCGCCACCGTCGCAAGCCAGGTCGGCGCGCCCTGATTCAGCGCACTCACCGCCAAAAGGTGAACGTTCCCCAGGCGATCGCCGACGGCGACCACGGCGCCATCGGCCCCAAAGGCGGCGGTCGTGAGCGGGGCGGGCGCGGGGGCGGTTCGGACGCCGGCGCCATCGATGAGTGTGACCCCCCGCTCGGCGACGACGGCGACGCCACCGCTCGCGTTTGCAGCAAGATCGAGCGGATAGGCCGGCGCGCGCCCCTGGGAAACCGGGCGCCCGGAGCCGCTTTCAAACCACTGGACGGTCCCGTCGACGGTCAGCAGCATTCCGTAGGGGCCGGCGAGGGCGACGGCGACCGTTGGCGCGGCGGCGTTCACGCACCAGGTCGGCTCTTCGTCGGCGGTCCGGTAGGCGACGACGGCCGCGCCATCGAGCCCGAGCATCGTCGTTCGATCAAAGACAAAACGCATGGAGAGCGAGGTAGCCGACGCCGCGCCGGATGTCTCTAGCTTGCGCGTCCGCCCGGAACCGCCGGAGGCGGTGAGGAAACGGCGCGCTGTACGT
>DYPH01000006.1 GCA_020720045.1 Sorangium cellulosum | reverse complement strand
CGATCTGTAACCAAGGCTCCCGGGCCAAAGTGTAATCAGAGGACCGGTCCTTCACTCTGCGGAAGGCTCTCCGCGGTGCTCGGGAGTCTTCCCGCGGCCCCCCAAAGCCTTTCCGCGGCCCTGGGAACGGCGTCCGCGGTGCTTGGAAGTCCTTCCGCGGCCCTGGGAACCGCGTCCGCGGCGGCAGGGAGTGGTTCCGCGGCCCCCGAAAGGCTTTCCGCGGCGGTCGGGAGCGTTTCCGCGGTCGAGAATTCGTCTCCGCGGCGGTCGGGAGCGTTTCCGCGGTCGAGAATTCGTCTCCGCGGACCTCAGAAGCCTTTCCGCGGCGCTCGGGAGGCTTTCCGCGGGCCGCGGATGCGGTGCCTTCCTCCGCGGAAACCGTTTCCACCCCCGCGGACGGCGTTCCCCGTGCCGCGGAGGGCATGAAAAAGCCCGCGGAGAGCGATTCCTCGTCCGCGGGCTTGGGTGGCTCGGCCGCGGAACCTCTTCACGGCACCAGATCGGGCGTCACCACACAGGGCGTCCCCTTCGCCCCCTACCGGGAGGCGAAGACGCCGAGGATCGCTCCGTAGAGGGTGCTCACCCACGGGTTGGCGGTGATCATGCAGGCGCCCGTGCGGCAGCCGACGAGACGGTGATAGGCGTAACCGGCCGCGGCGCCGGCGGCGGCGAAGAGGAAAAGACGGATCGTCATGGCGACCGCTCCGCGGGAACTGTGCCGTCGCGCCTCGCAGGCCAGCTGCTCCGAATTGCGGCTTTTTCGACCGACGAAGCCCACCGATGCAACCGGAGCGAGCATGCCGCCGTTACGCGGCGTTTCAGCCGGTTTCGGGCAGGTCGCTCCACGCCACGCGACCGGTCCAATTCCTCGGTCCCCGAGCGCTAGGTCAGAATATCGGCCGAAATTCGGTCCCGAAATGGGACGACATCGAGACCGAATGTGGCACCGGTGCGCGGATACCGACGCGACCATGCAGCACTTCCGATCGGTCGCCCGCTTTGCCCCGCTGGGGCTCCTCTCTGCTCTTGTCGCCTGTGGGATCGTCGACCCGGCAGAGACCGAGCAAGTCCCCGACTCCGACGCTGGCGCCGTTGACTCCGGCGTCGCCGTCGATGCTTCGCCACGAGACGCCGCCACCGGCGATGCCACCGCCGTCGTCGACGCGGCGCTTGATGCTGCCGCCCTCGATGGAGGCGCCGCGAGCGATGCAGCCCTCGATGCAGGCGATGCAGCCGCCGCGCTTGATGCCGCGAGCGATGCAGGCGGCGATGCAGGACCGCCGCCGCCGGTGTGCGTGCCGGGCCCCTACGCGATCGGCGCACGGAAAGCGGTGCAGGTGACCGCCTCCGGTTGGCACCAGTGCGCCCGCTTCGACGACGGCTCCCTCAAATGCTGGGGGGCCAACGTCGATGGCGAGCTTGGTCTCGGCGACAAAATCCCCCGCGGCTCCAACCGCCCCTGCCTTATGGGGACGAACCTCCCCTTCGTGAACCTCGGCGGCCGCCGCTTCAGCGACGTGATCGCGTTTAACAAGGACCGGCCGGGCCGCGGCCTGCGCACCTGTGCGATCGCAAACGGCGAGATCTTCTGTTGGGGGAACGGAGTCGGTAAAAACCCTGGCGATCTCGCCGCGCTCGCCCCGTTCCCGCTCCCGGCGCGCGCCCTCCGTTTCGCGAAGAACCACGCAGTCATCGAAGGCGGGCAGACGAACGCCTGCGCCCTCCTCGAAGGGGGGAAGGTCGCCTGCACGGGGACGAACGGCGTCGGCCAGCTCGGGACCGGCGACCGGGTCGAGCACAGCGATTTCGTCGTCGTCGACCTTGGCCCGGGCGCCGTCGCGACCGACATCGCCGTCAACGACGGCTCCGCCTGCGCGCTGCTCCAGGCGGGCACCATCAAGTGCTGGGGCTATGAATCCCTCCATGGGATTTCAACGCCCCGCCCGGCCACCTCCGCCACCGATTCCCGCGGCGATGAGCCCGGCGAAATGGGGGCGAACCTCCCCCCCCTCCCGCTCGGCCCCGCCACCGGTATCTGGGGGCACTTCTGGACGACCTGCGCCCTCATCCCCAACGACGGCGTCCGCTGCTGGGGCGACCCGGGGGGCACGCCGGTGCGGGCCAAGGAGGCGACGCGCTACATCGTCGCCCCAGGGGCGCCGTACGCCTACGGGATCTTTGAGCGACTCCACCGCACGGTTCGTCTCCGCCGCACCGACGGCTCGCTCACCGCGGGCACAGGGATTACGCTCCCCATCCCGCCGGCGCCGTTCCACACCCGCCTTACCAACGAGACGCCGGCCGACGCCGACCCGATCCTCGACGAGACCGGCCGCCAGGAGATGAACGGGCTGTGGTCGGTGACCCACACGTTTGAGGTCCGCGCCTCCGGCCTCGTGACCGGCAACCGGGGGCTCCAAGGGAGGAGCGAGGACCTCTCCGGCATCGTGAACGGCGTCGCCGATATCGGCTTCTGAATTTGGCTCCCCCGGTCGCTGTCGATACCCTGCACCGATGCGCACACGGGGAGCGATTGGGGTTGTGGCGGCGATGGCGCTCGTGGCGATGGGCGGGGCCGCCTGCGGGGGGAGCGACGACGACGGCGGAGTCCCCGGGGCGCCGCTCCCCTTCGTTCGGGTGACCTCCTACCCGGCGCGGCCGACGATCAACCTGCCCCTCTACCGGGATGAGAGGTTCGTCGTCTGGTCGACGGAGGCCTCCGACGATGGCGGCGCCACCACGCGGAGCCTGAACGGCGGCCAGCGCTTCACGCAGGTCTCCCCCTTGGAGGTCGGTGCGTCGTTCGCCGTCGCCCTCGACGCGAACACCGGCCGGCAACCGCTGGTCGTCTGGGATTTCAAGGGGAACCAGTTCTTCCCGATCGGCGCCGGCACCGAGACGGTCCCCGTTAAGCAGTGGGTTTCCTTGGCCGGTTCGCCGTCGTACACGCTCTTTGCCATCACCGGGCAGACGCCCAACGTCTGGCGCTCGGGCCCCTCGTGGACGGCGCTCCCGCTCCCCGTCGCCGGCGAACGGCCCCAACTCCTCGCCGCCGCCGGCCGGCGGATCGTCGCCGTTTCGCAGACCGGCGTGATCTACGTCCTGGAGGCCGACGGGGCCGCCTTCGTGGCCGCCCCCGGAGTGAAGCTGGTCGGCGCCCCGTCAACGGCGGTCCCGCTGACCGACGGGCGCGTCGCGCTCACGACCATCGGCCAACCGGACAGGCTGTACCTGTTCGATCCGGCGCTCGGTACGCTCACCGCGCCGCGAGACCTCCCCATCGGCGCGGGCGAAGCGCGTGTCGTCGCCTGTCGCGACGGGCAGCTCGCCACCGACGGCCGCATTTCCAAGGACGGCGGCGCCACCTGGGAAGACCCCTTGCGCGGCGCCTTCGCGAACCTCCTCAAGCACGGGCCGTGGAAGCAGGAGATCGCCTGCAGCGGCGACCGCGTGTTTGTGACCCACAACCGAGGCGGCTTTCAGGGGTCTGGCTACGTCTTCGAGGTCGCCCGCGACGGCACCTGGCAGCCGCCGTCCGACGCCGTTCCGAGCCGCTCCGGCGAGATCGTCGAAGCGCGCCTCGCCGGCGATGAGGTCGTCGTGTTTACGCCGTATCCGCACGTGTTTGATGGGAAAACCTGGAAGGTTCGCGACCTCCCCGGCCTGCCGGTCGTCTCCCGTACCGGGGTCTGGCACGCCTACCCCTACGACGATCAACGGCGCCACCTCGTCTCGCGGGATCGGGGGGCGACCTGGATCGAGGGGGAGGCGACCCACGACGGGAAGCCGGGGGCGAACTCGGGGAACCTCCGCGCGACGTTCACCGCCGGCGCCGGCGACGAGATTTGGGCCGTCTCCGGCGACGAGGTCCGCCTGTTCAACGCCGTCGGGACGCGCCTCGAGTTCGACCTGCTCCGAAGCCCGGACGGCGCCGCCTTTCGCCTCGTCGCCGAGAGCACCTACGAACAACAGCTCGTCGCCCACGGCTCCACCACCTTCGGCAGGCGCCTCGACGTCGTCGGCGTCACCCCGTCGTCGACGGTCGTGACAAGCAGCCAGATCGCCTACGACGGTCGCACGCTTACGAACCTCCCCTTGGCGCAGAACGAAGCGGCGGCGGCGGTCTTCGAGGACGGAAAAATCCTCACCGAGCAGCCGGTGAACACGGCAAACGGCAACGTGCTCACCATGCACGTCCGCGACGTCGCCGGGCTCAACGGCACCACCTTCGTCCCGACCGTCGACGGCAAGACCTTCGCGAACCCGGTCGCCGTGATCGGCATCGACGCCCAGCGTCGCGTCTGGATCCACTGCGGAACCGACCTCTGCCGCTCACCGGGTCCGCTTTAGGGGGTCCGCTTCAGGATACGGACGAGCCGCTTCCCATTGATGTCGGTGCCGTACACGTTGTCGTTGTCGACGGCGACGTCCCAAAAGTCCCCATCGATGAGCTTGATGCGTTCACCACCGCCCCGAGGGAGCCGGAACAGGCCTCCGGCATCCGGCGCCGCCAGGTAGAGGAACCCAGCGTCGAGAGCGCCATCATAGGTCACCGTCGCCGTCGTCGCCCCCGGGCATTGCCCGGTGCATTGGATCGGGGCGAGGGTGCTCCCGCTTCGCGCGAAGGCGACTCCACTGTTCGTAGAAAATGCCGCCGCTTCCGTACAGGCAGCCGCGACGTCGAGGTCGTTGAACTTCGCCACGCCCGTTGCATAACTGACGACGGCGCCATCCGCGCGGATCGCCTCGACGTTCAGACCGCTGGCGTAGAAGGCCACACCACCATTAAGGCCGGCGAGCTTCCCGCCGCCGGTGGTGACTGCGACGGGCGCTGACAGCCACCCGCTGGGCTTTTTTTGAATAGAAATCAACGTATCGGTCATCGCCAAGACCCGGTCGGCGCTCGAAACCACGAGGGTGGTCACCGGTTGCGAAACGGTGGCAATCACCTCCGGGGGCGGGCAGGTCATCAACCCACACTCGACGGTGTCGTCGAGGCGGTAGATGACCGTCTTGTCGGCGCTCTTCGGGTCTGCGGCGGCCCAGTAAACAGCTCCGAAACCGGCGGTGATCGCCCGAGGGCGCTCCTGAAGGCCGCTGACCGCGACCGGAACTGCACCGTCGCGAAGCTGCCGGTCGACACGGAAGATGGCACCACGACCCTTGAAGTTACGCCCGTCGGTAGGTTCCTGGCCGGTAGCTTCTTGGACGGCAAAGTAGAGCCACTTCCCGGACAACGCGAGGCCGTGCGGGTATACCAACGCGACGTTGCCCGCGGAAAGGACCGTCGAAACAGCATATCTTGGGCAGATTGAGCCGTTGCAAACGGCCTCAGGCACCGTCGGGACCTGGCAGCCGGAAGGCTCGGAAGAACCATCCAGCGCGTTTGCATCCGGCAGCGCCCCGGCATCCACCCCGCCACCGTCCACCGGAGCGGCTTCGATGGTCGGCAACTGGGTGCACGAGACGGCACAAACAAGCCCGAGAAGAGCGACAAGCGGGGCGGCGGGGGCGCGGAGCATTGCGGGGACTGTCGCCGAAGTCCCCCAGCGAAACAAGAGGAGCGCCTCAGCCGTAGCGCTTCGCGAAGAGCTCGCGAACGGCCGGGAGCGCGCGGACGAGATCGAGTGTGGCGTCGGCGTGGCCGTGGGCGTAGCCGTTGCCGATCACAAGATCGACGTCCTTGCCGACCCCTTCTGCGCCGAGGGCCGCCTTCGTGAAGCTCGTCGACATCGCGAAGAAGTAAACGATCCCGCGGTCTTTCGTCGCCAGGATCGCCGCCATCTCCGCATCGCCCACGTTTACGCAGGAGAACGCGAGATCGACCTCTTTGCCGCCGTTTGCGGCGAGGACCGCCCGGCGGACGGCGACCGGATCGCGGGCGTCTTGGACGAGGACCGTCTCGCAGATCCCGAGGGCACGGAGGTCGTTCGCGTACCCTTCAAAGCTCTCGACGCCGATGACCGTCGCGCCGCGCCGCTTCGCCTCGGCGGCGCAGAGGATGCCGCTCTTTCCGCCGGCGCCGAGGACGAGGACCGTCTGCCCCGACTTCGCGAGGCGGGCGACCTGGGGGGCGGCACCGGCGACGTCGAGGAGGGCGAGCGCGAGCCGCTCGGGGAAATCGGCCGGCATCCGCGCGTAGGCGCCGCTGGCAAAGAGGACCGCCTCGCCGACGACATCGAGCTGCGCGCTCTCTTTCCGGGCCGCCCGGAATTCGGAGACCGTGAGCGGCGTAAGCGACAAAGAGACCAGCGTCGCTACCCGATCGCCGACCTGGAGCGTCGCGGCGTCCGGGTGGCCCGGCGTCACCTGGAGGACGCGCCCCAGGAGCATCCCGCCCGATCCGGTGACCGGGTTGTGCTGCTTGCCACGCGCCGCGATCGTCGCCGCGACGTGGGTTTCGACCGGCTCGCCGCCCCGCTCTTCCATTTCGCGGAAGCTGGCGGCGTCGATGTTGAGCGTCTCGACGGCGATGAGGAGTTCGCCATCAAAGAGGCGCGAGAAGTCGTTGTCGACGCGCTCCGCCGGTTGGGGCAGACCGCCCGCGGGGAGGGCGCGATGGGTACCGAAGGGGTCGCCGCCGGCGACGACCGGGCGGAACAGCGAGGAATCCTGGCTCATGGCGCGCCGTGATAGCGCGATTGGCCGCCGCCCGGACAGGTCGGTGCAGTTCGTGTCCGTTGACTTGACCTTTTTCTACGAAGATCGGTACCCTTTGCGTGGCGATCGGATACGGATGCCTCCGCGCGGATTCTGTCCGGCGTCCAAGGCTGTGTACGCCCGGTCTCGCCAGTCGGTTTCCTCAAGATTTCCCAAGTCTTTACCCCACCATCGGCCCCGTGATGCAAGACTCCGCCTCGAAGGCGACCCCACTCCCCCGCGGCCGTTCTTTCGTGCTCCGCTTCATCAGCGGCAAGTACCAAGGCGGTGAGTTCCCTGTGGTCGCCGACAAGGAAATCATTGTCGGCCGCTCCAGCGAGCTGGACATGGTCCTCGTCGAGGACATGGTGAGCCGCAAGCACGCGAAAATTCAGCTCCAGGCCGACGGCATCTGGATCGAAGATCTCGCGAGCACGAATGGCACCTTCGTCAACGGCGAGAAGATCAAGCGCGCGAAGCTGAAGGAAGGGGACCGCGTCCTCATCGGGACGTCGATCCTGAAGGTGATCGCGAGCGACGGCGTCGCTGCCGCCCCGGCCAACGAGCCGCTCGCCCCGAAGCCGGAGGCCGAAGTCCCGAGCGAGCGCACCGGCTTCCACCAGGCGCCGCTCCCGCCCGGCCCCGGGCAGACGCGCACGATGGCCGGCAGCATCGAAGAAATTCCGCTGCCCGACCTGCTTCAGCTCTTCGGAACGTCCAAGAAGACCGGCGTCCTCACCGTCCGTTCCGACTCCGACGTCGGCCGCATCTACCTCCGCAAGGGGACGATTTACTTCGCGCAAATCAACGATTTGGCCGACGTCCCCCCGATGAAGAGCACCTTCCGGCTCCTCACGTGGGCGAAGGGCTTCTTCGAGTTCGACACCGGGGACGTCCCCGGCTTCGAAGGGCAAGAGATCGATCTCGGCGTCCAAGAGCTCCTGATGGAAGGGCTCCGCCAGCTCGACGAGTTCGCAGTCCTCAAGGACAAGCTCCCGGAAATGCACGCGAAGCTGGTGATCCCCTCGCCGCTCGTCCCCCACCTCCACGACCTCACCCCCAAGGAACTCGACGCCTTCCAGCTCGTGCTCAACTGGGGTCACCTGGAGACGGTGCTCAACAAGAGCACGACGACCGACCTCGACACCGGCGAAGCGCTCGTGAAGCTCCTCAAGGGGGGCTGGATCGTGCGCGAGTGACGATGCGGGTTCTCATTACCGGCGCTTCGGAGGGGATCGGTCGCGGCATCGCGCTCGGTCTCGCAGCCCGAGGCGCCGATCTCGTTCTGGCGGGGCGTCGTCTCGATCCCCTCGAAAAGGTTGCCGAAGAGTGCCGTCGCGCCGGCGGCCGTGCCCTCGGAATTGCCGCCGATGTCTCGGTCGCCAGCGACCGGGAGCGCCTGATCGCCGAGACCCTTGCGCGCCTCGGCGGCCTCGACACGCTGATCAACAACGCCGGGCGCGGCCACTACGGCGCCGTCGACACGATCGACGCCGACGAATTCGCCGCCACGCTGCTGCTCAACACCATCGCCCCGACCGACCTCACCCGCCGGGCCCTTCCGGCGCTGCGCGCCAGCAAAGGGGTCGTCGCGATGATTTCGTCGGTCGCCGGCGTCGTCGCTGCGCCGGGCCTCGGCGCCTACGCGGCCAGCAAATTCGCGCTTGAAGCGGTCTCCGCCTCCCTCCGCGCCGAGCTCTTCGCCGATGGCGTCGCCGTCGTGATGGTGCGGCCAGGCCCCGTCCAGACCGAGTTCCGCGCCCACGCCACGCGGGGGGTGCCCCGCCCCGCCCGTGAGCGGCGCTTCGAGGAGACGGTCGACGCCGTCGCCAAAGCGGCGATCCGCGCGATTTTGAACCGCGATCCGGTGGTTGAGACGTCGACCTACGTCCGCGCGGCGAGCCTGCTTGGGCGGGTGGCGCCGGGCGCCTTTCGCATCGTCGGCCGTCGGATGGCCGCGCCGAAGCACGGGTGATTTCTCGCGATTTTCGGTGCGTGCTCGGTCTGCTCGGTCTCCTCGGACTGTTCGCGCTGGCGATCGGTTGCCGGCCGTCCCGCCCGCCGACCGACGACGGCGCGCTCGTCCCCCTCTGCCCGCGCCCCCTCGTGGCGTCGCGCCGGGCGGAGGCACCTGCGAGTGGCGGGCGCTGTGTGCTCCCTCCGTGCGGGGCGACGGAAGCCCAAGACCTCCAGACGGGCGCCTGCATCGGCATCGAAGCGACCCGCGGCGCCTTTGCGGCCCGCGGCGCCTATCTCGGGGATGGCGAGTCGGTCGGCTGTCCAGAGGCGACCGATCGTCTCGTGCTCGACGGTCGCGGCCTATCCTGCCTCCCCGGAGCCCTCTTTTCGGCCTTCGGGAGCCCGCCCGACGCCCTCGCCCTCTTCCCCGACGAGGCCCCCCGGGACCCGGACCGCTTCCTCACGCCGCTCGCCGGTCCCCGCGGCGCCCAGCTTTGCGCGCTGGCGACCCTCGCCGGCCTCCGCGACGACGCCCGCTTTGTGGTGCGCCTCGTCGTCCCCGAGCAGGAGGTCCCCCGCGCCTATTTTTCCGTCGTGAGCGAGCAGTCCCTCGATCCGGAGGCGCTCGGACGCCTCGATCGCACGCTCGCTCCGCTGGCGGCCCCCTTTCGAGCCCGCGGCGGCGTCGCCACGATCGCGGAGGCGCGCCTCCGATTGGCCTGCGAAGCCCCGCTCCGGACTTCCCCCCAACGGGCGAACTACGCGGTCACGGCCGCCCCGGATGATACGCGGTAACGTACAGTTCGTTCGCGTACATCGTCGTCCCCTGAAAGCCATTTCCGAAGGAAAAACTCCACGCAAAGACGTGGGAGGGGAGTTCCTGATCGGGATGGCAGGCGGCGCTGGACGGTGCCGCATGGCAGGCCCAATAGAGGTACGGCTGAACGTGACGGAACGGGCCGGCCGAGCCGCTCTCGTTCACAGCGACGACCGGTTCGCCACGCGTTTTCCCAAGGAATCGATAGTAGAGGCTCCCCAGGGGGCTCCCGACGCAGCCGAAGCCGAAGTTGTCTTTCGCGCTGCAGGTCGGGTCGGTGGCGACGGTTGGCGGCAGTTGCCAACGGGACTCCCCGAGGTGACGGGCGCGGTTGAGGGCGGCGATCCAGAGGCGTGCCGCGGTGTGGGGCATCGCCCCGCTCGGCGCGATTTCGGCAACCCCGAAGCGCTCCGAGGCGGCGAGGTTTGCGTTCGCGAGCCACGTCACGTTGGCGGCGGGGTCGTAAACGGTCCCGGCGATCGCCACGCGCCCTGGGATCATCGGGAGCACATACATGAAGTTTTTCGCGACGTTGCTCCCCTGGAAGCCGTTGTTGAACGAGAAGGTGGTGTACCCGTTCTCGTTCGTGTCGGCGTGGTTCGCGTTTAGGGAAGCCGACCAGTACAGGTAGGGCTGAAGGTTGGAGAGGCCCTTGACGGTCGCCGGCGTGGCGCCGACCGCGGGGGCCGGCGACCGCAGGTGGAGGCCCCGCAAATAGACCTCCGCCAAAACGCTCTTCGTGCAACCGAAGCCAAAGGAATAGCGGTTGTGGCTTTCGCACCCCCGGTCTTCCGGCGGCGTCGATGGCAATGCCCAGTCGCGGTGGCCCAGGTACGCCGCGCCATTCAGGGCATCGACCCACCGAAGCGCCGTTCGATAGTCCATCAATCCGCTTGCACGGATCCCCTTCACGCCGAGCGGCATCGTCGCTGCGAGGTTGAAGTCGGCGAGCCACGTACGGTCGGCGACGCGGTCGTACACGGAGCGACCGTCGGCACTCGGCGAAAAATCACCATCGGTTCGCGGCGCATCCGACGGAGCGGGAGGGGGCGGGCGCCTTCTCGGACGGCGGATCGGGGCGACGACGGTCGGGAGCGCGCCCCCGACAGGCGACCAGCGCAAGCATCGCGCCGCACAGCCCGACCCATCGTCGCCGCATCGTCGCTCAGGTCCAGTGGCCGGCGCGGAGGGCGGCGACGTCGATGACCTTGACCTTCGGCCCGAGCGCCTCCCGGAAGGCATCTTCGTCTTCGTCGTCCATGATCGCGTCGCCGAAGCCGGTGGCGACGTCCATGGCCGCCTCCAAAATCCGGAGGAACTGCGCGAAGCTCGAAGCGACAAGCACCGGCCGTACGCGCTCGGAACCGCTCTCCGCCGTGTAGACGGGGCAGTCCCCTTCCGGGTCCGGCTTGGAGACGTCGAGGAAGTAGGGGTCGCTCAAGAGGGCCGACTCGCCGATGACGACGTAGGAAGGCTTCCAATCGAGGGGGGCGGCCCCTTCCGCCGGGTTCTTGATCGCCTCGAGGGCCGTCTTGAGCTCCTCGGCGGGGATCAAGCGGATGCGCTCGACGGGGGTGACCGTCTCGAGGGAGGTCGGGTTGGCCTCCAGGAAGAAGGAACGAATTCGCGAGGGAATTCGGAGTTCTTTCTTCAACGCATCGATGAGCGGGGCCTCCGCTTTGCCGAAGGTCGCCGGCAGGTTCCGCCGACGAAAGATCTCTTTGAGCCCGGTTACCGCGTCCGCGAGATCACTATCCACGATTCGCCTCGTCCGAAAAGAGCTCCGCGAAGGCCCGGAGCGCCCGAAAAAGAACGGTCGGCTCGGGAGGCTCCTCCACCGCCGACCGGCGGGGCCGCTCACACGACCGCCGTTCGAAGGCCGACGCAATCCGCGCACGGCCCGGCGAAGATACCACCAAGCGATCGGCAACGTCGGGTGTTTTTAGCGAGGCTTCGTGCGGCGTTTGTTGTGGTGGAGCACCAGGTCGACGTAGTTCGGGATGAAGGTCCCCCGGCTGCGGCGGTCGGCGCCGCGATCGGCGGCAAGCGACGCAAACCTTTGAACATCCGTCGTAAAACGGAGCATATCCGGCGTAGCGATCGGCTCACCCGCTGCCGCGGCGGCGTCGTAGGCTTCGCCGAGCAGGCTCAGACGGACGCCGCTGACGTGCCCCCGCTGGGCAAGCTCCTGGTAGCTCCGCGCGAGCCGGGATCCGTCGAAGCGGTGCTCGCGCACGAGCTCGCCGCCGATGCGGAGGACGGCGCCAGCGTCGAGGCGCCCATCTTCAAAGAGCACGAAGGCCGCCTGGAGGTAGTTGTAGAAGGGGACGACCCGCCCGCCGTAGCGATCGAAGACGGCCGGATCGCTTTGACCTTCCAAGTGAATCAGGATCCGCTCCACGGGATCGTGGGGCGGCAGCGCACGGGCGAGGGCGAGCGTCGTCGAGGCGACGTCTTCGTAGAGGCGACCGCGGGCGAGCACCTCTCCGATGATCGCGGGGCCGATGCGGCCGGCGACGAGATCGCCGTAGAGGGCATAGACGAAGGCGTCGGCCTCGGCGTCGTCGCCAAAGAGGCTCTCTTTCGCCTCGCGGACGAAAGCCCCCTCGACGCCGCCCCGCGCGATCCCGGAGACGCGCGCCTGGAGGAGCGCCGGGAGCTTGTAGCCGAGCTGGTCGCGGAGGGCCCGAAAGCGAAACCGAAGTAAATTCTGGAGGTTCGGTTTCAGAACGAAGGAGGCCCAGGCGACGCCATCGAGCTTCAGCTTCCGTTCGAGCGACGAGCGCATCTGCTCGGGGGACCCAGAAAGGATGTGAATCTGGGAGCCGGCGCGGGTGAGCTCGCGGAGCATCGTCGGCGCGCCGGGGTTCGCCCGTTTCTCGTCGGGGCGCTCGAAGGCGGTCCGCACGAGGTCCTTGAGCGAATCGAACTCGGTCCGCAGGTAGGTCTTGTCGAGGTCCCACCGCGCGATATGCGGGGTCACCGGCGGCGGCCGCACCGACCGCAACGACGGCGGCGGCGCATCTTCAGTTCTGCGCGCCGTTTCCTCACCGCCTGCGGCGGTTCCGGGCGGACGCGCATCTGCCGAAGACGCGCTCACGAGCCCCCCTTCACGGGCGGCGCGCGGCGGGAGGCGACCGGTCGCGGGGGGAGCAGGTCGGCGGCGACTTCGACTTTTTTCGCGAGGAAAATAGCGGCGTCGAGCTTTTGAAAATTGCGCGTCCGGTAGAAGCGGAGCGCCTTGTCGTTGTTCTCGGCGACTTCAAGGACCAGGTGGGTACATCCGCGCAATTTCGCAAGATGATCGAGCTGTTCCATCATGTAGGCGCCGATGCCACGCCCCTGGAATTCCGGGTGAACCGCGAGCTCTTCCACAAAGAGCGGGCGCATGTCGCGCGTGCGGAAATAGCGGACGTTGATCCAGGAATCTTTGCCGACGACTTCAAAAGCACATTCCGCATACCCGACGAGGACACTCGTCCCTTTCGTGCCGTCGTCGGTCGGGAGCGTGTACTCAAAGAGGAGCTGCTCAATCCCCTCTTCCTCGTAAATCTCGAGGAAACGCGTCTTGGTGCGCGGGCGCTGGTACTCGACGGTCTCGCGGTTCACATCCCGAAAGACGAGCTTGAGAAACTCCCAAACTCGGTTGAGATCCCGGCGATGGATCCGCCGGACGGTGAGGGTCCCCTCCCCGGCGTGGGCGCTCGTCGGCGGCACCGACTTCGACGATTTTCGAGCAGCCATCAGCCTTCTCCGAAGCTCTTCCCCAAGGTCGCGAGCACTTTGGTGAGGTCGTGGGCGCCGGAGATGCGCCGGGAGAGGTCGACCGCCTCGTAGTAGTAGTGGGCCGCTTCCATACGACGCTCGCGGCCGAGCGCCAAATTGGCCAAGTCGGCAAAAATGCGGGCGCGGTCACTCGAAGAAGCGGCTGCAATATCGAGCGCTTCGCGAAGAACGCCCTCGGCGTCGGTGAAGTGCTCCCCCTCGGCGAGGGCGGCGGCGAGCTTCCGGCTGAAGATGAGCATGGCGCGCTCGGGCTCGTCGATCTCGCCCCGGAAGAGCTCGCGGCGGGCGAGCTCCAGGCAGCGCCGAAGGGCCCCGATACGCCCTTCGCTGTCGCCGCGGGAGGCGCAACGAGCGGCGACTTTTTCCAAAAGAACAAGCGCTTGAAAGCTATTCTGCGCGTTGTATTGATGAAGCGCGAGCGCCTCAATCGGCGTCCCGTGTTCACCGCCCCAGGCGGCCGCCTGCTCGTGGAGTTGGCGGCGGACTTCGACGGGGATCGTCGCCAAAACGACATCGCGCTGGAGCGGGTGGACCGGCGAATAGCCACGCTCGCCGAGCGTCACGAAGCCGCCAGCGACGAGCGCCTCCAGGCCGGCATCGACCTGCGTGCCGTCGCTCACAAAGGCGCCTACGGCATCCCGCGGCGCTTCGTCGCCCCAGATGCAGATCGCCTGAAGCACCCGGCGAGCGTCCGGCTGGAGGCGCTCGACGCGGGCGGCGATCAAGTCGGCCATACGGAGCGGCGGCGGACCGCCGTGCTCCTGTACAAACCGAAGGAGTTCCATTACATACAAGGGGGGGACGCCACGCCCGCCGTTGCCAAGGCCGGCGGGGAGCGGGTGCCCACCGAGGGCGCGCTCCACCGCCTGCAGCGAAAGCCCGAGCAGCGGCCGGTTGGGCGCGAGCGCATCCGAGATCGCCGGCTCAGTAAAGCCGGGAGTATGCGCAAGGACGAGGAGCCCCGGGACAAGCGGCGGCTCCTGAAGGACGGCGGCGAAGGCGCTGCGGCTGGCGCCGTCGATCTGGTGGAGGTCGTCGACAAGGACGACCACAGGACGCCCTTGGCTCGCCTTCGAAGCGCGTACGAGCGCCCAGCGGAGCGCCTCGGCGACGGCGAAACGGCGGCGACCGGGCGGCTCGCTGGCTCCGCTGGTCGGCGCGTTGAAAATCTCTTGAAGACCGACGAGCGCCTCCGTGCCGACCGCACCCCAGTCGGCGACGGTGCCGCCGTTCGCCGGGAGCCCGGCGAGCGAGATGACGACGCGACGGATCGCATAGAAGCCGACATCGGCCCCCCACGGGTCGGCAGCGGTGGTGGCGACGATGCCACCGGCCTGGCGAACTCGCGCAGAAAACTCAGCAAGTGCGCGTGTTTTCCCGCCTCCCGAATCGGCGACAATCCGCGCCCCGGCAAACGAGTCCCGGGCCCCTTTCAGCTGGTGCTCAAGCCAGCGAAGATCGAGATCGCGCTCGACGAATGCGAGGGCGCGCGCCGGTTCCGTCGTTCGCTTCCCCGCACGGATCTGGGAAGACGGAGGGGCCGCCGGCCGCACCGAGGGGATCGCATCGCCGTCGAGGGGGGCGCCACACTCGCCGCAAAACTTCTGCCGCGCCGGGTTTCGTGCCGAGCAGGCTCCACAGGCGACCGAAGCCCGGGATCGCGCGAGACCTTCGAGATCGCCGAGGACTTCGCCGAGGGTCGCCGAAAAGGCATCGGCATCCTGGAAGCGCTTTGAGGGCTCCTTGGCGAGCGCCGTGAGGCACGCTTCGGCGAGCGGCGTCGGAATTTCCCGCTCGGGGACGAGCTGCCGAGGGTCGATCGGCGGCTCGTTGATGTGCATCAGCACGACCTGCGCGCCGTTCTCCGCCTCGAAGGGGAGCTGGTTCGTCAGGAGTTGGTAGAGGATGATCCCCATCGCGTAGACGTCGCTGCGCGCATCAAGCGGATCGCCACGCCCCTGCTCGGGGCTCATGTATTCGGGGGTGCCGCAGACGATGCCGGGGTTCGTGATACCTGGCGAATTGTCGTGAATTTTCGCCAAGCCGAAATCGACGACCTTCACGAAGTCGCCCCCTTGGCGATTCGGCTCAAGGACGACGTTTTCCGGCTTCAGATCGCGATGGATGATCCCGAGCGCATGCGCTTCGGAGAGCGCCGCGAGCACCTGGCGGAGGACGTTGATAATCCTACGGAAAGGGAGCGGCCCCTCCTCGTACTGGACGCGGGCGAGGTCCTTCCCGCGCAGGAATTCCATGACGAGATAGAGCTGGTCGTCTTCGGTCTTGCCGAAGTCGATGACGCTGACCGAGTTCGGATGGTTCAGCGAACTCGCCGCGCGCGCTTCCGTGATGAACCGCGCCGCTGCGCTCTCCTCGCCGCCGAGGTGGGGATGGACGATCTTGACGGCGACGGTGCGCCCCAGGTTCGTCTGTTCGGCGCGGTAGACGCGGCCCATGCCGCCAACGCCGACCAGCTCCAAGATCACATAGCCGCCAGGAAGCGTACGCCCGACGAGCGGATCGTCGTTCTGCGTGGCTACCTTGGAAATGGGGTAGCCGCAGGTCGGGCAGAACTTGTGTGCTTCTTCGCACGGAAAGCTGCACTGAGGGCACGCCCGCATCGTGGGTACCAGTCGTACCACAGGCGCTGTTTGCGCACGGTCTTTCTTCAAGCGCTCGGCAGATGCATTTCCTGACCGGCAGGATCTCGCTGAAGGAAGGCCTGTTTGCCGTCGTCGCCTGGTCCGAGGTTCAGGTATGCTCGGCGCCGTGACGAAACCGAAGCTCGGCGAGCTCCTTTTGGAAGCCAAGGTCCTGACGCCGGACCAACTCGATCTCGCCTTGAAATTGCCGCGAGCGCCCGGGCAGAAGCTCGGACAGGTCCTCGTCGAGCGTGGCCTCGTGAGCGAGCCCCTGCTGACCCAGGTCCTCTCGAAGCAGCTCAGCGTGCCGTGGGTTTCGCTCCACCACGTCGAATTCTCGCGGCCCCTCCTCGATCTCGTCCCTGGCGAACTGGCCGATCGCTTCGGACTTGTTCCCATTTTGGTGCGGAGCCGCCGCGGCGAGGGGGACACGCTCATCGTCGCCATGGAAGATCCGCTCGTCGATGGCGCCGTCGAGGCGATCCAAGAGGTGACCGGCCTTCGCGTGAAGCCGATGATCGCCTCCCGCACCGACGTCCGCGCAGCCATTCGTATTTACTACGGAATCGGCGAGCCGGCCCCCGCTGTCCTCGGTTCGCCAAGCGCGATTCCCCCGTCCTCGGAGGCGCGCCCATTTCCTGAAGGGCCGCAAGAAGTCGGTCTCGATGAGCTCGGCGCGATCCTCGAGCCGACGCCACCCCCCGGCCCGACGTTCACCGACGCCGAGAGTCCCGTTCCGCCGGTCGCCATCTCCTTCGACAGCATGGTCCCCGACGAAGTCCATTCCTTTCGAGGAGATGACGATGACGTCGAGCCGGCCCCCGCCCTCAGCGAGGCGTCGCCGGTCACCGTCCCTGCCGACGTCCTCGTGCTCACCGGCCCCGAGGCCAAGGGGAGCGACCCAGCGCTCGGCGGCCCACGGGCTCTCCCCTCCGGCGTCGCTCCGGGCGGCGAAGCGCGCAAGAAGCGCGGGCGACGGGTGACTCTCCTCGACGGTACAACCGTCTTCGTCCCCGAACGCGCCGGCGCCGAGAGCACCGCAGGCCGCGAACGGACCGCCCTCGAACTCGTCGCAACGCTCCGCGCGCTCTCGTCGGGAAAGTCGGCGGAGGCGGGCCATGTCGACTGGGAGCCGCTCGTCGGGGCACTCCTTTCGGTCCTCCTGCGCAAGCGCCTCGTCGCCGACTGGGAGCTCGTCGAGGAGCTCCGCAAGTTCGCCCCAAAGAGCGACAAGTAGCGAAGTTTCTTACAAAAAGAACACCACAAAAAGAGAGACGCGCCAACCGGCTTTGCAACCGGGGCGCGTCTTTCCGTTCCGCCGTGGGGCGGATCGTCTCAGGCCTTGTAGCCGAAGAGCTTCGGGAGCTTCATCGCGAGAACCTGGTTCCCGGCGACCTTGAGCTTGCCAGCGAAGAAGAGCTGCATGCTGTTCGCCTGGGGGTTCTCAAGAAGCTTCTCGAAATCTTCCGAGGCGAGCGTGATGGTGACGTCGGCGGTGTCCTGACCGGACTTGAGCGCCGGGCCGGTCGCGGTCGCGTCGAGGTGCCATTCGCCGGCGCCGGTGACGTTGATCTGGAACTTGCCGCCGATGGTGCGGGCGTCTTCCGCGTTCTTGGCGAGTGCGGCGGGGAGTTCGTCGTTGAAGAGCTTCTGGATGTCCACGGCCATCTCCTGTCGGAAAAATGCGTCTGCACGAACGACACGCCGTTTCCCGCTTCGCGGACGGACGCGTCGCGGACGGGAAAAGCCCCGGCCGCTCGCGCGCGGTGGGCAGGATAGAGCTTCGCCACGACGCGTCAACTGGAATCACGCCCGGCCCCCGCGACGACGCTAGCCCCGACCGCCCCCCTCTGGCATGGTGGCGCTGTGCGTCGAACCCCGTTCCTCCTGCGCCGCCTGCATGCGCTTACCGGCGTCGTGCCGCTGTCGCTGTTTTTCGTCGAGCACGTGTGGACGAACGCGGCCGCCCTCGGTGGGCGCGCCCATTTCGATGCAGCCGTCGGTGAAATCCAAGCCCTCCCCGGCCTCTGGGCCCTCGAGATCTTTGGCATTTTTCTCCCGCTCGCGTTCCACGCGGTCTACGGCATTTTCATCGCCCGGAACGCCAAAACAAACGTCGATAAGTACCCCTATGGTCGCAACTGGGCCTACTACCTCCAGCGGGCGTCTGGCATAGTTATCCTGTTGTTTTTGCTTGTTCATCTCTGGGAGCTCCGCGTCCAAAAGGCGATCGGCGGCCTCGATGACGGCGACTTCTACGACCTCCTCGCCTCCTCCTTTGGCCGATTGACCTTCGGCGTCCCCGTCCGGGCGATTGCCTATTTGGTCGGGCTCGCAGCGACCGCTTTTCACTTCTCAAATGGGCTCGTTGGGGCGACGCAGAGCTTCGGCCTCGTCGTCACCCGCCCGGCCCAGCGCCGTGTAGCGTGGGCGGCGGGCGCCCTCGGAACGATGCTCTTTTTCGTCGGTGCAGCGACCGTCCTCCACCTCGCCACCGGCCTCTTCCGGGTGTGAAGGGCTACTCGGCGGCGCCATTCCCGCGTAGGGTGCGCCATCATGCACGCCCCGCGACCGCTCCATGAAGTAGCTCAAGATCTCGGACTCGCGCCGGAACATTTCGTCCCCTACGGCCGCGGGAAAGCGAAGATTGATCTCGCTGCGCTCGCCACTCCGGCGCGAGGGAAAGGTCGATTGATCCTCGTCTCGGCGATCAACCCGACACCGGCCGGCGAAGGGAAGACGACAACGAGCATCTCCCTCGCCTTGGGCATGCAGCGCCGCGGGAAAAATGCGGTACTTGCCCTCCGCGAGCCCTCCCTGGGCCCCGTGTTTGGCGTGAAGGGGGGCGGCACCGGTGGCGGGAAGGCACAGCTCGTCCCCGCGGAAGACATCAATCTTCATTTTACTGGCGATATTCACGCAATCACCGCCGCACACAATCTCCTCTCTGCGCTCATCGATAACGCCCTTCACTTCAAGCTCCCCGTCGGAGACAAGGGCCTCCTCGATGCGCGGACCGTCCGCTGGGGGCGAGCCCTCGACATGAACGACCGCGCCCTCCGCGAGGTCATCGTCGGCCTCGGCGGAAAGACCGGCGGCATCCCCCGCCAGGAGCGCTTCGACATCACCGCCGCGAGTGAGGTGATGGCGATCCTCGCTTTGGCAAGCGATCTCCAAGACTTGCAAGCCCGACTCGCGCGCATCGTCGTCGGCGAATCGGAAGCGGGAGCGCCAATCACCGCCGGCGATCTCGGGGCCGCCGTCGCAATGACCGCCCTCCTGCGCGATGCGCTTGCGCCAAACCTCGTCCAGACGACGGAAGGGGGCCCCGCCTTTGTGCACGCCGGCCCCTTCGCGAACATCGCCCACGGCTGCAACAGCATCCTCGCGACGAAGCTCGCGATGCACTACGGCGACTACGCGATCACGGAGGCCGGTTTTGGCTTCGATCTCGGTGGAGAAAAGTTCCTCGATATCAAATGTCGAAATGCCGGAATTTTCCCCCGCATGCTCGTCTTGGTTGTAACGCTCCGCGCCCTCAAGATGCACGGTGGCGCGCCCGTCAAAGAAGCGGCACTCGCCAATCTTTCCGCGTTGGAAAAGGGCCTTCCCCACCTCGACAAGCACCTCGAAACGGCCGCTTTCTACGGCCTTCCGACGGTCGTCGCCGTGAATCGTTTTCCCCAAGATTCCGAGGAAGAACTCGCCTTTCTGCGAGCCCGCGTCGCCGAAAAAGGGGGTCGCGTCGCCCTTTCTGAGGGTTTCGGTCGCGGCGGTGAAGGCTGCCTGGAACTCGCCGATGTTGTTGCAGAAGTCGCCGATGCGACCGACGCGAACCCGCCGGCAGCAACGTTCTCCTACCGGCTCGATGAGACGCCGGCCGCGAAGATGAACGCCCTCGCTAAAGCCGTCTACGGCGCCCGGGAAGTCGTATTCACGGCGCGCGCGAAGAGCGACCTAGCGCGCATCGAAAAGCTCGGAGCGTCCGGACTGCCAATCTGTATGGCGAAGACGCAACTCTCCTTGAGCGACGACCCGAAAGCGGCCGGACGACCGGAAGATTTCGCGGTGACGGTCCGCGAAGTTCGGCTCGCCGCTGGCGCCGGATTTCTTGTGGCGCTGACCGGGGACGTGATGACGATGCCCGGCCTTCCGCGCGTCCCCGCTGCTGCGAACGTACGCATTGAGGCCGACGGAACGATCCGCGGCCTCATGCAAAACGAATAGGCGCTAGAAGCGCCCGGAAAGACCGAGCGAAGCAGGGCCAACGAACGCGGTGACGCCCGGTTTCGCCGCTTCTTGCTCAGTTTTTGGGGCGGTCGCGACGAGCGCGTAGATCGTGAGGCCGGCGGCAACGATGGTAGCTCCGCCGAGGACGTCGGTCACAAGCGCCGAGGAACGCACGGAACTACGTGCATCATCCACCGATTTGCGCGTTGCGCCGGGCGTGTTGAGAACCGCATCGAAATCGCTGTTTTTGCTTGCCGTTCGAAGGCCGAAGAAGGTCGTCGCGCCGCCAAGAACGACCGTCGCACCGAGCCCGATCCAGAGCGGTGTGCGGCTCGGCGGAGGGGGAGGGGGCGGCAGCGGTCGCGGCGTCTCCTTCGGCTCGGTGGGCGTCACCGTCGTCGTGACTCGAATCGGCTTGAGTTCGAAGGGGACCGTCGGCGACGTCGCCCCTGCGAGGTCGATCACCCGCGTCTCGCTCAAGTAATCATGGGCATTTACAGTGATTTTTCGGCGCCCCGCCGAGAGGAGCAGCGGCGTCGCACGCGGCAGATTCCCTTGGCTTTCGTCGTCAACGAGAACCTCCGCACTCGGCACGTTCACCGTCACGGTCACCTGCGCGACGCGCGGACGGAGCTTGGCGAGATCGGCTTCGACCTCTTCGCGGCGCTCGGGGGGGACCTTGTCGGCCCCCTCCGTGAGGTAACGCTCAAATGCAGAAACGGCCCCTGCGTATTCCTGCAACTGAAAGAGCGTCTGCCCAAGATTGTAGGCAATTTTCCAGTTCGGCGCAGCGCTATCTGCGGCGCGAAACTCGGCGAGCGCCGCCCGAAAATTCCCTTCTTTGTACAGGTCGATCCCGCGAACAAATCGGATTCTCCCCTCTTCGACGGAAGGCGTACCGGTCGCAGGAGCCTGGGCAAATGCGGTCCCGTGCGTGCAAAGTACACCTGCAAAAACGACCAAAGACGTCGCGGAAACCACCAGAGAACGCACCTTCGGAACCTCACGGAGCATAGGGATCCTTTTCATCGAGCGAGCGCGTTCCGCCGGGCTTGGGCGTCGTCTTCGTGGCGGTATCAACCGGCTTTGTGCCGTGGAACAGCGGCACTTTGCCAGCAGCGGTCGGTGCTGTTTGTACGGTGGGCGCCGTGGGCGGCAAAATTGCCGTTCCTGGCGGCGTCGCGGAAGCGCTGGCCAGTGCCGACGGCGGGGCGGCCGCAGCGGTCGGTGCCGGCGACGCACTGCTGCTGGCAAGCGACGCCACTCCCTCGCTCGCGCTCGCGTTCTTCCCCATCATTCGAGAAGCGGCAAACCCGCCTGCGCCCGCGATCAAGAGGCCGATCGCCGCCGCTGCGACGAGCACCCCGCGGCCCTTCGATTCCGGCGGGGGCACCGTAACAACCTTGGCGCTCGCGGAACGCGCGGAACGAGAGTGGGATCCAGTCGCGCCCCACCCGGTATCGCCGGGACGGATGGCGCGTTGAGCGAGCGTCGATGCCCGGAGCACCCCAGACGCGGAAAGCACCGGCCGCGAAGTGCTCGACAAACGCTCAGACATTCGCTGCTCAATGACCGCTTGCAGCTTTTTTCGCTCCGGTCCAAAGAGCTCGGCGATCGTCTGCGACCAGACCTTCCGGGGCGGCGCTGGGTGAGCGGTGAGCCAGGCCTCGAGGTCGGTCTGGAAGGCGGCGGCATCCGAGTAGCGCTCATCGACGCGGGTCGCCATGGCGCGGTCACACATGCGAGCAAGTTCGGGATCTATGCCTGGTTCTTGAGAAAGTCGCGCTTCCGTCCCGGCAATTCGCGCACCGAGGACTTCGCGCGCGGCCTTCGGATCGACGAAGCGTCGGCCCGTCACACACTCCCAAAGCATCACCCCGACGGGGAAGACGTCGGCCCGGGCGTCGACGCGGTCGAGGCACGCCTGCTCAGGAGCCATGTAGCCGACTTTCCCTTTGACGATCCCCGCTTGGGTCATTTGTTCGGCGGCCGCCGACTTCGCGATCCCGAAATCAAGGAGCTTCACGCGACCGTCGTAACCGACAATGACGTTGTGGGGAGAAATGTCCCGGTGGACGATCCCGAGCGGCGCGCCGTCGAAATCGGCGAGGCTGTGCGCGTAGGAGAGCGCCTCAAGGACGTCTGCAAGAATGCGGATTTTCGCACTGAGCGGGAATCGCTCGAAGGGGATGCGGCGCAAAATACGGTGGAGCGGCTGCCCTTCAACGTACTCCATGGCGAGGAACAGGTGCCCCTCGAGCTCGTCGACCTCGTAGGTCTGGACGATGTGCGGATGATTGAGGCGTGCGGCGAGGCGCGCCTCATCGAGGAACATCGCGCGGAAGTCGTCATCGGCGGCAACCTCCTCTTTCATCGTCTTGACGACGCAGAGCTTCCGGAACCCTTCTGGACCGTCGGCGACGGCCAGATAGACGGTCGCCATCCCTCCGGAACCGAGGACGCCGAGCAGGCTATATTTTCCGAATACCGGGTCTGTGGAGACGACATCTTCCGACTGAAGCGTCGTCAAGATGCCCGAGTCCTCAGCACGAGATACCGGCCCCGACCGAAGCAAATCGGGGTTTGAGTTTGAATTGTTCGAGCGATTGCTGCTCATTGGGTCGGCCTCAAAAGGACAGTTGTCGCATAGCCACCACGAATAATCGCACGGGTCGTGCCGAGGACCTTCCCGGTGTCGGCGTAGGACGCCGTAAAATCGACGAAGCCCGGCGGAACGTTCAGGAAACCGCCACGGCCAGTCGATTCAGTCTTCGTCTCCGCAGCCGTCGGCGCTGTATTGTAGATGTAAAAAGCCGCCATATCGGGGTCAGATACCGACGCGGTGAACCTGATATTCGGCAACGGGTTCCCGATGCAGTCGTACACGACGGTAAACACAAGCCCCTTGGAGGGGTCGTAGTTACGGCCGACGCCGAGTGCCGCCAGTAGACCTATATCGCCGCCCCGAAGCATGATCTGAAGGCCGTCCGTCGACGATTTCCGGAGGGGGGGAGAGATATAGCGAATCGTCGGGACAAACCCTCCACCACGCACCTCGAAGAACCCTACAAAACCTGTTTCAACGCTCGCTTGTACGAGACCGTCGGCCGTCGGGAAAAACCAGCCGGTTCCGCCGCCAACGCCAGCATCATTCACACCAGCATCGAGGGTACTCGGCGGATTTCCGCTCTTCGTTCGCGGCGAGGCGCAGGTTGGATCGGTGTTCGCGCAAATGCGGGCCTCGATCCCCTTGGCCGCCTCGCCACCGGAGAAGTCGACGAAGGTCATTCCGAGGTCGACCGGCTTGGTCGGATCCGGATCGACGGGCGGAAGCTTCCCACACGCGAAGGGATCCTCCCCCGCGTCGGCATCGGTCCCAGCGTCGACGGTCGCGTCGCTTGGGGCGACGCAAAGGTTCGCTGCACAGGTGAAACCGGCAAACGCAGCGCCGCGGCGTGTGCAGTCGCCATCAACGGCGCAAGGCTCCGCATCAGCGGGATAGAGGAGCGAACACGCCACAACGGCATTCGCCGAAAGAAGCGAAATCGCAAGTGAAATTGCGAGAGTGCGGCGATGCATATGGGGGAAGGAGCGGTTCATACGGAGCTGCGATGTTGGCGGTGAGAAGGCGCTGAAGGTTGCCGCAACGACGACAAACTCCAACGGGGAACTGCGGAGGCCCACCACGCCGCCTACGAAGAATACCGAGGTGTACGTCGGATCGCTACCCCGCATCGTTCCACGGCGCGATTGTCGCAACTACCGCGGCGCGTTACTCAAAAGTCCCTGAAATTACGCGACGGGCAGCCGGATGGTGAACGTCGTGCCGCTCCCCTCCTGACTCGCAACGGCGATCGATCCGCCGGCCCCCTGGACGATTCGTTGACTGATGGCGAGTCCGAGGCCGGTCCCTTTCTGCTTCGTCGTGAAGAAGGGGACGAACAGGTTGGGGAGCACCTTCGGGGCGATCCCTGGGCCGGTATCGCGGACAATCAACTCGATTCCTTCGCTCATGGCGGCACGCCCGCGGGCTGCGTAGGCATCGAATTCCACACCGTCTCGCGCTTTCTCCGATCCGGCGCCTCGCCGGATCGAGACAACCGCGCCCGACGCGCTTTTCGGGGCGTCGTCCCCGTCAAGCGCGTCGGGCGACCGGAGGCCGCGATGGGCCGTTGCGATCGTAATTCGGCCGGCGCCATTCATCGCCTGGGCGGCATTTTGGGAAAGATTCAGGAGGACTTGGCGCAGCTGTTCGGGGTCGATATTCGCCGGCGGCAAGTCGTCCGCAAGGTCGAGCGAGAATTCCAGCTCGGGGCCGAGCTCGTTTCCAAGAATTTGAACGGTGCGGCGGATGGCGCCGTTCACGTCGACGGGGACCGGATTCCCCTCGTTGGGCCGCGCGTAGTCGAGAAAGCTGCCGACGATGTTGTTGAGGCGCGTCGTCTCCTCGAGAATAATTCCAAGAAACTCGGTTTGAGTCGCATCGCCGGACATGACTTCTTCGAGCAGTTGAGCTGCCCCCTGGATCGACCCGAGCGGATTCTTCACTTCGTGAGCGAGGCCCGCCGCCATTGCGCCGAGAGCTGCGAGGCGATCACGCTCCTTCAATCGCGAATAAATACGGCTATTTGTTACAGCAACCGCCATCTGCCCCGCGAGGCTGTCGAGGAGGAGCGCCTCGTCCCAGGAGAAGGGCTCCTTCACCCGATCATCGGCTACGGCGAGGAGGCCGACGACCTCCTCGTCATCCCGAATCGCGATCAACACTGCCCCGCGGAGCGGCCCGAGCGCTTCGGCGGCGGCAACGAGGGGACCGTCGCGGTCGTCCTTTTCGCGCCCAAGCTCTTCCAAAAGGATCGGGCGACCGAGGCGCGTCAATAGCGGGCGAAGCGCAATACTTTCAAGCCTTTGTGGCGGTTGCACGCCACTGCTCCCGGCGCGCTCGAAGCCGTCGGCGTCCCGGAGGTAGATGGCAACGCTCGTCACACGACGGGACTCCTCGAGCCCCGCGATCACCGTCCGGACCATCTCCCCCGTTTCGATCACGTGGGCGAGCTGCCGCCGAAGCTTCGCAATGCTCGACTCGAGCGCAAAGCGGTCGCGAAAGAAGAACTGATGGACGCGTTTCTCGATTTCATTGCGGAGAGGCTCGAAAAGCACCAGAAAGACAATCGCCGCCAATACCGCATTGAGATAGGAGGCGCCAAAGCGACCAATATAGGTATTCGAGGAATAGAAAATGGCGGCCAACGCAAACGCGAGCGTCGTAAAAACAATAAGTTTTCCAACGAGCTCGTAGACGTCCGCGAGGCGGGGGCGCCGGAGAGACTCCGCCAAAATGAAAAAGAACAGAATCGCGAGTACGGCGCCAATGGGCGGGAGATACAAACCCAGAAACGAGAGAAAGTCCGCGAGTGTGAAGATCGTCGCGAGCGTGCCGATCACCACAAGAAACTTCACCCGCTCACGAACGGCGCGCGAGTCAGAGCGATGCCCACGCCGCCACAATGTAGCGAGTGCGGCCGCAAGGACGCCGAGTACATAGAAGTAAATGACCGTGAGGCTCAATGGAGCTTCATGGTAGGGCGTCAATGCCAAAACAAGCATCGGCGCGCCCAGGATGGCGGCCACTCGGCCGAGGCGCGACGGCGGGATTGTGTCCCCCGGCTCTTCAGGGACGATGCTCTGAAAGAGGTGGACCGCGAAGTTCGGCAGGAGGACGGTGAGGACGGTCGTCGTGCGCACCCAGAAGGGCGCCTGGACGAGGCCGGCGAGCGACTGCGAGAGATACCAAAAGGCGGCGCACGTGCAGAACGCCGCGAACAGCCAGTGCGTCGACTTCCGCCCCCGCAAAAGCACCGACGCCGCGATGGCGAAGGCCATGATGCCGCAGAAAAGTGTCGTCCGCGCGCGTAGGTCTTCCACGCGGCGCTTCTAGCGTAGCCCTCGGTCGGTCAGCGGAACTTACGGACGTTCGGGTCGTTCCAGGGCTGCGGCTCCGGGTCACGCATCACATCGACGCCGGGCTTCGTCGGTGCGTCGGCAGCGCGTTCGGCGGTCACAACCGGGGGGATCCCCTGCAAAATCGAGGCGGCGCGTGTATCGGTCGGAACAACAAGTTCGCCCGTTTCCATCGCCTCCACCTGCGCTTCCGCTTCCGGAGTCGCTTCCGCGACGCAGCCGGTCAGCGCAACGAGCGCCAACGAAATCATCAGGGGGGCAACTTGGGAAAGCTTGAACGTCATCATCACGGCTCCTCGGAGGCGGCGAGGGCATCCCGACTCCCCTCTACCAAACCATACTGCTTGACCAATTGCGAGAGGCGCGGCCGTTTCATTCCAAGAAGCGCCGCCGCGCGCGTGATGTTTCCCCGCGTCTCTTCGAGGGCGCGGGCGATGCAGTCACGCTCGATTTGCCGTTTGATGTCGGCCAGGGGGACCTGCCCCGCCCGGATTTGCCGGTAGGCGGCGGCGGTCGCGTCGGCTTCGTCGGGCGGGAGCTCGCCACCGTCGTCGTCGCCGCGAACGACCGGAAGCCGAACGACGGAAGGCTCTTCGCGAGGCGCCATGGCCCGTGCGGAATCGCCGCTCGGCGGGCCCCACTTTGCGACGTCGCCGCTGCTGCGTTCGTCGTCGGCCGCCTCCACGGTGAGCGGCCGGAGCTCGGGGTGGTGCTCGAGGAGG
Source organism: Sorangium cellulosum (assembly GCA_020720045.1). Classification (GTDB taxonomy): domain Bacteria; phylum Myxococcota_A; class Polyangia; order Polyangiales; family Polyangiaceae; genus JAAFHJ01. Next base: position 66,005 of record DYPH01000006.1, on the reverse strand, counting down.
TCCTTCGCGAGGATGACCTGTCCATCGGTGAGGAGCGTCACCGCGCGAAGCATGTTCTCGAGTTCACGGACGTTTCCGGGAAACTTGTGCCGCGACAGGAGCGCGATCGCGTCGGGGGCGAGGCGCTTTTTCGGCTCGTTCCGCTCGGAGGCGAGGCGGGTAAGTAGGCTCTCGGCGATACGTCCGAGGTCCCCCAAACGGGCGCGGAGCGGCGGAATCTCCAGCGTGAGACCGCGCAACCGATAATAGAGGTCTTCGCGAAATTCGCCGCGATCGACCATCGCTCGCAAATCGCGATGCGTCGCGCATACGACGCGAACATCGGCGCGAATGGGCGCCGTCCCACCTACGCGCTCAAAGGTCTTTTCCTGCAGAACACGCAGCAGAGCCACCTGCGTTCGCGATGAAATATCACCAATTTCATCGAGGAAGAGGGTGCCCCCCTCGGCAAGCTCAAAGCGTCCTCGGCGCCGGGCAAGTGCCCCGGTAAATGCGCCCTTTTCGTGACCAAAAAGCTCAGAAAGGAGCAATGTTTCCACGAGAGCGGCACAATTGACCGTGATGAGCGGCCCGTGTTTCCGCTCCCCTTCTCGGTGAAGCGCCTCGGCGACGAGCTCCTTGCCGGTCCCGCTCTCGCCGCGAACAAGCACCGTCGCCGAACTCCGCGCGACCTTCTTGATCGTCTCCCGAAGCGCTCGGATTTGCGGGTCTTCGCCAACAATCTCCCGCGCCGCCGCCCCCAAGGTGGCGCTCGGCACGCGGATCGTCATCGGCGCTTCTTCGCCATCGAGGGTCCCGTTGCTTTCCCGTGCAATTTGCACGGAAAGACGCTCAAGCGCGACCGTCTCCGGCTTCGCCAGGTAGGCATCTCGGACCTCGCCATTGAGCGTCCGCGCGACCTCATCCCGGAGCGCCGTCGCCCGTTCGATATGGGCGTGCGCTTCGTCGTGCTGGTTCCGTTCGCGGAGGAGCTGCGCAAGCAGCGTGTGCGCTTCCCTGGAAATTTCCTCGTCGTCGGCCTTTCGGGCGAGGACGAGCGCCTGGCGGGCATCGGCGAGGGCGTCGTCGCCGGCGGCGCGGAGACAGAGCGCCCCAAGGAGCGATAGCTCGGCGGTGGCCGCGTCACGGGTGCAGGATGGGCGGGCCCGCTCGACGGTCTCCCGAGCGCGTGCAACATCCCCATCTTCCAAGGCAATTCGCGCAACGATCCGGAGAGCCTCCGAGAGCGACTCCACGTCGCTGGAGCTCTCGGCGTCGACGACGGCGGTCGCCGCGTAACGGCGGGCGTCGTCGGTGCGTCCTCGGGCGAGCGAAATCTTCGCAGCAACGATCGAGAAGCGGCTTGCGCGCTGGGAGGTGATCCCGGGTCCGATCGCGTTCCGTGCAAATGCCAGCGCCTCCTCAGCTCGCCCCAAAAGTCCGAGTTTACAGCGCAATTCGGCGAGATTAGTGAGTGTACGCGCGGCGGCAATGCGGTCGCGACGCCCGTAGTTGAGCCCCGCCGTCCGCTCCCAGCGGGCGAGCGCCTCCCCGTAGCGCCGCTGCTGGGTCGCGACGACGGCCAAGTTTGACAGCGCGTAGGCAATCCCGCGCCCATCGCCGGTGCGCTCCCCTTCCGCGAGCACCTGCTCAAAAATCGAGCGAGCATCCTCCACATGCCCCTTTGAAAGGAGCGCGATTCCTCGATTGAGGAGCGCGCGCATGCGGGCCGTGTCGTCGCCGGCGTGGGCGGCGGTCAGCGCATCTTCGGCGAAGTGGGCGTCGGCGGCGGTCCAGTCGGCCTCCGCGAGAAGAATCTTTCCGAGGATGTTGCGGGCGCGGAGAAGCGTCTGCGCGTCCTCGACGGGCGCGAGCCCTGCCTCCCGGCGAGCATCGTCGAAACGCCCGGCAAGATAGGCAATTTCGGCAAGCTCAGTGGCGATACGACCGGCGAGGATCTTGTCCCCGGGCGCGACCAGCGGCCGCGCCTTTTCGAGGGCAACCTTCGCCGCCGTCAAGTCGCCAAGACCGATGTGGGCACGCCCGACGACGAGGAGAGCGCGCGGCGTCGCCTCGGCGAGGACGCCGGTCCCTCGTGCCCAAAAGAGCGCCTCTTCGGCCTCTACTGCGGCGAGGGCGCGCTCGGCGGCGCGGAGACGCAGCTCGGTGATCGCCGTGCGATCGGCCTCCAGACTCTCCGGCGGAAGCTCCAGATTTTCCGCACAAAATGGAGCGAGCGTTTGCGCCCACGCCGCGACAAACGAGCGCCGTGCGGCGGCATCGTCGACGCGCGAAACGGCGCGCGCAAAGGTGCGATCGGCCTGCTCGAACTGGCGCTGGCGAAGGAGGAGCTGAGCCTCGCGGAGGCGCGCAAACGGGTCGACGACCTGAGAGAGGGCATCGGCACCGCGCGCCAAAACCTCTGTTGTTGCAATCTGTTCGGCGCGACGGGCTTCGTCGAGCCAGGTTGCGGTGATCGTCGCGAAGCCGTCGTAGTCGGCCACAGCGCCGAAGCGCTTCAATTCGGAAAAAGCTGCGCCATCAATGCCAAGATTCGTCAATTCATCGCAGCGCCATGGACGGGCAACAACCGCGAGGGCCGTGAGCGCCGCGCGCGCGGTCTCCGAAAGGGCGGCGCGCGGCGGCGGTGGGGGTGCATGGCGGGCCTGGCGCCACCAGCCTTCGAGGGTCGCCAAATCCGGCGAGCGGGTGATCGCCTCGGCGTCGAGTGCGACGGCACCGAGCCACAAGACCTTGTCGGCAGCAGAGAGTTCGTCGTCGACGAGGAAGGATTCCCCCTGCAATTCCAAGGACGTCTCTCCGACCAAGACGACCGTAGTGACACCGCGCCCGGCGAGTTCACGGGCGACCGCCTCTTCCCAGGTCCCTGGTGGTGCGACCGGCGCGAAGATTTGGCAGCCGCGCTTGCGAGCCGCCTCGGCGAGGACGTCGGCGGCACTGCGGACGTCAAACGGCAGTTCGGAAACGCCAAGACGAAGGGCGATATCCTGCACGAGCGACGCGCCGGCCCGCGAGCGCGCGACGATCGCCATCCGGCCGCATTGGCGGGCCCGACGCGCCATGTGGGCCATCAACGCCGACTCGTGGCGGCGCACGATTCCGACGTAAATCAGCCCCGGTTCCCCGCCAATGATGCGCGCATCGAGGCGTGCAAACGGCGATGCAGGGGTGCGGCCTTCGGAAAACGGTACGATCGAGAGCGCCACGGTGGGGGGGACGCTAGCTCGGAATCTTGGCGCGGTCCCGCGTCCCGTCTCGATTATTTCCAGGAAGCGACGAGCGCATCGAGGGCGGCGAGCTGCTCGGGGGTGGCGTCCGGAAGGGCACGCGCGAGGGGGAGCTGAGCCGCAACCAGGGCGCGATAGAGGGGCCGAGCTTCCGGGAGGCGATCGGCGACGAGCGCCTCGTGCTTGGCGACGCCGGCCGCATCGCCGCGACGGACTGGGCCGGTGAGCGCGCCAGGAAGCCCAAGATTTTCCACGTTTTCGGCGACCGACCGGAGAAGAGGCCCAAGCATCTTCGGTGCATCTTGCACAGAAACCCCGGCGACCTCCAAGAGCGCGACGCCGACCGCCGCCAGCGCTGCGGCCCCATTCGCGACGAGCGCTGCTGCTGCGTGGTAGCCGACCGGGTCGGCACCGACGAGTTCACGCGGCGTCATTCCGAGGGAGCGCGCGAAGGCACGCGCCACTTTCACCGCGGTCGGATCCCCCGAAACCCTCATATTTCCACGTGAAAGGGTCGGTGGCGCCGTCGGGTCGGCGAAGGAAATCATCGGGTGCATCTGGGCGACGCCAGCGACGTGGGGCCGGAGCGCTTCGAGGAACTCGGCGCCACGCGCACCAGCCGCATGAACAACCGCCGCCGTCGCGGGGAGCGCCTGGGCGGCGATGAGCGCCGAGATCGTCGCCGGCATCACCGCATCTCGGACAGCCAAAATCGCGAGATCGCAGTCGATTTTCCTCGTCCCATTTCCAAGGGACGAGGAACGTGCACTCTGCACACGTACGCGATGCCCTGCGCTTTTTGCCGCCGCCGCCAGTGCCGCGCCGACTTTCCCACGCCCAAGAATGAAGACCTTCACGGCACCTGGTAGAGCGCGCGATCGGCGATCCGAGCAAGCACCTTCCGCGGCACCCAGGCGGTGAGGCGCGGATCGTCGGGGGCGGCGGCGAGGAGCGCGCGGACCAGCGTGCTCGAGACCTCCGGGAGCACCGGGGGCGGCGCCTCTGCGTGATCGACGCCGGCCCGCCCAAGCACAATGGGAGGCGCGAGCGCACAGACCGCGCCCCAACGGTGCCATTTGGGCGCTTCGACGAGGATGTCGGCGCCAACGAGGAGACGCAAAGAATCGTTGGGATACTTCGTTTGAAGAAACTCGAGTAAATCTACCGTACGCCCCTCACCTGGCCCCCTGCCCTCCGAAAGACGCTGCGTGACGATCTCTTCTTCCGCCCGGGAAATCTCGACGTTTGCGACGCCTTCAAAGGCCAAATCGCACAAGGCGAGACGCTCCTCAAAAGGGGCAAGTGCTTTTCCGAAAGGGTGACGAAAGGTCGGAACGACCAGAATCCGGGCTGTTTCAATCGTTGCTTGAGCGACGACGACCGCGAGCAAATGCGCGAGATGGGGCGGGTTGAAGCTTCCGCCAAAGACGATCGTTGCCGGCACCGATCTTCCTCGGCGGTTGTCAGCCCGGTTCACGGACGCGGAGCGGCAGGAGCTCTTCGCGGAGCGAAAGGTTGAAGCTCGCGTCGTAGAAGCTGACGGTGAGGTCGGGGCCGTCGTCATCGAGCACGGCGATCCCGCCGCCCGGGCAGCCGAGGGGGCCGGGGGAAAGAAACCAACGAGCCCCGATCTTTCGGACGGTCGGTGAACTCCCGTCGCCGTAGATCAAAATATTCGCCGCGCGCGCGGTGTCGTCTTCGAGTTGGCGGCGATCGTTGGTCAACAGCACCACGCGCTCACCAACCTGCTCGACCGCGCGGAGCGTATCGTCGGGCAAGCTCTCGAGCGCACGGAGACGAAGGCGGGCCCGCTCACCGTGCACGTACGCGTCGACGGCGGCGGCGGTCCCTCCGGCGGCGAGGGCGGCGGCCCGTTCCCAGCTTCCGTCGTCGCTTGCGTCGTCGCCAACGATCTTTCGCGCCCAGGCAGCGACCGCTTTGTCAAGGGTACCGTCGCCGTCCAAGTACACGACTTTCCACGCTTTTGCTTGACGCAACAAGAACTCAGCCGCGCGACCCAGTTGGTTCACGTCGCCGGAGGACGGGCCGAGGATGCCGAGTTTCATGACGCGCTTGGGTATCTTCGTCGAAACCCCGCGCTTTTGGAACGACGCATTTCCGAAGTTCGACGATGCGATTTTGTGGGGGCGGCTCCGCCATGAGGAACCCCGAGTTGCGTGCAGAGGCGGCGCGCGCCGACGCGACGTCGATTACCGTTGCCACGATGTCCGCCCAGTTTACGCGTCGCACGTTCCTTGCGCAGGCTTCCGTGGCCGCGGTTGCCGGCTGTACAACGACCCCCGCTCAACGAGGTAATCCGGTGATGTCCCAGGCGCGTGCCGTAAAAGAAGTTCTCGCAGGAATGCCCACTAGCGATGGCGCTGGTGTAAAATTAACACGTGTGATTGGTCAGCCACGGCTCCGGAATCTTGATCCATTTCTGATGCTCGATCGCTTCCACTCGGACGATCCAAACGCTTACATCGCCGGGTTCCCGACGCATCCCCACCGCGGTTTCGAGACGGTTACGGTGATGCTAAACGGGCGAATGCGCCACGAAGACAGCCGCGGCAACAAAGGACTTATTCAAGGGGGCGGAGTCCAGTGGATGACGGCCGGACGGGGAATTCTTCATTCGGAGATGCCTGAGCAGGATCGCGGTCTGATGAGCGGCTTCCAGCTCTGGATCAATCTCCCGAAAGAGGAGAAGATGTGTGATCCCTTCTACCAGGATCTGCAGCCGGAAGCGCTCGCAGCACCGGGCGCCGCCCCCATCAAGACGACCGACCTCGACGGCAAGGGCGCTGCGCGGGTCGTCTCCGGCGACCTGTTCGGCGTTCACGGCCCCGTCCGGAACCGCGCCGCCGAGCCGCTTCTCGCCCACGTCGTCCTTCAGGCTGGCCACAAGATCGACGTCCCGACGCCGATCGGCCATACCGCCTTCTTTTTCGTCAACGAAGGCTCAGTGAAGATCGGCGAAAAACTCATCAAGCGCGCGGAGATCGCGCTCCTCGAAGCCGGCGAGCGCATCGTCCTCGAAGCAGGGGACCAAGGGGCCCAGCTCCTCCTCGCCGCCGCGAAACCCTTCGGCGAGCCGATCGTCCAGCACGGCCCCTTTGTGATGACGACCGCGGAAGAGATCGATCGCGCGATCTACGACTACCGTCGGGGGACCCTCGGGCGCGATTGATGCGGTAGAAGGCGGCCATGGCCGAACAGACCGGGCGCGCAGGGGCCGAAAAAACGGTGGCGTTCACCTTCGATGGGGCGATTGTAAACGGGCGCCCCGGTGAGCCGCTCGCGGTGGCGCTTGTACGTGCAGGATACATAACCCTCGCACGGAGCCCGAAGTTTCACCGGCCGCGGGGCCCCTCCTGCCTTCGCGGCGGCTGCGACGGCTGCGTGCTCCGTGTCGACGGCGTCCCAAACGTCCTCTCGTGCTTGGAGCCGGTCTGTGACGGGGCTCGCGTCGAGTCGCAAAACAGTGCGCTCACCCGCCGGTTTGACCCGTTGCGCGGCGCCGACTTCGCCTTCCCGAACGGCTTCAATCACCATGATTTTCTTGCAGGAATTCCTATCGCGGAAGACCTGCTCGCCGCCTTTGCCCAGAAGGTCGCCGGTCTCGGTCACCTCCCCACGGAAGCCGGCGCTGTCCGCGAAGCGACCGTCGAGACGACCGATGTGCTCATCGTCGGCAGCGGCCCGTTTGGCCTCGCGGCAGCGCGGGCGGCGACGAGCGCCGGTTTGTCGAGCATCGTGGTCGACGACGCCGTCGCCCCCGGCGGCGTCCTGCGGGCGTTCACGGCGAGTGATCCACGGGCGGCGTACTTGCATTCTGCACCGAAAGACCTGCGCCTCGGGGCGACCGTCGTCGGCATCTACGATCCCGACGGAAATCCACGGGCGCTCCTGCTCGCACGCGACCGTGGAGCCTCGCTTATCTATCCAAAATGGTTCGTGTTTGCGACGGGCAACCACGACGCTACGATCCCCTGCGGCGATGAAGACCGCCCCGGCGTCTTCTCGGCGCGCGCCGCGGGAATCCTCGTGGAGGCCGGTGTCGTCCTCCAAGAGCCGGTGCTTGTGGCGCCACGCGGCGCGAGCGAACTTGGGCGCTCGGTCGCCGAGAGGCTCGGCATCACGGCGATTGAAAAGGGGGTTTCAACCATCCTCGGCCTCTCCGAGGTGCGCGGAGTATCCTTCGAAGATGGAACGACGCTTTCGGCAAGAACGGTGATTGTGGACGTCCCAGCCGCACCCGCCCACGAGCTCCTCGCGGAGGCTGGCTTCCCCGTCGTCCTTGGCGAAGCCGGATTCGTGCCCGCCGGCAATTCCCTCGTAAGTCGAAGGACTTGCTTCCTCGCGATCGGCGGAGCCAACGGCCGCTCACTCGCAGACGTCGCCCCGACGGAAACGGCTCTTCGTGGGGTCTTTTCGGAGCCGTCAGTCGTCGACGAGGGGGCCAAAGAGAAAAATTCCCCCGGCGACGGCGAGCACATCAAACACACCAAGTAACAGAAAATAATCAGAGAGTTCGCGGAGCGTCGCGCCGTCGAAGAGTTCTTTGGTTCCGGCGACCCCCGACAGGAGGACCGGCGACAGGAGCGGAAACAGCACCGTCGCCAACACAAGGTCGCGGGCACGGGTGCGTACGGTCATGGCTCCGAAGAGCGTCCCGAGACCGGCGATGCCGATCGATCCGGCGAGCAGGAGCGGGAGGAGCCGCGGCGCGATCGCGAGGAGATCGAGGTGGAACAGGAGCGCCACCGTCGGCACGATCACCGCTTCCACAGCGAGCAAAAAGAGAAGAACTCCGGCACCTTTGCCGAGAAAGAGCGCGGCCCGCGGAATCGGCGCCACAAGAAGCCCGACGAGCGCGTTCTCCTCGCGCTCCCGCTGCCAGGTGCGGCCGAGGGCGAGAACGCCCGAAAAGGCGATCGGAATCCAGATCGCGCCAGGGGCGGTGTGCTCGCCATCCAGAAATGCGACCGACGCCATGACCGTCACAAGCAGCGCGAAAAAGCCTGCCGTTGTGAGGATTTCCTTCGTGCGCCACTCGATGCGGAGGTCCTTCGCGAAAACGGCCGCGGCCGCCCCGAAGAACGAGGGCGGCCGAGGCGGAGCAGGACGAACGACCGCTGCGGTCAAAGGCCTTTTTCTTTGGCAAATTCGTTGGCCAAGATCGTCGCCGCTTCGAAAGACTTCGTGAAATCTTCGATGATCTTGCTCTCGATCATTCCGCCGACCATGAAGATTTTCACGTCGACCTGGAGCTTCGCACAGCGGTACAGCTTGCCGCCCACGCTCTCGACCCACATCTCGCCACGCACGTTCGACTTGTCGGCGGCGGTGCTCGAATGAACGACGAAGGAGTAGCGCTTCGTGCCCTTGTCGAAGGTGCCTTCTTCTTCGTAATTGAAGGAGTTTCCGGCGATCTTCTTCACTGGACCGGGGAGAGCGTCGACGGGCGGCGAGATGCGAACGCGGCGGGAAAGCTTCGTCCCCTCGTCCTTCTGCCAGAGGCTCTCGTAGCCGGGGAACTTGAGCTTATCGAAAAAGAGTCGACGATTGTATTCGGTGTCGAAAAAGCAGTTGGCCCAATAGGCCTCTTCCGACATGTGAATTTCGCCGCGCAGATTCGCTTCCGCCATGGTCGTTCCTCGTCCTCTGGGTAGCTGCGCGTCCGCCCGGAACCGCCGCAGGCGGTGAGGAAACGGCGCGCACCGATGTAACAGCGGCGAGTGCCGCTGAGGGGTTACGTTGAGCGGCGCAAGCTACCGGAAGCGGGCGCGCTTGAGGCAGACAAAACAGCAAAAACCCCGCATCCTCGGCGACCGAGGGCGGGGTTTCGCGTTCTCCGATCCGGCGTCGCGCCGGGCGGAGACAAACGCGACTCAAGCCTTGGCGGCGACGCGCTTCTTGGCCGAGGTGTACTGGTCGAAGAGACGCGGGATCGGGAACGCCTCGAGGCGGGCCTTGTAGCCGGCGTCCTTCGTGCGCTTCTCGGTCTCGAGGATCGCGGCGATGAGCTTCTCGCGGCTACCAAAGACCTTCTTCACTTCCGTGAAGACGCCGTGGAGGCGGAGGAGCTTCGCGTTGGAGACGTGGGCGAGGCCTTTGCCTTCCTGGGCGCGGCCGAGCCAGAGGGCGTTGTCGTCGGCGAACGCCTGGACGGCGGCGACGAGCTTTGCCTTATCGCCAAACTTATCTTTCACGAGCGCGAGCGGGGACTTTGCCATGAGAAACTCCGTACTTAGGAGGTGGTGCTTCGGATGACCGAAGCGGCGGGGATACCGGGAAAAGGTCCCAAAAATCGGAACCCTCTCCAGGGACTGGCGCGCTTAGCGGAGGTTGCTGCGGCGCGCAAGGCTGTCGTGAACGGCGGAAGCAAGAAACCCCGAGGCTTGCGACCCGGGGTTTCTGAAGGAGGGGTGCCGAATCACTCGCCCGAGGAGGCGCCCATGAAGCCTTGGCCTTCGGGGACCTCAAACATGCCGGGCATCCGCTCGACCTCGCCAGCGGGGAGGTCGACGGTCGAGATCGGGTCGACCCCTTCCAGATTGGCGTGGACTGCGCGCGGGGCGACGCCGGTGCCGCCCATCGTGAGCGCTTGGAGGGCGGCGAGGTTGCCCTGGAAGTAGTTGTCGTCGACCCTCGTGGCGATGCCGTTCACCTTCTGCTTGTCGGTGTACTGCCAGAAATTCCAGGACTTATAGCCCGTGGGCATGCTCGGGCAGGTGGCGCCGTAATTCGCAACCCAGAGCACGTAGCCGGAGAGGCCCTTGGCGATGACGTTCGACATGCCGGCCGCCGTGTAGAGGATCGGCTTTTTGCCGGTCTGGGCGGTGACGTAGTCGAGCCATTGCTTGGCACGGGCGGCGACCGTGCTCGACGAGACGCCGTCGGTCACTTCCAGGTCGAGGACGGGCGGGAGGTCGCCCTCTTCGAGGCCGCCGGCGGCATCGAGAGCGTTAAGGACCTTCTGCGCCTGGGCGATCGGATCCGACTTCGGCCGGAAAAACTGGTAGCTGCCGCGAACGAGCCCGGCGTTCTTGATCGCCGCGTAGTTCTTGGAGAAGTACTCATCGACGGAGGCGTTTCCGTCGCTGATGCGCGTGAAGGCGAAGGCGCGCCCCGAGGCAGCGACCTTGGCGAAGTCGACGTTCCCCTGCCACTTCGAGACGTCGACACCTTTCAGGGTGCTCGTCGTCGCACAGACGCGCAGTTCGTCGACATCGCTCGTGACGAAGGTCGGCCCGGTCTCCTGGGAACACCCAACGAGCCCCGCAAGGGAGACGGTGACGAGGGCCAATGCCGCTGCGAGTTTTCCGTCCAAGCGCTGAACCTTCATGGCTTTTCCTTCTAAGAGGCCGCGTCGTGCCTCTTCGTCGGGCGGATGATGCTCGAATGAGACGATAAGGGCCAAGGAAATCTCACAAGCGCGTCTCAATCGGTCGCCAAATGTAGGATGCGGTCGAAATGCGACAGATTTAGAGCCCTATTGCGCGTCCGTCGGCGAAGCGGGAGACGGCGCGGAGTTCTCAACAACCGCGTGCCGGCGGTTTGGTCTCCGTCCCAAGGAACGACGCAGTGAGTCGCGCGGCCTCTTTTTCTTTCTCGCGGCTTTCACTAAGGTCCGCCCGATTCGTGAGTCGACCCGCGCCAAAGCGCCTGGGCACTTGAGCGTTCGGCAACCTCCGGCGCCGCGAATCATCGGAACCGCGAGGAGACGTCATGGCGAAAAAAAGCACGGTACGTAGCGAAAACGGCAAAGTCCGCCGGGTGATCGTGGTCGGCGGAGGCCTCGCGGGGCTGATGACGGTCATCAAGCTCTGTGAAGCAGGCGTCCCGGTCGATCTGTTCTCGCTGGTCCCTGTGAAGCGCTCCCACTCGGTCTGCGCGCAGGGCGGCATCAACGCGAGCGTCAACACCAAGGGCGAAGGGGACTCCCCGCGCGTCCACTTGGAGGAGACCGTCTATGGTGGCGACTTCCTTGCGAATCAGGCCCCCGTCAAGGGCATGGCCGACGCCGCCCCCGGGATCGTCCACATGCTCGACCGCATGGGCGTCCCCTTTAACCGGACGCCGGAAGGCCTCCTCGATTTCCGCCGTTTCGGCGGGACGCTCTTCCACCGCACCGCCTTCGCTGGCGCCACGACCGGCCAGCAGCTCCTTTACGCCCTCGACGAGCAGGTCCGTCGCTACGAGACGGAGAACGTCGAAGACGAGAAGGGGATCGTCATCAAAGGCGAGAAGATGGTCCGGAAGTTCGAATTTTGGGACTTCCTCTCCCTCGTCCAGGACGAAAACGGCCGCGCGGTCGGTATCGTCGCTCAAGACCTAAAGACGATGGATATCGAGGCGTTCCCCGGTGAGGCGGTCTGCCTTGCGACCGGCGGCCCCGGCATCGTATTCGGAAAGAGCACGAACTCGGTCATCAACACGGGGACGGCGGCAGCAGCCGTCTACCAGCAGGGTGCCTGCTACGCGAACGGTGAATTCATTCAGATTCACCCGACGGCGATCCCCGGCGCTGACAAGCTCCGCCTGATCTCCGAGAGCGCCCGCGGCGAAGGCGGCCGCGTGTGGGTTCCGAAGGATCCCAAGGAGAGCCGCCGCGGCAAGGACGTCCCCGAGAAGGACCGCGACTACTTCCTCGAAGCGAAATACCCGGGCTACGGCAACCTCGTCCCCCGCGACATCGCCGCCCGCGAGCTCTTCCTCAAGTGCTTCCACGACGGCAAGGGCGTTTACAACGCGAAGTCGGGCAAGAACGAACTCGAGGTCTATCTCGATCTCACCCACATCGGTGAAGAGACGCTCCGCCGTAAGCTCGCGGGTATCCTTGAGATTTACGAGAAGTTCGTCGGCGAGGACCCCTACCACAACCCGATGCGCGTCTTCCCCGCCGTCCACTATTCGATGGGCGGCCTCTGGGTCGACTTCGAACGTCGCGAGAGCGATGGCGGCGTCGTTCGCGGCTCCGCACGCAACCAGGCGACGAACATCGAAGGTCTCTACGCGGCTGGCGAGGTCGACTACCAGTACCACGGCGCCAACCGCCTCGGCGCCAACAGCCTCCTGTCCTGCATTTACGCAGGTATGGAAGCCGGCCCCGCGATGGCGACCTACATCCAGACCCTCAACAAGAGCAGCAACGACCTCTCGTCGTCCCTCTTTGAGAAGGCTGAGAAGCGCGAAAAGAGCAACTACAACGCGCTCTTGAAGATGGACGGCAAGGAAAATGCCTACCAGCTCCACGACGAGATGGCGCTCTTGATGCTCCGTGATTGCACGATTGAGCGCCATAACGACACGCTCGATAAGGTCATTGAAAAGATCGACGAGATCCAGGACCGCTTCAAGAACGTCGGCGTCACCGATACCGGTGCTCGCGCGAATCAGGGTGCCCAGTTCCTCCGTCATTTCAAGAACATGACGACGATTGCCCGCGTCATCGCGACCGGCGCACGCAACCGCGACGAGTCTCGCGGCGCCCATTACAAGCCGGCCTTCAAGACCCGCGACGACGAAAACTGGCAGCGCTCCACGCTCGCGTTCCACGCCGAGCAGGGCAACGGTCGCAGCGAAGTGAAGTTCGTTCGCGAGTTCGACTACACGGTGGCAGCCACCTCGTTCCACGCGACCGACAAGGTCGACATCTCCCTCGTGGCGCCGCGCGCGCGCAAATACGAGACCGCCGGCGCCGCTTCGGCCGCCGCGACCGGAAACCTCGAAGACAAGAAGAAGGACGCGCAGGCTCACGCCTGATCGGAGGAGAAATCAATCATGGGAAGCAAAACCGTTCGCCTGAAAGTTCTCCGCCAGGATCACCCCAGCAAGCCGGAAACGAAGCGCTGGGAAGAGTTCGATGTCCCCTGGGAACCGCAAATGAACGTCATCTCGGCGCTCATGGCGGTGCGTAAGAACCCGGTCACCGTCGAAGGCAAAAAGACGACGCCGGTCGTCTGGGAAAGCGTCTGCCTCGAAGAAGTTTGCGGCGCGTGCACGATGATCGTCAACGGCCGCGTTCGCCAGTCGTGCACGGCGCTCATCGACCAAATCTCGCCCAACGGCGAGGAGGTCACCCTGGAGCCGATGACGAAGTTCCCGCTCGTGCGCGACCTCGTCGTCGACCGCCAGCAAATGTTCGACAACCTCAAGACGGTGAAGGCCTGGATTCAGCTCGACGGCACCCACGAGCTCGGCCCGGCCCCGCGCCAGGCACCGGAAAATCAGGAAGAAGCCTATCCACTTAGCCGCTGCATGACCTGCGGCTGCTGCATGGAAGCCTGCCCCCAGATCAACGAGGGCTCGGACTTCATCGGCCCCGCGGCGATCAGCCAGGTCCGCCTGTTCAACCTCCACCCGTCGGGCAAAATGCACGCGGCGGAGCGCCTGGAGGCGGTCATGGGCGAAGGCGGCGTTGCCGATTGCGGCAAGGCCCAGAACTGCGTCGAGGTCTGCCCGAAGGAGATCCCGCTCGTCGACTCGATCGCGCAGGTCTCCCGCGCCGCCACGAAGCACATGCTTTTCGGCTGGCTCTTGAAGTGACCGGAATCTAACGCACTCTTCCCGCCTGGGAAGCTTTTGAGCCCCGCACGGTTTCCCGCGCGGGGCTCTTCTTGTCCGAGCCGGTGGAGACTGTTCACGTATGCAAACCCGCTCAGGAGAAGAAGGCGCCACAGAAGGCGCTGCTCAAGAAGTTGGTCTCCGCCCGGCGAAGCGCCGGATCGGAGAACAAGTTCGTCCTCGCCCGCTACCGCGGGTCGAGGAAGAAGTTCAAGCGCCCCCCTTCGACATCCGGGTCCACCGGCCGCTCGCCGCCCACGTCTTGCGCGCGCATCGAAGGCGCATCCTTTTGACCTTCTTCGCCTTTGTGGGCATTCCGGCGGCGCTTGCGGCTGTGTCCGCCAGTCAGGAAGCCGGGCGCGAGGGCATGACTGAAATCACCATCCTCGTCGGCGGCGCGGCGGTCGTCATGATGGCGGCGGTCGTCGGCGTGGTCGGACTCATCAGCTACGTACGGGTTCGCCGCGGTCTTGCCGCGGGCGCCGGCCTTGAAGTCGTCGTCTCCGAGAACCTCCTCAAGATCACCCAGCCGAACCAGCCGCCCCACTTTCTCCTTCGGCGAGACGTCCAGGTCATTCTCGATTTGAGGCGCCAGGTCAGTTTGGTCCACAACGACCAACAAACCGTATTGACCGACGCCCTCGAAAACTGGACCGAGCTCCGCGAGCGTCTCCTCGCGTGGGGGCCCGTCGAACGCCGCTCCTACGCGATCAACTGGCTCTGGGCGATGACTCCCCTCACGACATTGATCCTCTCCCTCGCCACCTGGCTCGTCGACAACCGCGCGGAATCGGTCGCCGTCGCTTTACTCAGTGTCGCCGTCGGCCTTGCGCTCTCCGCGCGGATTGGTTGGAGCCACATTCTCCCGCGTAAGCAGAAGATCCTTGGCATCCTCCGCTCCCAGCTATTCGCTTTGGGCGCCCTCGCACGCCTCGCCCTTTACGCGAAAGAGGCGCTTCGATGAATACCAACCCGTATGCACCGCCGCAGGCCCCCTCGGAAGCCGACCCCGTCGAAGAACTCTGCGTGCGAGCCCCCGATTTACGAGATGAAATTCAGGCTGTTGCAGCGACGGGCAACCAAGGGCCCTTCGCGAAGGCGACCCCCACCCGGAAGCTCGTGACGACGATTGTCTGGGCGGTGTTGACGATCGCTGCCTTCGCGCTCTGGGATCGGCTCAAACGGTAAAGTCGCCGCGCGCGTGGGTCCGAATCTCTTCGTAGATCGCAGGATCGATCCCGAGCATTTTCTGAACGTCTGCGACCGGAGTTTCCCAATGGTCTTCAAAGGGGAACAGCACAATCGGTTTCATCGTACGGCCGAGGCGGAGGCCCAGTTCAATGCTCCGGCCAAACGGTACACGGGCCGCATCCGACGCAAATCCGACGCGCAAGAAGGCGGCACCGACAATCATGGAAGCGACGCGCGCGGGGAGCTGGGCCAGGTAAAAGGCGAGGACTCCGGCTTCGCCGATCGGCTGCGTCGAGAAGCCGGTCACCACGTGGTGGATATCGTGGGTTTCGTAAATGCGCGCACGCACGTACTGGCCGTCGGTCTCCGCGCTCTTGACCGGCAACGTCTTCGGGTCGAGCTTGTTCTCCCGAAGAAACCGCGCAAATTCAAACCCTAGCGAGCCTGCCGGGAGCGATTCGAGCTCTTCGATCGAGGCCTTCGGCATCCGGCGACGAGCGGCGAGAAAACGGGGGCCATCCGCAAGCTTCCCGATTTCCTTGGCGAACTCTTCGGTGCCACGCTCGCCGACGACGATGTCGGCAAAGGCGAACACGCGCTCGACCTCGGCCGGATTCATCATCAATCGGACGAGTTCATTCGCCCCACGAACAGCGCTCACCGGCAGACGGACGATACGTGCAAGCTTCACCGCGACCTCCGCTCAGGGCTTCCGGGCGACGCAGACCCAACGCGGCATCCCCTCGGAGAACCGGAGGTCGGTAAAGCCAGCTTTGGTAAGCATTTCAGAGACTTGCTGCTTGGTGTACCGCTTCTCGAGGCGCGTCCCGAAGCGATCGAGCGCGTCGGTGCGCATCGTATAGAACGAGCGGTCTCGGTAATAGGCGAGGGGCCACGACGGGGGTAGCACACCGACGCGATCGAGGGCGCGGGCGCTGCGTGCGAGCGGCCAGTAGACGCCGGCCGCGAGCGCTTGGCTCAAGGCGTAGCGGGCGCCATGGGGGAGCTTCGCGATGCGGCGCCGGGCGACGTCGCTCGCCTTCCAAAGCTCCTGGTACCACGCCGGCCGCCCATCAAGTGCATAGTACAGATAGACGAGGAAGAGACCGCCGGGCTTGATCTTCTTTGCGATTTCGGCGATCGCCCCCTCGGTATCCGGGACGTGATGAAGGACGCCGAGCGAGTAGGCGAAGTCGAGGGAGCCGTCTTCGATCGGCGCGTCGCTCACGCTCGCGTGGTGAAAGGTGACGTTGGCGAGCCCGGCGAGGTTCGTTCGCGCGACCGCGAGAGCGTCGGCGCTCGCGTCAAGGCAAGCAAGCGAGCCGACCTTCGGCGCCACGAGCTTGGCCCACCGACCGCTGCCGCAGCCGAAGTCGGCCCCTTTCGCCCCTTCAGGGAGGTCCCGGAAGGGAAAGACTCCGAAATACTGCTCAAAAAGGGTGAGGAGCTCCCCGTCGGTCAGCTCGTCTTGTTGGAAGCGGGACCACTCATCGCCAAAGCCGGCAACGGTCTTCTCGTCGACATTTTTCATTGGGCGTTCCCCTCCCCTTTGGCCCGCAACGTCCACGGGATCTTTCCGCTCTGCCAGAACCCTTCAAGGAGCTTCAAATCGCGGACCGTGTCCATGCATTGCCAGAAACTCTCATGGCGGTAGGCCATGAGCTCGCCGTCGCGGGCGAGCGCTTCGAGGGCGTCCGCTTCGAGGATCGTCGGGTCGCCGTGGAGGTAGTCGAACACCTTCGGCTCAAACACCATAAAGCCGCCGTTGATCCACCCTTCACCGACCTGGGGCTTCTCCGTAAATTCAGCGATACGGTCGCCGTCGAAGACGAGGCCACCGAAGCGCGCCGGCGGGCGAACCGCCGTGATCGTTGCAATTTTCCCGTGCTCTTCGTGGAAAGCGAGGAGCTTGGTGATATCAACATCCGAGACGCCGTCGCCGTAGGTGAGGCAGAACCGGCCATCCACAAGGCGGCTCTTGAGCCGGAGCAAACGCCCGCCGGTCATGACGTCTTGACCGGTGTCGACGAGGTGGACGTGCCAATCCTCACTCTTCGGCCCCTCTTTGACGATATTCCCCGTGCGAAGGTCGACGGAAATATCCGAAGAGAGAGCATGGTAGTCGAGGAACCAGCGTTTGATGACCTCGCCCTTGTAGCCAAGAGCGACGACAAATTCCTTGAGACCGTGCGCCGCATAGCCGGACATCACGTGCCAAAGAATCGGCTTTCCGCCGATCTCCACCATCGGCTTCGGCTTGCTCACCGTCTCTTCGCCGAGGCGCGTCCCGAAACCGCCGGCCAGGATTACCGTCTTCATCGTTGCTCCCTCTCCCAGGTAAAAACGTTAAGAATCAAAAGCATTTAGAAGCCGAGGCGCTCCCCAAGACGCTTTGCGCTCTTGGTCATCACTGGGACGACGTCCCTAAGAAAGCCTGCATGCTGCACCCCTTTGCCGACGGCATGCCAAAGAGGCATCGCCGCGAGCCCATCGACACAGAGCGCCGCCTCCTTCCCATCGCGGGTCTGCGCAGCCCCCCAGAGGAGCGCGAGTCGGCGGGTCGTCTCGACACGCTCCCTCATTCCGCGAACAAACGGACCTTTCTCCGGCGATCGCGCGAGAAGCTCGTCGAGATACTTATGCAGAACATCACTGCGAATCTGCGCGACCTTCGACCAAGGGAGCGCGACGCTCGCCTGCCCCTCATGGCGGCGGACTGCCATGCAGGATCGCGCGTCAAGGCAGACGTCGGCCCGCTCGGCCATCCGCATCAGGATGACGAAATCGCCAAAGTGAATCGGCACGTCGCGGTCGAAGCCGCGATCGCCGAAGATCGAGCGCCGATAGACAATTCCCGGCATCGGAATCGGGTTGCGGCCACGAGTCAGCAGCATCTCGAGGTACCGATCGCCGCGCACAGCACCGGTCCGCAGGACCCAGCGGCGCTTCTCGGTCATCCGCCCGTCTTCGTCGACGAAGTCGTAGTTCGACCCCCAAAAACCGGCCCCTGGGTGGGCATCGAGGGCACGCACGGCCCGCTCAAGAAGCTCGGGATAATAGACGTCGTCGTCGTGAAAAAAGACGACATACTCGGTTTGAGCTTCGCGAATTCCACGATCAAAATTGTCGAACATCGGCACGCGCGGATCGGTGCGCGATACACGGACGCGCCCATCGCGAGCGGCCCAACCGGCAAAGAATTCCTGCGCTTCCGGAGCGCTCTCGTTGTCGAGGACGATCACCTCGAAGTCGCGGAAGGTCTGCGCGGCGATCGCCTGCTCGGCGGCGGGCAGGAAGGCCATGCGACCGATGGTCGGCACGAGGACGGTGAGGCGCGGGCGGGGAGCGGTCATGGGCTTTCGGCGAACGAAGCGAAGGTGCGGGCGAGGCCGCTGCGAAGGTCAAAACGGGGGCGGAAACCGAGGCCGCGGAGGCGGGTCGCGTCGCCGCAGAGGAACGGGGGATCACCGGGGCGGACGGGGAACGCACCGTAGTCGACGCACGGGGCGAGGCCACGCTCTTCCGCGATCGAAACAAGGGCGGCGACGACGTCACGGACGCGCACAGGGACGCCGGAGCAGAGGTTCACCGGGCCGGTGATGTCGCTCTCCACGACGTGGCGAACGGCGAGTGCTGCGTCCTCCAAGGCAAGAAAATCGCGCACTTGAGAACCTTCACTCACCCGCGCGACTTCGCCGCAGAGGAGCGCTCCGATCACGGAGGGGACGAGCCGCGTCGTCGGTTCACCGGCGCCGTGGAGGAAGAAGAAACGCATCCACGCGAAGGAGACGCCGAGCGCCGGCGCGAGCTTTTCAAGCGCCATCGCGGTGGCCGATTTGCATGCACCATACAAGGTATGCGGCACACACGGCCCGCCTTCGCGGAGGTACCCGGCCGACAGGTCGTATTCGAAGCAGGTCCCGGCGCCGACGAAACGTTTCACGCCCGCAGCGGCCGCCTGCTCGAAGAAGCGGAGCGTCGCCTGGAGCCAACGGGAATTGGCTGCAGTATGCAGGTAGGTGGCCGGATCGACGCACCAGGCGAGGTGGACGACAACGTCCGGCACTTGCCGAGCCAAGAGCAGAGAACAGTTCGATTCATCAAAAAAATCGAGCGGTTCGAAGGCAACCTCTTCGGGGAGTCCCCCCTCGGATCCCCGCAGGCCGGCGGCGGTCACGGCGTGGCCAGCCGCCTGAAGCTCCGCGACGATCGCGCGCCCGAGAAAGCCGGTGCCACCGGTGACAAGGACGCGCATTTCAGTGGTGCTTGGTCGCCCAGTCGTAGCCGATCGACGGGTCGTCGGGCGGCAACCGGAAGCTCCGCTTCGGGTCGTGGCTGTGCGTGCAGGCGTTCGCGACGATGTTCTCCGGCCCCATCCCCTTGAAGCCGTTCCAGACAAGCGGCGGAACCACAAGCAGGGAATAGCTGTCGGGGCCGAGGTAGACTTCCATCAAAGAGCCCTTCGACGGAGAGCCCTCGCGGTCGTCGTACAAAGCACATTTGATGCGCCCGTGCACACATGCATAGTGCAACGACATTTCGTCGTGTTTATGCCACCCCTTCACGACCCCTGCGTAGACTGAAGAGAAGTAGATCTCGCCAAACTCCATAAAGTGGGGGTCGCTCTTGCGGAGCATGTGAAACACGGTTCCGCGCTCATCGGCAATCCGGCGAAGCGGGTGAACGCGGACGCCCTCAATCGGGACTGTTCCCCGTACGAGGAAGACGCCGTCGACTTTGATTTCCGGATAATGGCTCATGGCGGTCCCTCAAACGATCTTCGGGAGCGGCACGGGGACGATGAACTTCCCGCCGCGATCCCGGTAGTCCTGCTGCTGCTTGAGGATCTCTTCAGCGAAGTTCCAGGTGAGGAGCAGGGTGTAGTCGGGCTGCTTCTCAAGCAGCATTTCCGGAGCAACAATCGGTACATGCACGCCGGGCATGTGACGCCCCTGCTTGTAGGTGCTGCGGTCGGCGGCAAAATCGAGCTGGGTGTGGTCGATGCCGCAGTAGTTGAGGAGCGTCGCCCCTTTTGCCGAGGCGCCGTAGGCGGCGACCGTCTTCCCCTGGCTCCGCAAATCGGCAATGAGCGCGCGCAATTCCCGTTTGAGGGTGATCACGTTCTCGGCGAAGCGATCGTAGGCGGGGCGGTCCTTCACGCCCCAGGCGGCCTCTTCGGCGAGCAGCGCTGCGGCGCGCTCGGTGCGGGGGCGCGTGCCGACGCGGGAGCCGAAAATGCGAATCGATCCGCCGTGAATGGCGATGCGCTCGACGTCGTGGAGGAAGAGCCCGTGCTTCTCGAAGAGGGCAGCGAGCGTGGTGAACGAAAAATAGCAGAGGTGCTCGTGGTAGACGGTGTCGAACTCGACGTGGTCGAGGAAGTCCTTCAAGTAGGGGGCTTCAATGACGACAATGCCGGTGTCCTTCACCCAGGCAGACAGCCCGGCGACGACGCCGTTCAAATCGGCCACATGGGCGAGGACGTTGTTCCCGTGGATGACGTCGGCCCGCTTCCCTTCGGCGGCCAGCTTCTCGCCGACTTCTTTGCCAAAGAAGGCGCAGAGTGTGTCTACGCCACGCTCTTCGACGGCGACTTTCGCAACATTTTCGGCCGGTTCGACGCCCAACACAGGCACGCCCTGCCGCTTGTAGTGCTGGAGGAGATAACCGTCATTGGAGGCGATTTCGCCAGCGAGGCTCCCGGCGCCAAGCTTTTCTTCCGCGATGAGCCGCGTCGCCAACGTATCGGCGTGACGGACCATCGTGTCGCTGAACGAGGAGAAGTACAGGTAGTGAGAAAAGAGCTTTTCCGGGGGGACCGTCTCCGTGATTTGCAGGAGTGAGCAGTCCCGGCAGAGGACGAGGTCGAGGGGGAAGGTCTCTTCCGGCTTGGCGAGGTCCGCTTGAGCGACGAGCGCATTGGCGAGGGGGGTGGAGCCGAGCGAGAGAATTTCCTCGGTACGGAGGCTGCCACAGGCGCGGCAGGGGAAGGCGGGAGCGCTCACGAGGACCTCTTGCTGGATTCGAGATGCTGTTTGTACCAAGTCGCCGTACGGGCGAGCCCCTCTTCCAGGGTGAAGAGCGGCTTCCAGTTGAAGGCTTTCCGGGCTTTCTCCGCGGAAAGATACTGGTGGCGGATTTCGTTGGAGGCTTCGTTGCGGACGTCCGGGTCGATGTCGCGCCCGAGCGCCTGGCCGATCTTCTTCACAAGGCTGAGGACGTCGACCTGGATCTCGTTGGAGAAGTTATAGGCCTCACCGCGAAGTTCCGGGTTCTTTGCCAGTTCTTCCGCGAGCAGCGTGTATGCGTAAGCGCCATCTTCCACGTAGAAATAGTCGCGGATAAACGTGCCATCCGAGCGAATGACCGGGCGCTCTCCGTTGAGAACGCTTCGGATCGTCCCTGGGACAATCCGGTTCCAGTTCAAATCACCGCCGCCATAGAAGTTCCCGCAACGGGTCGTCACGACGGGAAGTCCAAAGCTTTTCGCGTAGCTACGCGTGAGCAGGTCTGAACAGCTCTTCGACACATCGTAGGGGTTGATGCCATCGAGGGGGGTCGATTCGTCGTAGGGGAGCGTGTCGCAATCGCCGTATGCCTTGTCGCTTGAGGCGACAACAATCTGTTTGACCTTCGGACTACGACGGCACGCTTCGAGGACCGACCACGTCCCCTGAATGTTGGTTTCGAAGGTCGAAATCGGATTGCGGTTCGCGATTCCGACGATCGTCTGCGCAGCGAGGTGAACGACGGTGTCGATTTCGTATTCGCCGAGGACCCGCTCCATCAGTGCCTGATCGCGGATGTCGCCCCGGACGATGCGCACCTTGCCAGCGAGCTTGGCGCTTCCGTCGGTCGTCGTTCCGGCCAGCAATTCACTGGCGGGGACCCAGTCGCGGACGAGGCAGACGACGTCAGCGCCGAGGTCGACCAGGCGGCGGACGAGCCAGCTTCCGACGAGGCCGGTCCCTCCGGTGACGAAGGTCGGGCGGTAGGTCCAGAAGGGGGAGGCGGTCACGGAAGCTCCGGGGAAAGGGCTGAGGGCGCGCGCGGAAGAGCCGCGCGAAAGGCTGCGATCCATACCTGTGCAGCGCCCTCTGTTGCAAAGGGCAAGTGCGCCATTCGCGGGCCCCGTTCGAGGCCACGATCCGTCCTCGCGCAGCGAGGGGGACGGCCGTGGCGAAAATCCGGCTTGCGTCATTTCGATCAATGTCTAATTAGACACCTATCGAATGACGCCGCCCCACGAAACCCAGTCCGATCTGTTCCGCGCCCTCGGAGACCCGACCCGCCGCGGCATCCTACGCCTGCTCCGCAAAGGCTCCCTCGGCGCTGGCGAGATCGCCGAGCACTTCGCCATCAGCAAAGCGACGCTCTCCCACCACTTCCGCACCCTCGAAGAGGCGGGTCTCGTCCGCTCGGAGCGGCGCGGAACGCGTGTCGTCTACACCCTTCAAACCAACCTCCTCGAAGAACTCGCCGCCGAGATTCTCGACCTCGCGAGCACGCGCCCCAGTCCTGGTGGGCCCGCCGTCTCTCGCGACGCAGCCGGAGAACTGCCGTCCGCAGACCGGCGCCCCAAGCGTCCTACGTAAAGGAATTTTCAATGCTTACGATCCCGTCCTCCCCGGCGCCATCCCCTGCCCGGTTTGCACCACTCCTCCTCCCGGCGATGCTTGGTGCAGCAATGGTTGCACTCTACCGCTATTTGCCCGGCGAACTGGAGACCCACTTCGCCCTCGACGGAACGCCCAACGGCACGATGTCGCGGGCCGCCTTCTGCGTCTCTGGCGTTGTGCTCACAACGGTGCTCACCGCCCTCGGAATCGCGCGATCGCCAGAGAATTCGCAGGCGGTTGCGAACGAGCGCGCACGTGAAGGGGGCAAACCCGTCGCCACCGCGCTTCATGGCAGCGCCCTCTTCGTCGTTGCGATCTACGGCGGCCTGGCTGTGCGCGCCGTCGGCCTCCTCGGGGGCGGCGGAAAGAGCCTCGCCCCGCTGGCCCTCCTCCTCGCGATTTTTCTGTTCGCTCTCGGGCTCCTCCTCCCGAAGGTCCCGCGGAATCGCTTCGTCGGCATTCGCACATCGGCGACGCTCGCCGACCCGGAACTCTGGGCGCGCGTCCACAGGCGTGCAGGGCATCTCTACGTACTCACGGGACTTTTTGGAGTCGTCAGCGCCTTTCTCGCCCCGAGTCTGGCGCTGCCGCTGGTGGGCGCCGCCGTCCTCGTGGCGAGCGCTCTTTCGTTGTTGCTCGGGCTTCGCCGCTAGAAGCCAGTTAGAGAAGGGGGGCGATGGACCACGACGCCCTCCTTGCCGAATACGACCGGGTCGTGCCTGCCCTTCATGAGCAGGCGCGGGCCCTTTGTGAGCGCCTTTCGAGCTGGCTCCCAAAGGGGTCAGATTCGCCGATCAAAGTCCATTCGGTCACCTTTCGGGTCAAGTCCCGGGAGAGCCTAGCGCGGAAGCTTGCCCGCCCAGACCGCACCTATCGTGCCCTTTGGGACGTCACCGACCTCGTCGGCCTGCGGGTCATCACCTACTTCGAAGATGGCATTGATCGCGTAGGATCTCTGATTGAAGAGCGGCTCCCCGTCGACTTTGTTAATTCGGTCGACAAACGAGCTGCATCGGCCGACGATCGCTTCGGCTACCGCTCACTCCACTACGTCTGCCGGCTCGCTCTCGCCGCCCGCGCTTCAGAGCTTGCATGCACTCCACACCTATCTCGCTGCGAGATTCAGGTGCGCACGATGCTCGAGCACGCCTGGGCGGAGATCGAGCACGACCTCGGCTACAAGACCGCCGCCGCGGTGCCGACCATCGTGCGCCGCCGCTTTCAGCGCCTCGCCGGTCTGCTTGAGCTCGCCGACCAGGAATTCGTCGCGATTCGTCGCGAGCTAGAGAGCTATGCCGCCCAGCTGCCGGCCCGCCTCGCGAGCGACGACGCGC
Source organism: Sorangium cellulosum (assembly GCA_020720045.1). GTDB lineage: Bacteria > Myxococcota_A > Polyangia > Polyangiales > Polyangiaceae > JAAFHJ01. The sequence goes on along the minus strand of DYPH01000006.1, from coordinate 42,062 downwards.
TCCCGCTGGATCGGCTCACCCTCGACTCACTCCTCGCCTGCGGGGAGGCACGCGCCCTGGATCGCGCCCTCGCCGACCTCCTCGGAAAGCCCTGCGGCGACACGCCTTTCTTCCCGGAATACTTGCTAAAAATGCTTCATGCGTCGGGGATCTCCACGGTCGCCGATGCCCGCCTCGGCCTGCGGCGCTACCGGAAGGAGATCCTCGCGATGGTCGAGCCCTACTTCACCTTCGCGACCGCCGAGTGGTCGCTCTCGCCAGAGCGCATGACGAAGGTGATGGCCGGCTACTCGCTGTTTTTCCTCGCCCACGTCGCGGTGTTGGAGGCAGAAAACCTCGGCATCAACAAGGTGGAGCGGCTAGCGCGGCTCTATCGCGAGCTCGATTATCCCGACGACGAACGGGCCGCGCAGCGGGTCGCCTCCCAGCTCGTCGAAGCGTTTCGCGAGGTCCTCTAGGTCATGTTGCAAAATACACTAAACCTCGCCCCTGCCCTCCTCGAAGGGGTGCGACTCCTCTCGCTCGATGCGGGAAATGTCCTTATTTTTCTGGACCATGCGCGCCTGTCGACCCTCGTCGAAGCGGCCGGCTACCGGGCGCCGGCGCGGATGTTGGTGCGCACGGAGGGGCAGGCGAAGCGGCTCGCGGCGAACGGCGATCTTCATCGATTCCCCTTCGTGGCGGAGAACGAACCGGGGGCCGACGGCTGGGGGGCGATGGTCGGCACGACGCTCCTCTGTTGCGGCGTCCCCCGCGACGCGATCTCCGGGCTCCTCGATCGCCTCTGGAACGAACACGTCGCCCACAACCTCTGGTGCGCGGTCCCGGAGGGTTTGCCGGAGGCGCTACGCGATCTTCGGCGAAATACATCGATCAAGATCTGTGTCTCTTCGAACTCGGAAGGAATGCTGGCGCTGTTCCTAGACCGCGTCGGATATACCGACTGTTTTGACTTCGTCCTCGACTCGGGGCTCGAAGGGGTCGCCAAGCCGGATCCGGTATTTTTCGAACGTGCTCTCACGCGTGCCGGGGTCGCCGCCGATGAATCGCTTCATCTGGGAGACATGATCTCTACCGATATTGTAGGCGGGAAAGCGGCTGGGTTTCGCGTCGCGCTCATTGACCCTTTCAGCCACTGGGAAGGCCAATATACAGACGTACCCCGGGCGGCGAGCGCGCGGGCGGTGGCTGAGGCTCTTCTCGCGGCGGCCGCGCGATGAGGCCGAGATCGCTGGAGCTTGCACTGCTCGTCGCCGTCGCCGATTGCGTGTATCTTGCATGGAGATACCTGGCGTTGCACGGGGCGCCGGATCCGTGGGTCGTCGCGCACACCGGCCTCTGCTCGTGGACGGCTCACATCGACTGCGACCAGGTGCTCGTGACGCCAGAGGCGCGGGCCTTCTTCGTGCCGAACGCCACCCTTGGGCTCGGTTTTTTCCTCGGTGCCGCCCACTGGTGGTTCGTTGGACTCCGGCGTTACCCGGAACATCGCCTGCATCTTGCACGTACCCTCGCCGTCTGGCTGGGGGTCGCCAGTGTACTCACGGTCCGCTTCTGGATGCTTCTCGTGAAGCTCCCGGCGCTTTGTCCGTTCTGTCCATGGAATCACGTATTTACCTACGTAGCCTTCCTCGGTGCCCTCGCCGCCTACCGGGACGCGCGCCGTGCAGCGCCCCCATTGGTGTCGTCGTCGTGGAAGGTGCTCCTCCCCCACGTCGCGCGCTCCATCGCGCCGCTGATCGTAGTGAACGGGATTTGGGGGCTTCTCGTCGCATTGGGGGTCGTCGATCCCGGCCCAACAATTGTGCACTTTTACAATTGAAGCTCAAACAATAGGATTTGTTTTTTGCACGCGAATCCCTCGGTCGACGCGGTAGAGGCGAGCAATGCTCGACAGCGCCGGCGCCCCCCCCGTACCTTGCGAGCCATGAACGTTTCGCTCCGCGCGTGGCTCGCACCGATCACGGTTCTCGCGGGCGTCGTCGCCTGTTCTTCGTACAGCGCCGATCGCCCCGCAGAAGTCCCTACAGATGCCGGAACTGGGAGCGATAGTTCGACGGTCGACGGCGGAACACCCCCGCCGAGTGATGCCGGTGGGGCTGCCGACGCGGCTCCGAGCGACAGCGGCGCCGACGGCGGGACGAACAGCGATGGGGGCACCGTTCCGACGGGCTGCAGCTTTGATACGCGTGTCATCGTCCCTTTCAATGGAAAGAACTACGAGTCTCTTACGGCCAAAGGCAAATATTGGATCTTCGACGGGGATACGCTGATCGAGTCGAAGGATCTCACCACCGTCGCGCGCTACGCGGCGCCGACGGGCCCGTGCGCGGGGAAGGCCGCAGGCACGTGCCGCTTTGATAATGTTGCGTTCAGCTCGCCGCTTCAGGGCTCTCCGTTGGTGGAAACGATTACAGCCTACGGAAAATACTGGCGATTCGACGGAGAGACTCCGATTGCTCCCGTCGGCGGGGCGTTGGTGGAGTCGGTCGGGCGCTATGCAGCAGGCCCCTGCGTCGGCCAAGCGGCAGGCGCGTGCCGCTTTGACACCGGCGTCTTCGTCGACTTCCAAGGGCTCCCCTACGAGTCGATGAGCGTCGGCAATCGCTACTGGATTTTTCAAGGAAATACAGTAATTACGAGCGAGCCGCTTTCAAACGTTGCCCGCTATGCGGCCGGCCCCTGCGCCGGTCACGCTGCCGACTGTGCCTTCGAGAACAAACTCGACGCGCTGTTCAACGGGAAGACCTACGAGACGATCGACGCCTACGGGCGCTACTGGATCTTCGACGGCGACACGGTCGTCGAAACCAACCGCCACGAGAGCGTCGCGCGCTATGCGGCCGCCGGTGGCCCCTGCGCCCCCTGACCGTCGAACGCCAGCAAATTCCTTGGCGGGGGCGTTGTCAGGGACGACGCCTTGCCGCATCGGACCAGGAGTGTGCTTGTAGACTTCGAAGCGGTAGGTCGAAAATGTGTAGATGGTATTGTCGTCATCCACGCACATGATTCGTCCGTACGTCGGATCGATGCGCGAAATCGATGATGCACCATCAATGGTCAATTCTGCCGATCTTGTACTAACGATAATTCTCCCACCTGCGGAAAATCGTACACTCGTCGGCTCGCCATGGACGCTCACGTCAAATTCATGGGTGTACGCCTTGGCAAAGGCAATTCTGCCGCTCCGTTCGCGAGAGACCCTAAAATTTTCAAAAACACATTTTACGGCGCCGCACGTGTAGCGAACGTAGCCGCCACACACGCCGCAACGCCGACCAACAAAAAAGCTCGCATGACTACTCCCTTTCGAAATTCGAAGGGGCCTCTCTCACGCACGCGAGCGTTCCGTCAATGTGGCAAAACGCCACAAATGAGCTCTTAAAGCAGGTTCATGGCCGCTTTTCGGCGCAGGTACTCGAGCTTTTGGGCGATGTGTGAAACAGGGATCGGGCCGAATTTTTGGTCGATGACGTGGGGCGCACCGTCTCGCAAGTGGACGACGAGGCGCTCCTCAGCGTGGGCGATGCGCGCGATGTCGTCCCAGGGGAAAACCAGCGCGGGGCCGGTGCCGGACGAAACCATCAGTGCGTCGCGGCGGACGCCGACGAAGGCGTCGTGGGCGAGAAGTCGCGGCAAGGAAACGAAGCCACAGATGAGCCCGTAGAGGAGAATGGCCGCCCCAAGTACGGCGAAAACCGGTTTGAAGCCGGACGGAACTCCGTAAAAGAGGGAGAGGCTTCCGACGAGGGTCGTCGTCGCCCCGGCGGCGATCGCAAGGCCGGCGCGAAGCAGCTTCCCTTGAAATTCGGGAGCTTCGGCACGGTAGAAATCGAGAAGAGCGGGCGGAGGGGGGAGCATAGTGGGCCGCGGCGGCGTAACTGTAGAGAAGCGCGCCGCGGAAGCAAGGACGCGAACGCCGCCGCGACGAAGAGTCGCAGCGGCGTTCCAAGGTCACAGCTCGCTTGCGTTCACTTGAAGGTGTCGAACCAGGTCCACGTCAACGCGCGGAAACGCTCAGTAACCGTGTGATCCCAGTAGGTCACGTAGCCGGGGATCTTCGACTTGTCTTCGTCGTCGGTACAGAAGAGGACCTTCCCCGGGTCGGTACAACCTTGGAATTCCTTGCATTTGTACTGGGCGTCGAGGACGTCGGTCTGATTCAACGAGCAGCCGTTCTTCCCGGCCCAATATTCGGCGTTCTCCTCGCCCCAGGCGTAAAGCTCGTCCTGGTCCGGCGGCCGGTGGGTAATCAGCATCGGGAGGCGACCACAGGAGCCGTCCCGGCCCCGTTCGCCGCCGCTCCCGTCGCCGATGCTCGCGGCGCGCACGTACCCGGCGCGGTGGCATGCGAGATGATTGATAAATTTGCCGCCAAACGAGAACCCGAGGGCGAAGGTGCGTTGGGGGTTCGTGCAGTAGGTCGCCTGAATCTGGGCGCTCATGTCGTCGAAGAACGTCAGATCGCTCGCTCCGGAGAGGTCCCAAAGGCCATTGATGGCATCCGGGTACACGATGATCGCCTGGCCGTTCGGCGCGCCGTACTTCTCGAATTCAAACCAGGATTTGAAGTCGGTGCCGTTCGTCTGCCAACCGTGAAAGAGGAAGACGACCGGGTAGGCCTTGTTGGCATTGTAGTTCGTCGGAACGACGATGCGGTAGCTGCGTCCCGCGGGGGTCGCCTTCATCGCCCCGGCAAGGCTCGTCCCCGTGGCGTTTCCACCACAGCCAGCACTCGTGGCGGGGAGGACGGGCGCAACCCACGGCGGGTCGACGGGGCCGGCATCGACGGTGCCACCGGAACTCGTATTCCCGGAACTCGTGTTCCCGGAACTCGTATTCCCGGAGCTTGTATTGCCCGAACTCGTGTTCCCGGAACTCGTATTGCCGGAGCTCGTATTGCCCGAACTCGTGTTCCCCGAGCTCGTGTTCCCGCTCGTCGTCCCCGAACTCGTGTTGCCGCTCGACGAGCCGTTCGTCGTCGTGCAGCCGGCGAGAAGCACAAAGACCGAAGCGAGCGCGGTCCGCAGACCGGGCGAGACGTCAAAGGCGGGCGGAAAGGGCTTCATAATAGCGGTCCAAGGTGACAGAGGCGACGCGCTGGGTCAATCGCGTTCCTTCTGGCGAGTAGCGGGGAACAAACGTTGAAATTTACACGCGTATCGGACGGCGGTGCGGCGGATTATGTGGGCGGTTGTGGGTCTTTCCGCCTCAGTCGTCGTCGCTGCCGTTCATGCTTTCGAGGTCGACCCAATCGGTACGGGCGAGCGGGACGTCGGCCGGGTGATAGGCAAAGGGGGCTGCGGCGCGCAGCACCGGCTCGATCATGGGCGGCAAGCCGCTCGACGAAGCCTTGGCGCCGGCGAGGGCGAGCGCCTTTTCTGCGAGGGAGGTCGTCTCTTCGGGGCCTTCGACGATCGGCGCATCTGGCGGCAAATGAGCAGCAATTCTCGCCGCTTCGAGCGCGTGACGAAGGCCGCCAAGCTCGTCGACGAGCCCCCGCTCTTTCGCCTGCTGACCGGCCCAGACACGCCCCTGGCCGACGGCGTCGACCTGGTCTTTCGTCATTTTTCGCCCCTCGGCGACGCGACCGAGGAACACGTCGTAGAACTGGCCGACTTTCCGAGACAATTCGACGCGTTCGTCGTCACTGAAGCCCCGGTAGAGCGACTCGGCGTCGGCGCGGGGTGCGGTGCGAATCGTGTCGATGTTGACGCCGATCTTGCCGAGGAGGCCGCTCGTGTCGGCCTTGCCATAGAAGATGCCGATACTCCCCGTAATCGTCAACGGATTCGCGTAGATGCGACTTCCGGCGCTCGCGATGTAATACCCGCCGGAGGCGGCGATACTCCCCATCGAAATGATCAGCGGCTTCCGCTCGCCGAGGAGGCGCAGTTCGCGCCACATGACGTCGGCCGCGAGGCTCGAGCCGCCGGGCGTTTCCACGCGGAGGACGACCGCTTTCACGTCCGGGTCGGCCTTCAGCGCCTTCACGGCATCGACGATCGTGTAGCTCCCGACCATCTTTTCTCCAAGAAGCGGGACCTTTTGCGAGCGGCCGTCGACCATGTCGCCATCGATGTAGAGTACAGCGACCGAACCGCGGCGACCGAAGGTCTCAGGCATCCGTTGGGGCGCTTCGTAGGGGACGTAGCGCACCGGGTGGCCGGCGACCTCGCGGGCGACCTTCTCAAGTTCGTCGTCGTAGGCGAAGCCATCGATGAACTTCGCGGCCCGCGCTTCGCTCGCGATGAAGGGGCCTTTGAGGGTCTCCGCACGCACCCATTCGGGCGTAAGCTTCCGGTAACGCACGAGATTTTCGACAAACACCGCTTCCGTTTGCTTGAGGAGATCCTCTTGGTCGCGGCGGGAGGTTTCGCTCCCATGCTCGTTGGTGAATTGCTCGGGGGCGCTCTTGTGGGCGCCGATCCGCACGAATTCCGCCTTCACGCCGAGCTTGTCGAGGAGCCCCTTCAGGTACATCCGCTGGGACTTGAGCCCCGCGTAACGGAGGCCGCCCGCCGGATTCATGACGATGCGGTCGGCGCTGGCGCAGGCGAAAAGTGCAGTTCCTGTGCCATCTTCCAGCGCGCAGAAGCTCTTCTTGCCGTGGGCGTGGAGGACACGGAGCGCGTCCGCGACCTCCTCTGCGTGGGCAAGGCTGCTCGCCGGCGAGGCCTTCAACTGGAGGGCGACGCCGTCGATCGTCGGGTCTTCGGCGAGCGCCCAGAGGGTGCGGAGGAGGCGGACATGCCCACGAACGCCAGGCGTTTTCTCGATACGAATCGCGACGAAACGATGGCCGGTCGGCATCCCCGGCTCCGTGTAGCCGTGTATGGATCCAGTGAAGTAGGGGGCGATCCCATCGCCGCCTAGGCCGTTTCCAACGAGGAGTCCGCCGCCCGCGCTCGCATGCGAGAGTGAGAACTCAATACCGACAGAGCCAACAAAAGAGCGGCGCCCGTCGGCGAACAACTTTTGCGCTTCCAAGTCGGCGCGTGCACGACCGACACCGGGAATCGTCGCCGCGACCGTCGCCCGTGGAACGAGATCTTTGCTCGTGGCGTAGTATTTGGTGTCGAGACCGATTTCGAAGGCTCGGGTACCATCGGGCCGGAGAACGAGCGACCCGCGGAGCCGATCTTCGAGGACGGAGACGCCGCTTGTCGGTGAAATTACGTCTGAATACCGTTGGTTGGTCAGGTGAGCACTCAGACCCGCCGAGAAATAGGGGTTTGGCCGATAGAGGCCACCGACGGTAAATTGGCCGAGCCCGTTGAGCGCGCCACGACCCGATCCCCCCCCTTCGAGGCTTGCACCGAAGGCGAAGTTTCGCCCACTCTTAAAGCCGACACCGAGGGTCGCCCAGGAGAAAGAGTTGGCAAAGTAGGGGTCTTTGTCAAAAGCGCTCGGGGCGGTGCTATTTTCAAGGCGGAGCCCGAGGCCGAAAGCGCCAAAAACGGGAACCGCGTAGTCGAGGGCTACGCCCGAAGCGCGCCCGTCGGTGCCACGCGCCGCCTGAACGAGGGCGCGAACCTCCCAGCCAGGCTGGTAGGCGAGGGTGGCCGGATTGAGGACGAGCCCGCGGGCGCCGTCGTCAGAAGCTCCATTGGATCCGGGAGCTTCTAACCGGTCGGCGCGGAAGGGGAACGGCAGAGGGTCGGCGGAGGCGACCTTCGGCGCGAGCGCCCCGGAAGCGAAGAGGAGCCCGAAGGCAGCGACAAGACCACGGAAAAGTCGAAGGCGGCGCACGCGGCAACTAGAGCATTTTTTGACGGGAAAGGTCGAATCAGCGGGCAACGGTCGCTACGCGGTCGCCGACCAGCCGCTCCCACGGGCACGACGAAGCGCCGCAACGAACGCGGCGCGCTCCCACGGGGCGGCCAACGCGACGACGGGAACGGCCGTCGGCCAGGGGTGCGGCTCGTCGTCCGCCTCGGTTAGGCAAAGGACCGCGAGGCGCCCCACGCGCGACGCGAGCGCCCCGAGCACCGCGTCACGGTCGCCGTCGGCAATCGTTCCATCGACGACCCAAACATCGACAGCAAGATACTCTACAAGATCAAGTGCTTGTGCGGCATCGCCGGCGACGATCGGCGTCCATTGAGCGCTCCGGACGACGTCGGCGGCGTGGGCACGCAGCGCCGCGTCACGGACGAGGATCAGCGCCGTCCCCGGCTCTGGGACGGCTTCTGCAGGGCCGACAACCATCGAAACGCTCGGACGACGATCCGGTGCTGTCGGCACTCCACGTTCAGGCTTCGAGGCTTCGATGCCCTCGGGGGGAGCGGTCGGGAACGAGGGGGGCACGGCGGTGTCGCGACGGACCGGCGACGGGGAGACACGCGCATGCGGGAGCGGGCTTGGATGGGTCTGGGGAAGTGGCGGCGGAGGGGGCGGCGGAGGGGGCGGCGGCGAAGGAAATGACGAAACAAATGCCATAGTTGCCCGAGCGGGCGTAGGAATTCGCGGCGCCGGCTTCGCAGGGGGCGCTGGGGGCGCAACGCTATCGAAGGTCTCGTCGTCGCCGTCGGCGCGCGGATCGAACCGAGCAACCCGAGGCTCTTCGAGGATGACGTTGCGCGGGGCCTGGGCAGCACGCGCAGTGGGAGGGTACGAGGGCTCCACGCGCGCGTCGCGCCCGGCGCCAGCGAACGGCGCCACCGACGGGCCAACGCTCTTGGCCGGCGTTGACGGACGGACCCGGGCCGGCGGCGCGGAGGCGCGGGTGGCGTCGGCGAGGGCCGCCTCGAAGCTTTGGACGACCCCTTCAAAGGCGCGGCGCGTCCCAACGCCGACTTTTCGGGGGGTACGTGCAAGCAAATGCAGAACCAATTCGCGACCATCCCGGTCGCGGTCGCCGCCGAGGAGCGGTACGCGGGCGTAGGCAGCTACGCCGCGCCGAGCAAGCAGCTCGGCAAAGGCGAGGGACGGTAGAAATGGCCCCGTCGCCGGACTCGTTGCGTGGGGAGCGTCGACGACATGCAGGGCGGATGCTCCGCGGCTGAGGTCCGAAACCAGCACATGTTGCGCGTAACCGCCCGCCGCCGGGAGATCGGCCGCCCGCACCAACGGTGCCCCCTGCTCAGCGACGACCGTCGTCGGAAGTTCGTCTTCCGGCTCTGCGCGAAGGTCGTGCGCGTTTGCGGCCGCAGGTACCGTCTCGGCCGCTTCCCGCACCAACAGCGCCTGTTCGAAGCCGAACAAGTCGAGAAAAAGGTCGAGACCGCTCGCAAAGAGAGTCGGCCGGGATCGCAAGCGCGCGAGCTGTTCCGAGCAGCTGCGAACCGCCGCTGGTGATGGGCGCTCGTTCCGATCGTCGACCTCAAACGCCAGGAGCCGCAGTGGCCCCGCAACGATGGAACTCACCGAATATGTTGCGCGATCGGCAAGAACCGCCGTCGTCGACTCGCCGGCAAGCGCCGCGCGTACCGCGTGGGCAAGCTCGGGGGAAAGCGCATCGTCTAGGACGCTCCCCAATAGATGCCGGTCCTGCGTGCGGAGGAGCACGTTCGCATTTGGCGTGCGGCCCACCACGCGCGCGCGCCCCGCCGGGAGCGCGAGGACGCAGACGTCATCCGGGACGATAAGGGGGCGCTCGCCCCGCTGTGGAGGATTCGTTGTGGCCATCGGGAAGGTACTGCCTGCCGTTCAAGCGAAGGTCCCGAAGGGGGTGAGACCATCGTCGAACTGCTCCGGCGCACCTACCATGCCGTACAGCGGCGCGCCTCCATTTGGCTTCGGATGTCAGAACATTCTTTCGAAGTCTTAAGGCAACCGACGCGCTCGTGGCGCATCGTCGCTCAAGGGAGGCTGCGGCGTCCGAGGACTGCTCGAATTTCTGCTTCGCGACGGGCGAGTTCGTCGTGATCTTTCACCGGCACGAAGCGGCTCGCAGCCCCCTCCCGCGGAATCCGAACGTAGCGACTCGGTAGCCAGGCGGTGAGCTCTTGGAGGAGGCGCTCGAACTGAATGGCGACGCGGCCGTCGACCTTCTTCTCGACCTCGAAATAGCTCCACGGGCGCCCGGCGAGGCCGAGCAGCGCGTCGGCGCGGACGAGGAAGGTGTTGGTGTTGAACACCTGGACGGTCGTGGGGTCAAAGCCGCTCGGAAGTCGAAACTCTTCAAGCACTTGAAGCTTCCCCTCCGCGTGCACAGGGATGCCCCCCTTGTCGCCGGGGACCTTCGGGCAGACCTCAACCTGAACCGCCGCCTCGCTCTCGACGAAGGCCCCAAACAACGCCGGATCGACGCTCGCTCCGAGGTTGTCGATATTTGCAATCCACACGTATTTGCCGCCGCCAGCGACAAAACGGTGGAGCAGTTCCGAACGGATGAGCCCGTCGACAAGATCACCGTGGCCGGTCCCATAGGTGCTCGGGGCGCCGTCATCTCCTCGAAAAAGCTCCCCTTCTTGCGTGAAGCGCACGCCGATCGACTGGGTGAACGTCGCGACGTTTCGGCCTGCGTGAGCGGCGATTGCCGCCCGCAGCGGGGCATCGGTCGCTTCCGAGGTCATCAGCCAGAGGGGGACGTTCCCCCCAAGCGCAGCCGTCTCGGCGAGGCGCAAGTCGAGAAACGTGTGGCCGGGGAGCGCATCAACGAGCGCCTTTACGACGCCCCCCATGCGCGTCGCCATCCCGCCCGCCATCACGCAAAATGCAAGCTCCCCGCGGGCGATCGCCGCCTCCCCGAGGGCCCGTTGGCGATCATGCTCAGCGGTACCGAGCGTCGGAGCTTCGGGAATTTCCTCCGGTTTTGGAGCAACGACCGGACCTCCAACTTCGTTGCGCGCACGCCGCCGCGCAGGCCCATCGTCGCCGGAGAGGGAGGCGGCGAACCGAGTCGCCGCCGCCTGATCGAAGGCAAAACGCTCCAAGAGTGCGCGGGTTTCGGCGGGGAGGGCGGCGAGGGCATCGACGAGCGAAGGCATCGGGCCATCATCGCGCGCCCCTCCCGCGAGCGTCACTCTGTTTTTGGCGCATGCACAGCGTCCCGTCATTCCCCTCGACAATTCCCGACCTTTCGATAACCGGTCGCGCATGCTCCGCCGCCTCGCGATGCTTGCACTCACGACGTTGTCGACGACGAGCTGTGTGCTCGCGCCGAGCGGCGGAACAGAGGCGCGTGCTCTCACCACCGCAAGTGCCCCGGCGGGAGCGTCCAGCGGAGCCGCGAAGGCGCCCCCTGCCGGCTGGCAGGGGAACCGGTACAACGTGCTACCGTGAGGCGGCCATGGGGATGAGATCGCGGTCGCTCGTTCGGTTCTTGCCGCTCCTCCTCGCGAGTGCGCTCGCTGCTCCGCAGGCGGGTGCCCAGGGGGCAGACAGCCTTCTTCATGAGCAAATTCCGGATGATGCAAACGAGAACGACCTCGACTCGTGGCTCGCCGAGGGGGCTCTGCCGACCCGCATCGACACCCCCGACGGACCGACACGGCCCGCCGATCCGACGCGCCCACCGGCCGCCAACGAGCTCCCATACGCCCGCGGGTCTGTTCGCGTCGACACCGCCCCGAGCGCGACGTTCGAGCCAGATCGCGACACGCGCCGGCCGGAAGTCCTCCCCTACGACGATCCGTTCACGCCGCGCATCGAACCGTTCAAACGGCTCTCGGCCTTCGACGACATCGATGCAAGCTACACGCTTCGCGTCCACGAGCAGCGCCCCGAGCTCGTCGCCGTCGACGGCGGCACTGTGCGCCCCCACGAAGACAGCTTTTATGCCGATCTTGTTCTTGATTTGGCCGGCGTCCGCGCCGTCCGGATTCCGACACCGGGGGCTGGCGCGCGCCTCCTGGCGATCCGCGCGACGAGCGGCGCCAGCGCGGTCCCGGTGTCCGTCCAAAAGGACAGCGCTGACAACTGGTACGTCACCAGTCCGGTCTCGGGCCGCGTCCGCCTCGTCTACCAGACGGCCGTCGATCGCGACGCGCTAGGCGGCGTCTTCCCCGAGCAGCGATCGCCGGCGCAAGCAGTTCGCCTACCGCCGAATGTTGCCTCCGCCGCCGACGAAGTCCTGCGGACGCTCGGCGTCGACCGTGCTCAATCGTTCCGCACGCAACTATCGACACTTGTTTCCTATTTTCGAAGCTTCGAAGAGAGCGACGTTCCGCTCCACGCCACCCGCGACGTCTACCGAGACCTCGCGCTCGGCAAAAAAGGGGTCTGTCGCCACCGCGCCTTTGCCTTCTTTGTGACGGCGCGCGCCCTCGGAATTCCGACGCGCCTTGTGCTCAACGAGGCCCACGCCTGGGTCGAGGTCCACGACGGCGTACGCTTTCGACGGGTCGATCTCGGCGGCGCCGGGCGCGCCCTGTCCCGCAAAGATGCTGACAAAAACGTCCCCGATCACACACCGCCGGACGACCCCTTCGCGTGGCCGGAGGGGGCGACCCGCGGCGCCGATTTACACGGCTCCGGGGGCGGCGGTGGCCCGACGGAAGCAGGGGATGGCGTTCCCGTGCCGACGCCCCGCGAAAACGACCGACGGCCGCAAAGCGCGTTCGCGTTCAGAGTCGCCGAACCGCTCGCCACGCGCGGCGAAGGCGTCGCGGTGGACGGGCGCGTCACGGAGGCGGGGACGACCATCCCCTGCCCGCACCTCTCCGTTCGGCTCGTCCTTACACACGGCGAAGCCCGCACAAGTGCTGCAAAAAATCGGCGCGTTCTCCTCGGCGAACTCGTCACCGACGACCACGGGGACTTCCACGGCGCCCCCGTGCTGCCGAGTTCCGTCGCCACCGGCACCTGGGACCTGATCGCCGAGACGGTCGGCGATGCCCGATGTGGCATCGGAAGCAGCGACGACAAACCTTCAAAATGAGCGTACTTTTCGTCCCTTTCGTCTTTGAGCTCCGGAAGCGGGGCGTGAAGGTCGGCACCACGGAGGCGGTCACCCTCGCGGCGGCCGTGAAGAAGGGCCTTCACCGGAACTCCCTCGACGGCTTCTACCACGTCGCCCGCGCGCTCTTGATTCATCGGGAAGCCGACCTGTACGCCTTCGACCAGGCTTTTCTTGCCTGCTTCAAAGGTGCAGAAACGGAAGGGACCAAAGCACTTTCCGAACTTCTTCAATGGCTCGATGAGACCAAGAAGAAGCGGGAACTCTCTGACGACGAGCGGGCAATGCTCCAGGCGCTTGACGAAAAAGAGCTTCGGCGCCTCTTCGAAGAGCGGATGGCGGAACAGAAGGAGCGCCACGACGGCGGAAATCGCTGGATCGGTACCGGCGGTTCGAGTCCCTTCGGCGCGGGCGGCGAGCACCCCACGGGGCTACGCGTCGGCCCGAATGGGGGCAATCGTTCGGCGATGGGCGTTGTAGATCCTCGAAAATACGCCGGTTATCGGGCCGATCTCGTCCTCGACGTCCGGTCCGTCGAGGCGGCGCTTCGCCGTCTGCGGAGCATCGCCCGCGAGGGGGCCGTCGATGAACTCGACATCGAAGAGACGATCGCGAAGACGGCGAAAAACGGCGGTGAGCTGGAGATTGCCCTTCGAGCGCCTCGAAAAAGCAACACACGTGTACTCTTATTGATGGACGTCGGCGGGAGCATGGATCCCTTCGCGCACGCGGTATCCCTGCTCTTCTCGGCAGCGAAGAAGGCGTCCAATATTCGGAGTTTGAAGTCCTACTACTTCCACAACTGTATTTATGGGCATCTCTTCGAAGCCGAGCCGCCAAAAGAGGGGCCCATCCTCGACCCCTTCCAGAAGCCGGTTCGCGTCCAGGAGGTCCTGGATGCCTGCTCACCGCGTTGGAAGGTCGTCCTTGTCGGCGATGCGGCGATGCACCCCGCCGAGCTCCTCGGCCGCGGCGATTATGGCTTTTACGCGGACGCCCGCGAGCGGGACGAAAGCCTCCGTGGCGTCGAGTGGCTTGAGAAAATTTCCAAGCATTTCGAGCGTTCCGCCTGGCTAAACCCGGATCCGGAGCCCTATTGGAAAGGGGGGACCGCCGAGGCGATCGGTCGGATCTTCCCGATGTACCGCCTCACCCTCGATGGCATCGGCGAAGCGGTCAAAGACCTCGTGCGCGGCGAAGCGACGAAGCGCTAACCGAGGAGCCCGATGGCGCGAAGGCGCTCTTCGAGGAAGCCCTGGGCGGTGACGGTGGGCGCCTTGGGGCCGGCCCCGGGGAGGTCGAGCGGTTCGAGGACGCACTCCGGGAACGGATGCACGAAAAATGGCAGTGAATACCGGACAGTATCGGCTTCCGGGCTCGGCGGATTGACGACACGATGGGTCGTCGATGGGACGACGCCGCCCGTGATCCGGGCGAGCATGTCGCCGGAATCGACGACGATGTGACCGGGCGGTGCCTCAACGGCGAGCCAGGTTCCGTCCCGCGTGAGAATTTCCAGGCCGGAGGTCGTCGCTTCGCAAAGGAGCGTGATGAGGTTGATGTCCTCATGCTCCGCGGCGCGCACCGCGCCTGGCACGAAGCGGTCGGCGAGCTTCGGGTAGTGGATGAGCCGAAGGATCGAGTTCCCGCCGACGATCATTTTCGAGAACGTGTCGGCCGGCAGGGAAAAATGCTCGGCCAGCGCCTCGAGGAGCTTCCCGGCGACCCCTTCAAGAGCTTCGTAGAGGGTCGTCGTCCGTGCCCGGAAGGATGCAGGATGCACGGGCCATGCGTTCTTCGCGGGGGCGCCGAGCGACGGGATTTCGCGTCCGACGTGGAAGAACTCCTTCAAGTCACCGATGGGGCTGTTCTTCGCGTGCTCTTTGCCGAACGCGACATACCCGCGGTTGCCGCCGGCGCCGGGGACGACCGTCGCGAGCTTCTCCTCCTCGGGGCGCGCAAAGAAGCTCTCGATATCGGTGTAGACGTCCAGGATCTGTTCGCGCGGGACACCATGATCGATGACCGACACGAAGCCGAACTCGCGCAGCGCCCCTCCAAATACACGAACGAAATCTGCACGATCGGCGGGACTCCCCGCGGTGAGTGCTGCGAGGGATACGACGGGGATCGTGCGCGTGCTCATGGGCGCCGCTTACCAGATTCAGAACCTGTAGAGTACAGCCTAAGCGTCTGCAGAATGCACCATGTGCATCATGCATAGATCTCAGAGGCGGATGTCGACGTAGGTCTGCTTTTTGATCTCTTCGAGCCAGGTGCGCCGCTGCTTGTCGAGCGCCTCGTTCTGGGCGCGCTCCAGCATCGCGTCCTTCACCGCTTCGAAGGCGGGGAGAGTCGTCGCCTTGGCGACCTGGACGACGAGCCACGCTTCGCCGACGTGGACCGGCTCGGCGGTCTCGCCGGGCTTCACACTTGAGATCGCCTTCTGAAGCTCGGGGAGATAGGCGGCGAACGGCTGCGCACCTCGGGACCCGCAGGTGGTGCGGGTATCGACATCATCGGTGTAGTCGGTGACGATCTTGCAGAAATCTTCGCCATCACGGGCGCGCTTCGCGAGATCGAAGGCGAGCGTTTCCCGAGCTTTTTCCTGCTCTTTCGTGGAATCCGGGATGACGCGGAGCGCGAGAATGCGCGCTTCAATCGGATTCTCCTTCTTGATCTGCGCCACAAGATGCGTGTAGGTTGCACGGGCATCGTCTTCGGTCACGCGCACCCGCCCACGGAGCCGGAGCTGGACGAGGTTCCCTTCGAGGAGCTGGCGACGCACCTCTTCGCGGTACTCCTGCTCGCTGAGGCCGGTGCGACGCGCCTCGGAGACGACCTGGTCGACGGAGACCTGCGCGCGCTGGGCGATCTTGGCGATGGCGTCGTCGATGTCCTTCGCGGAGACCGAGACTTTGGCCTTTTCGGCGGCCATCTCGACGAGGCGCTCATCGACCATGCGATTCAGCGTCTCTTTGTAGACCTCGGGCTCAAGGCTCGCGAGTTCGGCCGGGTTGGGCGTCTGCGCGGCGATGCGCAGCAGCAGGACCGGCTTCGACCGATAGCGGACATCCGACAAGAGGATCGGACGCTCCCCCACCACCGCCACGACGCGCTCCACAACGATCGCGTGGGCAACGACCGGCGCTACGAAGGTGGCGAGTGCGGCGGCGGCAGCAAAGAGGCGGCGCATAGCGGCGATCTAGCGCGGATCGGTCCAAATGGGCGAAGGATCCCGCGAAACAAACGCGAAAAAGCTGCCCTCCGAAGAGAGCAGCTTCTGCGATTCCTGGCGAAGAAGCACCTCGATGAATCGAGGGTTCTCCGACGGAGATCAGCGCTTGGAGTACTGGAAGCGCTTGCGGGCGCCCGGCTGACCGTACTTCTTGCGTTCCTTCTTGCGGGCATCGCGGGTGAGGAAGCCGGCGCGCTTGAGGGCGGGACGACGCTCCGGATCCGAGATGATGAGCGCGCGGGAGATGCCGTGGCGGATTGCTTCCGCCTGGGCGCTCTTGCCGCCACCCTTGACGGTCGCGATGACGTCGAACTGGTCGACGGCTTCGAGAAGCTCGAGCGACTGGCGCGCGATCATGCGGGCCGTGGGGCGCTCGAAGTAGGAGTCTGCGGCTTCGCCGTTGACGACGATCTGGCCAGAGCCAGCCTTGAGCCAAATACGGGCGATTGCCGTCTTGCGCTTGCCCGTCGCGTAGGTGCGGTTGTCGGTTGCCATGGTCGAACCCTTCACTTGAGGACGAGCGCTTGCGGCTTCTGCGCGACGTGCGGATGATCCGCGGTCGCGTAGACCTTGAGCTTCGTGAAAATATCGCGGCCGAGAACGTTCTTGGGGAGCATCCCCTTCACGGCCTTTTCGACCGGGAACGTCGGCTTGGTTTCGAGGAGATCGGCGTAGTTGGTGGCCTTGAAACCGCCCGGGATACCCGAGTGACGGTTCCACGCCTTCTGATTCGCCTTGTTCCCCGTGAGGAGGATTTTGTCGGCGTTGACGACGATGACGAAGTCGCCATTGTCAACGTGGGGGGTGAACGTCGGCTTGTGCTTGCCGCGGAGCACGCGGGCCACTTCGCTCGCGAGGCGGCCAAGGGGCTTGTCCGTCGCGTCGACGACCCACCAGCCCCGGTCTTTCTCCGCCCATTCCTTCGTCGCCGAGAACGACGCGAAGGGGCGGCGAGCCGGCTTCGGGTTTTCGATCTTCGTATCCGTCGTCTTCGACGTGGCCATGATGCGTGCTCCAGCTGTTCCAATCGTGATCGGCCCGGAGGCGGGCCAACCTAACTCCGGGGCTCGTTCCGGACGGACGTCGCAGTTCGCGGACGTCTCGCACGGGGAGACTTTCACCCGTAGGCAGGGGCGCGCACACTTACGGTCCCGATGCGGCGCTGTCAAGCAAGGATGGAGCAAATGCGATCCGTTACGTGCACAATTCCGAATTTCAGACCGTTTTCGCGGCGCTCGGCCCCTCCGCGAAGGCGAGAGCCCCGTTAGCGGAGGGGGGCGCAGCAGCGGAAGCCGGTGGAGTAGTCGTAATGGGCGAAGTTATGGGCCGAGGTCTTGTAGAGGCACCCCTCCCCGTTTCGTGTGGTGTCGGCGTAAAAACCGCCGCGAAAATCGACAGCTGCGGTCGCTGGGGGCGGCGACCCGTCGAGGATCCACTCGTGGAGGTTCCCCATCATGTCGTAGGCGCCCTCCTCGGTAACGCAGCCCGGGTTCGTGCCGGCGCGGTCGACGGTCCCCGCCTGCTGGTTGATCCCAGGCTCATCGAGGCGCGAAAAGACCGACGGATCGGAAGACTGGAGGCAGGTGACCGCCGGATGCCCCGGGTAGCTGTCGTTACAGACCCCCGGCCGCTTCGTGTTCCCGTAGGGATAGGTGTATTGTGCACTCCCGCGGCAGGCGCGGAGCCACTCATCACTGGCGCAGAGGCGTTTACCGGCCCCCTCGCAGGCGCGGAGTGCGTCGGCGCCGGAGATGTACCCCTGAGGGACGGCGTTCGGCGCGCTGCGTGCGGCGATCGCCTGGTTTTTTGGCGGCGGATAGTAGGGGGACCAGCTCGTGATCGTCCGCCGCTGGGCGTCGACCAGATCGACATAGGCCTCGTAGCGATCGATGCATACTGCACCCGCTACGATCATGCCGGCAGGGCAGCGTGCAGTGTACACCTGTTCCGCGAGACCTTCGTTGGGGCGCGCGTTGACGTCGGTCGGGCAAATGCCGCCGTCGCCGATCATGGCATCGCCGGTGGTGGCATCACGGGCGGCGTCGCCGCTCCCATCCAGGGCCCCGCCGTCGCCGAGGACGGCAGCATCGCTGGGCGCGCCGTCGCTGGCGGCATCGGCGATCTCCGGGTCGTCGCTCTCAGGATCGGCGGCGGTGTACTCGGCCGCACAGGCCGGTGCGGCGACGAGCATCCCAACCGATGCGGCACGTAGGATCCAGCGCACCGCGAGAGACTGACGACAGTTGCGGTGGGGCGCAACAGCGCCGAGACGGCTTCGCGTCCGAACTTCAGAAGAGGCCGATGCGGAAGTTGAAGAGGTTGTAGCCGAGCTCCCAGGGGCGCGGATTCGGGTTGATACCGATGTCGAGAGCGAGGGGGAACACCGGCGTAAGTAGCCGAATTCCTGTACCTACTGAGTAGTGAAGTACGAAGCGACCGCCGTCGCGCCACGGGTAGGAGGCCGGATCCCGCCAGAGGTTTCCGGCGTCGACGAAGACGACCGTCTCCAGCGAATCCGAGAGCGGGATTCGCAATTCCGCGTGGGGATTGATCAGCAGATCGCCACCGCGGACGATCGTCCCCGCCGCCTGTTTGACGGGGTCGGACGACTTCTGAATCGTATCGGCCTGATCTTGCGGAATGAAGGTGTTCGGCAAATAGGCGCGCATCGATTCGGCGCCGCCCAAGAAAAAGAGGCGGTCCGGATAGGTCTTGGAGGAGGCGACGAGCGGCACGTTCATGCCGGCACGGAGCTCGACGGCGAAGCGCAAACGGCCCCGGATCGGCACGTAGCCGGCGATCGTCGTCTGGAGCTTGACGAAGTGGCTCTCGCAGAAGTTCGCCGCTGACGGGTCGCTTGCATCTTGCAAGCATTTTGGCTTGGTCGGATCGGTGGAACCGACGGGGAACGCGTCGACGTGCTCGGCGCCGAAGGAGAAGAAGGTCCCGCGGGTGGCGTCGAGGGAGTTGTCGCGGCGGTCCCAGGAGACGGAGAGCTTCTGGGCGAACGCGTAGGTCGATCCGCGCGGGTACAGGAAGGCGCGCGCCCGCGGATCACTCGGGTCTGTAACATTGAGATCGCCAAAGATCCGCGTTGCATTGGCTTCGACGCTCGGCGAAAACTGTATTTGAAAATTCCGCGCTGGTGAAAACGTAAGTGTCGGCGCGACGGCGAACTTCCGGACGTAGAAGTCACGCTGGAGATCGTGAACAGCTAGCGCGTCGATGGAGCCTCGAAAGAGAGGACCGAGCCCGGTCTCTGGGAACTGGAGGCTCGCCGTCAGGCGGCCGGCGACGCGGGCGCCGAAGTCCAGATCGCCAAAGTTTGCACGAGCTACCGGATCGATCACGAGCGGCGTCGGCAGGTAGGCGACGTTCCCAACGACGCCGAAGGAGATCGCTCGCCCGAGGACGTTGCGATCGCCAAACTCGCCACCGACGCGGAAACCTTCCGCCGTGTAGAAGCCGCCAGAGGCCTCAAGAACATAGAGCGGGCGCTCCGTTACAGTGACGATAACGGTCTTCTTCTTTTGTGGAAGATAAGGATCTTCCAAATGAATATCGACCGCAGAAAACACGCCGAGTGCGCCGAGCAATTCCTGGGTGCGACGGACGCCGGCCGTGGTGTATGGCTGCCCGACTTCGAGGACGATCCGCTTCCGAAGGATCGCCTCACGCGTGCGCGGATTGCCGTGAATTTCGATGGCCCCAACGACGACGAGGTCCCCCTCGGCGATCTCAAAGCGGGCACGACCGCGGGTGTTGTCTGGGGACTTGTCGAGGACCCACTTGACCTGCGCAAAGGCGTAGCCGCGGGCCTGGTAGTAGGTCAGGAGCTTGCGGCGGGCGTCGTCGAGGGCGACCGTCGAGGCGGCACTCCCGAGGGAAAGTCCTGTTTCTGCGAGGAGATCGCTCGGCGCGATCGCGCGTGCCCCCTGAAATTGCACGTCCCATAGGATCGTCCGCGGGCCGAGCTTGATCGGGATCCGGAGGTCAAGTTCGCTCTCGCAGGTGGCGCCGGTCGCGGCGTCGGGCACGCAGACGAGACGGGGATCGGGGTCGGGCGGCGTCGTCGGGAGCCCCCGAGCGTCGACCGCACAGACGTCCACGGGGGCGACCTTGGAGGCGATGGGGAGGCACTGGTCGGGGGGCGTCCCTTTTGCGCAGGCGCGGCGGAGCGGTTGTACGGGCCCGACGACGGCGGCCAGGTAGCCATCGGCCCGGTAGAGGCTCTGGAGATGGTCGGCAGCGCGTACGTAGGTTTCCGCGACAAAGGTTCGTTTTGGTTCGAGATCGAGCGGCGCTGCCCGACGCCCACCCGGGACGAAACTGCCGGGAAGCCCAGCTCCGCGGCCCGCACCAAGCGTGAAGGCGTCGTCGACCGCGGGGGCCGCTGCGCGGGTCAGGTCGCCGCCGGGGAGGTCTTCCTCGAGGAAGCTGTCGATTTCGTTTCCGAGCGCCGTGGCATCGCGGGGCGCCTTGTCAACAAGCGCAAGCGCGCCGGCGGTCAGGCATGGGTAGACACGCTTGCGAACAACGACCTTGTTGTTCTCGACGATATGGAAGACCAAAAGATGAAGTTTATCGAGAGGTCCCCCTCGGTATTCGACGGAGAGATCGACATCGAGAAAACCTCGATTTTTGTAAAATACACGTAGCTTGTCCCCGAGGTGGGCGGCGCTTCGCTCGGTCTCGTGCTCCAAATCGAGGGCGCCGCGAAGGGTATCTCCGTCGAAGTGGGAGGCCCCTTCAAACCGAACTTCACTGCGCGGTCCAAGGGTCGCTTCGACGGCCAATCGGGTCGTCCCGTTCTCCGGGAGGACGCGACTCCGGACGGTCGCCTGAAAAAAGCCGCGCCCGCGGAGCCGCTGCTCGAGATCAGCGTCGGCGGCGGCGATGGTGTCTTCATCGGCGCGCTCACCGGCTTTTACTTTATACTTTTCAAGTTCTCCCGCCACCTCGCCGAAATCGCCAGCGGCGACGACGAAGCTGCGGCGTGCCAGCCGAAGTGGCGTCCCGGGGGCAACGTCGATGACGAGCACGGCGTCGCCGAGGCCCGTATCTGCCGTCGAACGTGGTGCTCTTCGGACGTCAAAAAAGATTCGTGCGCCCGGATAACCGCGTTTGACAAAGAACTCATCAGCGACGAGGGCGAGGCGCGGAATATCGCCGGCGGAGAGCTCCGTTCCGGGGCCGACCTCGAGGACACGCAAGAGCTCCTCGCGGCTGAAGGGTGCATCATGCAAATCTACCGAGACGTCGCCAAGCACCTTCTGGGCGCGGAGCGTGACGACCACGGTAACCGCGTCGTCGCCGCTCGGAACGATGCCGACGCTGCCGTCGCCGAAACGCCCGCCGCCCGAATCGGCGCCGGCAAGCGCCTGCGCCAACAGAGCGCGGGCGAGCTCCGTCGTGAAGCGCGTGTCGGCGGGGACGGTGATCGTTGGTACGGCAACGTCTTGAAAGCTATCGAGAGCGAGCTTGGTGACGACCTTCGCGACGCGCCGATGGAGGTAGGGCGCGAGCGCAGCGACCGCCGGATCCCGAGGCAGAAAATCTGGAGAAAATTCGCCTTCAAGGACGCCACGGACCTCAACGGGGAGCCCGGACGGATCGACGAGCGCCTCCGGATTCGATGCAGGTTGCACGGGAACGGGTGCAACTTGCACCGGTACGCTCGGCGTCGTCGGGGTCGTCGTCGGGAGGGGGCGCCCGGCCGCCGCAGTCTGGCCAGAGGCGCTCGCCGCGGGAACGAGGACGGCAAATCCTGCGATCCATGCCGACAACACGCGTGTGCGCCGCCGGCCCATCATTCGAACTCCAACCGCCAACGGAAGCCGCCACCGACATTGCCGATGCCGGAGGCGACGATCGTCGAGAGGTTGTCCCAGGAGGCCTGGACGGAGGTGTGGGGGCCGAGGCGTGCGTCGACGGCGGCGCGGAGGAGACGGTCTTCCGCGAGGCCGGTCGTGCCGGAAAGGGTCACGTTCTCGGAAAGTCGCTGGCCGACGGTGACGTTGGGAACCGGGCGACCGGTGCGGGGCGAGTACCAACTTCCGAAACGGAAGTCATCGATAGGAATCACTTTTTTGACGGCACGCGTCGCTCCGCTTGCTTCACCGGCCGCTTCGTAGGCGAAGACGAGCCCCGAGTTTGCGTCGAGCTCGGCGCGCGTCACGCCGACAGTGAGGAGGAGCGTAATGTCTTCCTTCGAGAGGGCCGGCTCCGAGGTCATGTCGATGGCGAGTTCATCGGAGGGGCCGTAGGCGTGGAGGCCGATCCGCCATTCGCCCCCTTGGCGGCCCGGGGCGACCGCCGCCGACGAGAGCGACGAGCGCCGGTACTCGGTGACCGCCGTCGCGTCGATGTAGGGCGCAATTTTTGTCGGATCCTCAAAGCGGATTTGGGCGGTCCGGATCTCAAACTCATTCTGCAGAATGCGGAGCTTGCCACCGTTCATCGCGTCGACGCGGCCACGCATTCCGAGGCGCTGGTTTGTGCCGGTGACTTGGAGGCCTCCATCGGCGATCGCAAGCTGCATTTCCGCAAAATTGTTACGAATTCGCATCGGCGTCCGCGAGAGGACCGTGAGGTCGAGGGCGAGAGAGTCGAGCGCCGGATCGTAGGTCTCCACCACAGTACGCTTCGCGGCACCGATCTGTGTGAGGCTCTCACCGATCGCAATCGCTCGCGTATACTCGAGCCCGGAAAGGGAGATTGTTCCGGTGAGGCGCGGGAGCCGTGTGCGGTCGTCGCCGAGGAGGTCGGCGCTGAGGCGCAAGTCGGCGTCGACGCCGGTTCGCAGGCCCTCGACCGGCGCAAACTTCAACGCCTTCGCGCCGACGTGAAGATCGGCCTGGCCGAAGGTCGCGCCACGAAGCGGGATGACGCCGGAGAGCGACAGGTCGCCGCCGGCAAAGCGAGCGCTCCCCTGTTCAATCCGAATTTCACTCGTGTTTGCGGCGACGTCGATCTCGAGCTCGGTCACCGGGCTCGGCAAGGATGCGGCCGCAAACTGACCGCCGCGAAGGTGGAGGGCGCCGTCGACGTCCGGTTCCTTGGGATCGCCTTTCAGCGTGAAAGCCCCCTCAAGGGAGCCCGATGCCCGATTGAGCTGCGGGGAAAGCCCAACGAGGCCACTCAAATCGATCGGCTCAATGGCGAGCTTCAGATTGAGGTTCGGCGCATCAAAAATGTCGTCAATCTTTCCGGAAAGTACAACGGCTCCCGGCGCATGGGTCACGTCGCCCGCCCGCGCAACGGGCTTTGCAGCGGGTGAGAGGACGACGCGAAGCTCGGGAACCGTAAGTCCTCCGTTCGCCACGCGAATCGGCCCCTGCCGAGCGAATACGTCGATCCGCTCGCCGAGCGTATGGAGAGCGACATCGGTCGGCTGAAAGGAGACTTTTGCCCGCGTGAAATCGTTCTGTTCGGCGCTCTCAATCAGAAGATCACCGGAGAAGGTCCCCTCAAGGGGCGGCGAAGTCCGCGACGGATCGTCGACCGGTTTGCCGAGCGCGAGCAGCGGGGCGACATCGACCGATGCAAAATGCACTCGTCCTCCGAAGTGCGCATTCTGCTGGCGCGTCATCGTGAGGTTGTCGAAGAGGACCTTACCGCCAAAGAGCTCGCCATCAAGGACGTAGAGCCCCTGGGGGACGTCGTGGGTCAGGTATTCGTTCCGATCGAAGGGGGGACGAATCGGATTTCCACAGCGGCTTCGACCGAGGGGTGGCTTCGGCGAAGGTGTTTGATTCATTCGAAAATGGAGACGACTCGGCGGAAATGGAGTGCCCTTTACGTAGAGGGTGCTGAGTTCTAGGTCGCCGCGAACCCGGTAGGCGTCGAGGGTGCCGTCGAGAGAGAGTGTGCCTCCAGCGGTGCCGTCGATGGCGGCGGCGACTTCGGGGAATTTGTCGAGTCGGGCGAGGGGGAAACCGTCGACGGCGACGGTACCGGCGAGGACACCGCCGGGTCGCATCGTGAGAGCACCGACCACCGCGCCGAGGGGCGATTTGCCTGCATCATGCACCTTGTGCAGCGCGAACGATCGCACCGTCAGCGACGCCCCCTCGCTACTCGCGGCGCGGTCCTGCCAGTCGTAGTCAAAGTCGGCGTGGGCGTCGGCGAAGGTTTCACCAAAGAGATCGAGCTTCCGTGCGACGGCATCGCCGGCGACGCGAACGATCCCACTTCCACAATGATCTTCAGGACCTCCGAGCACCACACGGATGCGGCCACGCGCCTCTACCGACGCCTGGACGTCGAGGAAGCGCGGGTCGTCCTCCATATGAAACAGTGCAAGAAGATCTCGGAGATCAAATGCCTTTGATGAGTATTCCCCATCCATCGCGAAGTTGGCAGTCGTCCCAAATTCGAGGCGCGCCGAGGGCATCGAATAGAGGCTCTTCCCCTTTTTCGCTTCGACCCCCTCAAGATCGACAGTTGTCTCGTGGAAGGCAACTTTCGCCTGCGTGATGTCTCCGAACGGGATGTCGGCGAAGTCGAGCCCGTCGATGCGGGCCTCGCCGCGGACCCACGGGTCGTCGAGACGCTCGCCGACATGGACCTTCACATGCGCGAGCCCTTTTGCAGGGATCCCGGCGATGGGGGCGATGTCTTCAATCTGAACGTCCCCCCGAGGGACATCGACGACGAGGGCGCCGTGGAAGCCGATCGCGACGCGCCCCTGATCAAGGCGGCTTCGGCCGACGATAGCGGTCATCTCCTTAAAAACGAGCGCGTCTTCCTTGCCGTCGACGGCGACTTTCCCTGAAAGCTCGGCCCGCTGAAAACCGACGTATTTCTCTTTGTTTGGGTCCTTGAAAGGGAGATTGTAGACGCCGAAATTGCGCGTTGAGGCTTCGAGCTTCCCTTCAATCTTGAGCGGCGTGATCGTGCCCGCAAAGTGGGTCGCCCGGATGTCGTCAAGTTCCCAGCCGACGTGGGCATTCGGATGAACGCCCAAATCTTTCATTAATTCATTGAAGTGGACGCCGGTCGCGTGGAGGTCGGTCTCCAGCGGAATTCCCTCGGCGAGCGGTGCAACGCGGACGTTGGTGAGGGTGGCGACGCCGCCGGCGATGGTGACCGTCGTCTCCGGACTCGTGATCACGTCGTCCCGGACGGTGAAGCGGCTCTCCACCTCGTGGGCAAAGGAGAACTTGTCGACGCGAATGTTCTTCGCCGTAAGGCGACCGTCGACATCGGGGAGTTGGTTCTTCCGCGCCCCCGGGGCGCTCCGATCGCCGACGCGGACATCGGCATCGATGGAAATGTCGCCAGCGATGTCGGGGGCGCCGGGGATCCGCTGAACGGGAAGGAGCGGAATTTTCGCGGTAATATGCCCTTCCGCGCGCGGAATCTTCTCGCCGGGAGGGGGCGGCTCGATGGCGACGTGACCAAGCTCGACACGAACGGTATGCGGGTCGTCGGCGGCGACCGTGCACGTCGGGAAGCTGCCGGCCTTGCGCTCGTCGTCGAAAACCCCGGCAAAGAGAAAGCGTCGGACGTCGATGCGTGGGAACGACGTCGGCGTCCCATCGGCGAGCAGGCCGGGGGCGACCCGGACCCGGGCGTCCAAGGTGCAGAGGGCGTCGTCGTCGACGATCGGGGCTTCCCGCGCGCCATGACGCCGAGTCACCGTCCCCGAGGCGACGCGAAGGGCGATGTCAAAGGTCGCGCCAGCCCGCCCATCGGTAATGACAACGTCGGCGTCGACTTCGGAAAGCTTTCCAGCGAGATCGAGGCCGATCGCCCCCGTCGTCGCGCCATCGTCAACGGCAACGTCGAAGGTCCCGTCGCTGATGGAAAGGGTCTCGAGGGGCACGTGAATCGGCCCGTCGTCGGTCGACTCCTTCGATGGAGGGATTTCGATCCCGAGATTGACGATGCGCCTCCCGGAAATGACGGCGCGTACGCGCGGCGCGACGAGTTCGACGTCGGCCAAGACGACCTTCCCCGCAAGGAGTGCGAAGAACCTTGGTCGCACACGGATCCGCTCGGCGCGCACCGCATCGGCGCCGCCGTCGTTGGAGGCGACGCGGACGTCGGTCAACGTCACTCCAAGCGGAATCAATTCCGGTTCCACGCCGAAATCGGCGACCACGCCCTGCGCGGCGGCGAGCGCGAGGATCTTGGCGGCGATCGTCCGCTTGACCCAGGGCGTCCGGATCGCGACGCCAAGTACGAGCGGGAGCAGACCGACAAACGCGAAAAAGACCGAGAAGATGCGGGCGACGAAGCGCCCAATCGCAAACGGCCGTTTCTTGGAGGGGCGGGGTGGCGACGGCGGCGGTGGACGCCGGGAAGCCCGAAGGCGCGCGCGAACACGCTCGGATCCCCCAGAAGCGGTTCCGCTTCCCGAGGCCGTCGCTCCTCCGTTGCCGGAGGCGCCTTCCGGGTCGGTCGCCATTGCGCGCGGACGTTACTACGGGAAGTGCCTATTTCGTGTGGGGGAATCCCTGCTTCCCACGGGGGCCGACGACCGGCTATTGCGCCGCGCCATGCGACGAAATTCTCCGGGCCTCCTCGACACCGACGCGCTGCTGCCGCTCCGCGTGCGGCTTGCGGAGGCGCGGGACCCGGAGGCGGTCATCGCCACCCTTGAACCCTTCGTCCTCGAGCGCCGACGCGACAAAATTTTTCGCACGCTCGGCGACCGATTGAACGCCGTCACCGTCGTCTTCGACGACCCCTACGATCCCCACAACGGCGCCGCCGTGATGCGCTCCGCCGAGGCCTTCGGTTGCCAGACCGTGCACATCGTCGAACGGGAAAAACCTTTTCTTGCAGCCACTTCCGTGACACGTGGCGCGGAAAAATGGATCGACGTCGCTCGCCACAAAGGGGCCGAGTCCTGTGTGTCCACACTCCAGGCGGGGAGCTTTGCCGTCGTCGGCACCCATCCGGAAGGGGAACTCTTGCCGAACGATCTCGCCCGCTTTGAGAAAGTCGCCCTCGTCCTCGGCAACGAGCGCGACGGAATCCGCCCCGACCTCACCGCCGCTTGCACCCATTTCGTGCGCGTCCCGATGCGCGGGTTCGTGGAGTCGCTCAACGTCAGCGTGACTGCGGCGATTCTACTTGCGGCGACGACCGCTGGACGAAAAGGGGATCTGAGTGCCGCACAGACGCGACGCATGTACGCGCGCGGACTTTGGTTTTCCGTTCCGAACGCCGAGCAGATCCTCGAAGCGACCTTCGGCCCCGTGGCCGTCGACGGAATGCCGACTACTTGATGGATGCTGCGAGGAAGGTGGCGACCGTCGGTCCGAAGGTTGCGTAGACTTCGCCGAGGGTGCTGCACGGCTTGGAAGGCCCTTTGAAGGACGCCGAAACCACCGCAACGACGACGTTTGAACCGGCGACCTTCGTAACGAGTGGTCCACCGGAGTCGCCGCTGCAAGGCTGGACGTCCTTCGGCCCGTAGCCGAGGTAGGCTTCGTAGCCGGGGGCCGCCGGAAGGGTCGTTGCATCGCCGGCCTTCGGCGCCAAAAGCTGGAGATTGTAGAACTTTCGAATGCGAGCGTCCTGGGCGGCCACCCACACCTCCCCCTCTTGGGCGCGGAGGTAGCTCTGGAAGTCGTCGAAGGTCTTGAAGAGGCGCGGCAACGGCTTGCCCTGCGCCGCTTGGAGCGTCAATCGGCCGATCTTCCGCTGACCGGCCGCGCCATCCATATCGCGAATCCCGTAGCCGATCGCCGTATACCTCTGCCCTTCTCTTGCCACGGAAAGAAGGCTTCCATCGACTTTCCAAGGCGCGATGTCGGTGACTTTTTCCTTAAGGAAGACGAGGACGTCGGCACCCAAATTGGCATAGCCGCCGTCGACGACCGGTGCGACTTTCGCGCTCTTGACCGCGATGGTTCGGCGCGGCCGCGACGCGGGGCCGGGTGTCGCCGTGGACGAAGGCGCCGACGGCGTCGTAGCTCGCGCTCTTCGCGGCCGCGCCGCCAATGAGCTCGTCGTCGGTGACCGCCCCGTCGACGGAGGACCCGTCTGCAATGCGGGCCTCTGCGGCACAACCGGCAAGAAAGATTGCGAAAAGTGCCGAGCGTTCCCCGCGAAGCCGTGCGTTCATTGCGTGCAGGCTACCGGAAAGGGGCGCGGGGAGAACTGTCCACCCCCTTACATCGAGCGCTACTTCCGGGCGCCGTGGAGGCGGTCCCAGAGGCTGATGATGGGGACGTCGTCCTGGGTGAGCACGTAGTCGGGACTTGGTGCATCATACACATTCCACATGTTGAACTCGTTCTCGTTCATGTGGAGTTCGTGCTGGATCACAGCGAACCGCGCCTCGTCCGGGTTGGCCGTGCCGAAGATGCCGGCCGGGAGGCGATGCTCTTTCTGCATCTGCTCGAAGGCCCACCAGGTGGTGTCGTGGAGGAAGAGTCCGTCGCCGGGGCGCGCTCGTGGCTCCAGGTAGCCATCGACGCTTTGGGTGGTATAGCCCCAAAATTGTCTATGAAGTCCAAGAGAAGCGCCTCCTCGCGTCCCCCCGACGAACGGCGTGTAGCTTGAGAGACCGAAGGGGTGCGAGTGGGCGGTGACGATCGCTGCGGGGAGGACCAAGAACGCGGCGATGGCCATCTCTGCAAACTGCATCTTCTTGGCCGGCACCATGTAGAAGGCACGGCGGCAGGCGGCGAGCGTGAGGTCGGCCCCGCGCGCGGCGAAGAGGCAGAGGAACGGGTAGGCGGGAAACCAGTGCTTGGTGCCGCCGAAGATGGGCGTTGCGGGCAGGAAAAACGGCGCGAGCGGGGCGAGGAAGGCGAGCGCCCAGAGGAGGTCGGTTTCGGCGCGATCGACGTGGGGGAGAAAGCCCTTCGGCGCGTTGCGCTTCGTCAATTGCGCAATATCGGCGAGAACGCGACGAATCAATCCACGGATTCTCTCGAAGAACCCACCGACGAACAGAAACAGCGTGATGCCAGGAACTGTCGCAAAGATCATCACCGGCGCGTAGGAGATCGGGGCCGGCGGCGCGTAGTAGTTCTTATGGAGATATTCGATGTTGTAATAGTCGTGATGCAGGTGGAACTGCATGTACTCCCGCACGCGATTGGCGGTGTCGTACCACTGCCAGGGCCAGAGCCCGAGGAAGACGAGCGGCCCGAGGATCCCCATCGCAATCAGGGCCCAGGGGAGCGGCGCTGGGGAAATTCCTTGGCGGCGCTTGCTTGCAACCTGGGAGGCGATCGCGTGCGTCACAAAGACGACCGGCAGGATCCACGCGTTGTGCTTGGTCTCTAAGCAGAGCCCGTAGATCAAGCCGGCGACGATGATGCGCCCGAAGCTCGGCTTTTGAAGTGTGCGCCAGTAGGCGTAGATCGAGACGATCCACATCGTCATGACCGGCACGTCAAAGCAGGCGAGATGGGCGTGGTAGAAGGGGCGCGGAATACACGCGAGCAGGAGGGCAGCAATTACGCCAGTACGGCGATTGAAGGTGCGCGCTCCGAAGAGGTAGGTGACCCACAAGCCGAGGCCGCCAAAGACCATTCCCGGGAAGCGGAAGGCGGTGCTCTCGTCGGTGAAGAGCTTCGCCTTCACGTAGAGGAGCTTCCAAGAGAGGGCGAAGAGCCCCTTC
Source organism: Sorangium cellulosum (assembly GCA_020720045.1). Classification (GTDB taxonomy): domain Bacteria; phylum Myxococcota_A; class Polyangia; order Polyangiales; family Polyangiaceae; genus JAAFHJ01. The sequence goes on along the minus strand of DYPH01000006.1, from coordinate 12,389 downwards.
ATGAGGCTCGGGTGCTCGTGGTTGTAGCCCCAAAGGCGGTCGACTTCGGCGCGCGAGATCGCCTTGCGGGGGGCGTCGACGAGGAGGTCAAACCACTGGGCGTAGTCGCGCGCCGCATGGAAGTAGAAGCTCTCATCCCGGGAAAATCCCAGGCTCCGCGCCGTCGGGAGGAGCCAAAGGATGTACCCCACACAGAGTGCGAGGCCGACGAGATGATCGATTTTGGCCAGGCTCGGTTTGATCGACGGATCGCGGTAGCGGTGGAGCGGGTCGGAACTCATCGGGTCGTCGCCTCGAAACAGTAGGGGCGGTCCCCCTGTGCGCTCTGGATGGTCGCGACAAGGTCGCCGGTCTGCCCGGCAAAAAGGCCTGTATCTACGCGAAATTCTTTCCACCGCTGGCCATCGACGTGGGTATCGCGACCGAGCTCCCGTCGGACGACGGTGCCATCAGCCTTCTCGCCATCGATGGAGAAGGCGAGGTCGACGGACGCGCCGTGGCGATCGATGTTCTCCGACTGGGCGTGGATCCCGTGGTGGACGACCAGCGACTTCCCGAACCGAACCCCTTGAAAACGAAGGTCGATCGACTTCCCGCCTAGCGCGGTCGGAACCAGGAAACAGCGGCGGGGCGCGTAGCTGTGATCGGCCATCATCGCGACGCCGAGCGGGGACGGGACGTCCGACGATGGGCAGCGGTAGTGCTTGGCGGCGATGAAGGTGCCCCAGCCGTCGCGGCCATCGCGCATCCGCCCGCGCGCCGTTGCCTGGAAACTGCACGTATGTGGCTGCGGAAGTGCGACCGAGACTTCGACGCGGCCGGCATCAGTAAGTGCCAAAAGATCTTCAATAACAGGCTCTTGAGCCGGATTCTGTCGGACGCGCACGTGAAGCTTGCCGGAGACCTTGTCGGAGACGATCGGCCACGCGGCGACCTCAGGATTGCTCTCGCTACCGACGGCGATCTCGAGGGCGCGCGCGTAGCGCGTCACGTCGGCGTGCCCTTGATCGGCCATCGTCAGTGCATCGCGGAGGTGCATGCGGCCGACGGGCGCGTACCAAGTAGGCGCAAAGACGACGACATCATCCGCCTTCCGTTCGCGCTTCGCCTCGGCGGCGATGGTGTTCCACTCGGCTTCCGAGGCGAGCGGCCCCGTTTGCGAGAAGTGGAGCCCAAGCTCAAGGAGCGCAATTGCGGGGACGACGACGAATGCCCAACGCCGGTGGGCAGGAATGTTGGCCGCCGAACGGACCTTGAGGCCCGGCCAGGTCGACATCGTCTGCTCGCCCGCTTCAAGCGCTTCGAAATTCGGCTTTCGGCGCACGCGATCGGAGGCCGGGGCCCGTTCGTCCGCCCCTTCCGGCACGTCCGGTTTTTCTTCGTCCGCACTCACGGCGCGCACCCTACACAGATTTCGCTCGCTTCGGGGTGGCTCTGCCGCCGACCGAGCCATTGACAGCCCTAGACGCGCGTGCGAACCCGGTCCGGTGACGTCGCCTCCCCCTGCCCGCCCCCGGCCTCGAAACCTGGCCTATTTTCTGTGGATTCTCCCACTGGCGCCGCTCGGTCTTGCGATTGCACAGGTCCAAAAAGCGCCATTGATCGTCCCAAAACACGATTTGACGCCGGTGCAGGCCGGAAACGTAGGCGAGGCAATTCGTGCTCGCGAGCCAGCTATGTATCGGGAATCTGTGGAACGTTTCCCTGGGGACGACTGGTCTCAGGGGGACCACTTTGGAAATCAGGAACGCAGCTTCGTCCGCGATCAATCGGTTTTGTTGAATGCGCGCCCCGGCGCCGTGCTCCGAGCAATCGCCGAAGATCTTCGCCACGAAGCCACTCCTGCAACGGGCGCTGCGCAGGCCCAGAACCCCCGCGGGACGGCGCCGCCGTGCATGCCGCGCCCCTTCTACGACTGACCGGGAACGGGATTTCCTGCACCATGCAATCATCTTCACTCCCCGCCCGCCTCTTGGCGCGCGCTGCGACGACGACGCCGGTCCGCCTCGCATTCTTCCTGGCCGTCGCGACCTTCGCCGGTTGGGCAATGCTCCAGCAAGCGGGCGGAATGAACGAGTTCCACGACGCCCAGTTCCTCTCGGCCTACGAGCGGAACGCGCGCCTGGCGACGCTCCACTTCAAGGAGCTCCCCCTCTGGGACCCCTATTCCTGTGGCGGGATGTATGGCCTCGCCGCGCCGCAAACCCGCTACGCGTCTCCATTTTTTCTCGTTTCGCTCCTCTTCGGCGTCGACCGCGGCTCTTCGCTCCTCGCGGTACTCCTGCCGGCGATCGGCATGGAGGGGATGTTCCGCTGGACGCGCCGCTGGGGGGCCCTCCCGACGTTCGCCTTCTTGATGGCGCCACTATTCCCGCTCTCCGGGTGGTTCGCCTATTCCTGGCATTGGGGCTGGGTCCATTTTGAGTCTTTCTGCCTTCTACCGTGGATACTTTACGGATTGAGAGGGGCGCTCCGCGGCGACAAACGGGGCGCCGTACTGTGCGCGGTCGCCGTCGCGGTGACCGTCGGTTTCGCGGGAACCTACACGCTTCCAATGGCGGTCGTCCCGGTGCTCGGCGAACTCTTGGATGCTCTCCTGCCGCGGCTCTCGACGGTCATTGGGAAGCCACTTTCCGACGTGAAATCGGTGTTTTCAGCACGCGCAGCGAGCACGCTTCGCGGGCTTGCCTGGTCGGCGCCGCTCGTGATCGGCCTCGGCGCCTATCGGCTCTGGCCGATGATCGAGAGCATCGGTGCGACGCTGCGTGTGATGGGCGGGGAACCCAAATTTTCGATCGCGAGTTCCCTCCAAGCGCTCAACGAGGTTGCGACCCCTTCAAACATCGATGTGGGGCATTTTTACCTCGCCCCCGTCGTCGCCGTCGGCGCCCTCGCGTTGCCGCTGGGCCTGCGTGGCGGAAAGCCGGTCTTCGGGCGTGGCGTCCTGTTCCTCTGGCTGGCGGCGATCGTGTCGTTCGCCCTCGCCCTCGGGCACACCGCGCCAAACGCCCCCTTCGCGCTCCTTCGTCGACTTCCGATCTACGAGACGCTCCGTTATCCCGAGCGCTACCTGCTCCTGTTTGGCCTTCTCGTTCCGGTACTTGCCGCGCGTGGCGGCTCGCTGCTCACAGCAATTTTGCGACGTTTTACGGGGCGTTGGGGCGTTTCGGTCCTGGCGGTCCTCACCTTGTGCGCCGTCGGCTGGGGCGTCGATCGCGAGCGCACGAATGGAGAGGCGCTTGTGACGACGGTCCGCCAGGAGGCGACGCCGGTCGTCGACGAGGCGCGCGCGGCCGATTTCCGTCAATCCCGGGGGAACCGCTGGATGATGAGCCATTTCGCCGCCGAAGGGCTTGGATCGATCGCCTGTGGCGAGGCCTACCCGGTCCCGATGTCACGCCGGCTCCGCGGCGATCTCCCTCAGGAAGAATACCTGGAAGATGCAAGCGCTGGCACCGTCACCCGCGATCGTTGGAGCCCCAACCATCTCACGCTAACGGTGAACACAAACAAGCCGACGCGCCTCTTTATCAATCAGAATTGGCATCCCGGTTGGAAGAGTGACGTCGGCCAGGTCGTAAGCGCCGAAGGGCTCTTGGCCGTTGAACTTCCCGCAGGTTCTCAGACGGTCCATGTCAACTTCCGCCCGCGCTCCGGCCTAGGCGGCCTGTTTGTTTCGTTCATCTCCCTGATTTGTGGGCTCCTCTGGTTGCGCGGCTCGGCGGGTATTCCTGGCCTCGCGAAGCTCCCTGCGCCCCTTTCAGAGGGCGCGCTCCTCGCTGCCGGGCCGGCGCTCCTCGCGATCCTTCTCGTCGTCTGGCGGGAGCCGGCCTGGACGCGGCCGACGCCGGAGACCTTCGATCGGCAGCCGGTTCTGGTCGCCGCCGTCCCGGCCGATGCTGTTCCGCTGCGGACGACCTTTGATGCACCGATCGTCCTCGAAGGGGCCCGGATGGAGGGGCCAACGGCTGCCCATCCCAACGAGGCGATCGTCGAACTTTACCTTCGGCGCACCGGGAAGCTCTCGGCAAACCTCGGTCTTTTCGTTCACTTGGGGAATGGTCGCGGGCAGGCTGCCCAGGCCGATCACGCGGAGGTTTCCGGTTCCGTGTATCTTGCAAAGATGGGGGTCGGTGCACTCTACAAGGATCGCTTCCGCGTCGCGCTCCCACCGGGGGCGAGCGGAACGTGGGCCGTAAAAGCCGGCTTCTGGAACACCTACGGCGACGGAGAGCGCCGTAAGATCCGCCTGCCGGGGGCCGCCGAGCGCGATGGGGACGCTGTGATCGCCGGCACGTTCACGATCCCCCCCTTCGGGGTGCCCGGGGTTTCACCCCAGAATCCGTAAAGGCGAGGTATGGTCCGCGCCGCCATGGCGACGGAACCCAGCCCGACACCGAATCTCGCAGCGCGCTTCGCCGCTTTCCGCCTCGATCCGGAGACGGCGGTGTACGTGCTTGTGTCGTTGCTCGCGACGGCCCCCGCGTGGATCGTCAAGCACCCGCCGCTTCAGGACTTGCCATTTCACCTGGCAACAATCCGGGTTCTTCACGACTTTCATACGCCCGGTTTTGGGTTTGATCAGGTCTTTCGCATGACGCTGGGGCGCACCCAGTACCTGGTCTACTATTTCCTCGCGAGCGGCCTCGCCTATCTCTTCGGGATCAAGACCGCGAATGTGTTGCTGCTGTCGACCTACCTCGCCGGCACGCCGCTTACGCTGCGATCGCTGCTAAAGGCGCTCGGCAAGGATGGGCGCGCCGGCCTCCTGATCATCCCGACGCTCATCAATATCTTGTGGAATTTCGGGCTTCTCCCCTTCCTCTTTGGGATCCCGCTCTTCTTCCTCACGCTGACGGCGGCCGTGCGTCACTTCGACGCCCCCTCGCGGAGCCGGGGAATTTTCCTCGGGATCAGCGCGCTCGCCCTCTTCTACGCGCACATCTTCCCCTTCGGCCTCTTCGCGATCGCCTTCGCCCTACTCTTCCCCTACCGGCGAATGGAGCGGTGGCTCGCGATCCTCGCCCCGATGATTCCGACGGCTATCGGCGCGATTTACTGGGCATTTTTCACGCTCGCCGGCCGCACCGCCCTCGGCGCCGCCCAGACCGACACAAAAGATCCGGTCCTCCCCCTCCACGAGTCCCTCTCCCAAGCGTGGACGTGGCTCGGCGCCGTCTTCCGCGACAACAGCGACGAGCGCCTCTGGATCCTCCTCGGTGCCCTCGTCCTACTTGCCCACGGGCTCTCCCTCGGAGACCGGACACAAGAGCCGAAGAAAAATCGTCTCCTGGTGGTGCTGCCGCTCCTCTGTTTTGGCGCCTATTTCGTCCTCCCGCAGTCGCGAGGGCCGATCTATTGGCTGTATGCGCAACGCTTCCCCTTCCTGGCGATCCTCGTATTGATTCCGGTGCTCCGGTTTCCGCAGGGCCTCCGCGGGCAGGTCGTCTTTGCGCTGGCGGCGCTGCTGGCCACGCTCTCCACGGGGAATACCTGCAAGCATTACATCGAGTTTGAGAAGAAGGAAGTCGGCGAGATCGACGAAGCGATCGCCTCCATTCCGAAGAACCAGAAGGTCGCTGCGCTGATCTTCGACAAGTTCTCAAATGTCGTTGAGTGGGCACCTTTCCTCCACTTCGGTAGCTATTACCAATTGGAGAAAGGCGGCGTCGTTCAGTTCTCCTACGTAGGCTACGATCACTGGCCTTTCGAGTACCTGCCGGGGAAGAATCCTCCGCCGGAAAAGCGCGCACCGCTCCGCTGGGAGTGGACCCCGGAACAACGCGACATCCGCAACGAGCTCGCCCCCTACTACGACTACATCCTCGTGCGCGGCGCCGGCTTCCGGCCGCCCACCGGCCCGATTTGCAACAACAATGGCGAATGTCACACGATCTCGCTCGTGAAGAACTTCGATCACTGGTCGGTCTACAAACGTGACTGAGTTTCGCCGAGAGTCGCCGCAAGATCGGCTCCTATTCTTCGTCGCAGCGTTCGCCGCCAGTCTCCCCGTCTGGGCGGTGAGGCACGTACCTCTTCAGGATTTTCCCTTCCACACGAGCACCATTCGCGTGCTCGCCTCCTGGGGGGATCCTGCCTACGGCTTCTCCGAGCACTACGCGACGACGCTCAGTCATACCCAGTACCTGCTCTATTATTTGGCAGGGGCGGTGCTCGCGAAGGTCTTCGGTGCCTTCGTCGCCAACAAACTGCTTATCTCTGTGTACCTTACAGGTACGCCCGTCGCGATCCGGAGCCTGTTTCGCGCGCTCGGGCGGGATCCACGCCCGGCGATCTTCGCGATCCCCTTCGTCTACAACGCGCTCTATGGGCTCGGACTCCTCCCCTATCTCTTTGGGATTCCTCTTCTTTTCTTCGGCCTAGCGGCGACGGTTTCCCATTTCGAGCGCCCCTCGCTCCGGCGGGGCCTCCCCCTCGCCGCCCTCGGAATCGCCCTCTTCTACGCCCACGTCTTTCCGTTCCTGCTCTTCGGAGCGGGCGCCGTCGCCCTCGCAGTGACCCACCTGCCGCGGACGCTCGCGTCGCCGAAAAAGCTGGTCGCCAGCTACGCCCCGTTCCTGCCGGCGCTCGCGGCCCTCGCCCACTGGATCCTCTTCACGAACATGGGGAGCCACGCAAAAGGGCTATTTTCCCACGATCCGCGTGACAAGGTGCTCACGCTCTCCGCATCGATTGGGAGCCTCTGGAACTGGACCGGCGAAACCCTCCGCGACGAGAGCGACACCGCCTTCTGGCTCGCGGGGCTCTTTGTGCTCGGTCTCGCTGGGATTTTCGCCGCCGGCGATCGCGACGACGACCGGCGCCGCGCCTGGCCCCTCGTCGTACTACCTGCACTCTGCACGTTTTTATTCTTCAACACCGGCGAATGGCGAGGCCCAGTCTGGCTCGTCGCCCAGCGGTTCCCGATTCTCTTCGTATTTTCGCTGCCACTCTTTGCTCGCTTCCCGCGAGGTCTCCGCGGGATGGCGATCCAGATCGCCGCCTTCAGCATCGCCATCGGCTCGAGCCTCAATCAAACGACCGCCTACCGGCAGTTCGAAGCGCAGGACGTCGGCCCTATCGACGATGCGATCGCAGCAATTGCGCCGAAGTCGAAGGTCGCCACGCTTATTTTCGACAAGTATTCTCGAACGATACACTGGACGCCGTTCCTTCACTACGGCTCGTTCGTCCACGAAGCGAAGGGGGGCCTCCACCAGTTCACCTTCGCCGGCTTTGAGCATTGGCCCTTCGGCTACCGCCCCGGAGAAGAACCGCCGAACTACAAAGAATCGGATTTGAACTGGCCCTGGTTCCCGGAAGACCACATCGAGGAAATCGCGCGCGGCGACTTCTACGACTATGTGCTCGTTCGTGGAGCCCCCGCCCCTGCAAAGGGGGCCCCCGAGCCGGCGCCGCCGTTTTCCCTCGGTCCCCGCTACGAACGCGCCTTCGTCGGCAGCGCGTGGACCGTCTGGAAACGGACGACTCCGGCCATGCAGAAACGCGAATGAGTCTTCGAAAGCGGGGGCGCTTCTGGTAGGACCGCCGCCGTCATGGCTCAAGAGACCCCGGAAACCGTGCTTGGCGTCGGAACCCGCATTCGTGGCCGGGTGACCGGCGATGGGTCGCTCGTCGTCGAGGGGACCCTCGAAGGGGACATCGCCGTGCGCGGCGACGTTCAGCTTTCGGTCGGCGGCAAGATTGCTGGCCAGGTGAGCGCCGACGAAGTGACGATTGATGGCATCCTCGACGGCGACGTCGCTGCCCGTGGCGCCATCGCGCTCCGTGCCGGCTCGGCGGTCCGCGGCGACCTCAAGGCGCGCGAAGTGATCCTCGAAGAGGGCGCGGAATACATCGGTCGCCTCGACGCCGCCTTCGACCTCCCGGCGGAGCTCGAGGGGGCCAAGCGCTAAGGAGCGGCGGCACTCCGTCTTTAGAGCGCGAAATCGCTCGCAAAAAACGCAAGGGATCCAAGGAGATTACAATGGCGACCGTCATCGGATCGGGCATCACCATCGAAGGGGAAATCGTGAGCGACGAAGACGTCGTCGTCGCCGGTGCGGTGCGCGGCAAGCTCACGGCCAAAGACGGCCTCGTCGTCGAGAGCGGCGCCTCGGTGGAAGCCGACGTAGACGCCGGCCCGGTACAAGTATCGGGATCCATTACCGGAAATGTGCGTTCTACCGACCGAGTCGACCTCCGTGAAGGGGCTCGCGTCGTCGGAAACGTGAAGGCGACCCGAATCACCATCGCCGACGGTGCCCAGTTCAAGGGCAACGTCGACATGGACGTCTGAGAAAAGAGGGACGATGAGCACGGTCATTGGTGCACAAACCTTTCTGCGGGGGCGCGTTCACGGCGCCGGCGATCTCGAAATTGCCGGCCATGTCGAGGGGGACGTCTCCGTTACCGGCGATGTCGTCGTCGAAGCGGGCGGCCTCGTCGGCGCGAACCTCAACGGCCACCGGATCACGATCCGCGGCGCCGTGAAGGGGGATGTGCACGGCTCGGAAGCGATCGTGCTTGAGGCCGGCGCGCGCGTCGTGGGCGACCTGAAAGCACCCAAAATCGCCATTGGTGCGGGCGCCCTCGTTCGTGGCCTCGTCCAGACGGGCGGCCTTGCGCCGCGCCCCGGACAAAACCTCGCAAAGCCCGGAACCGCCAAACCGGTCGCTGCGCCTGTCGCGGCCCGTCCGGGTGTGGCTACGCGCCCCGAGCCGGCTCGTCCGGTCGCGACGCCAGCCGCTCGGCCTGCCGTTCATGCCGCCCCAGCCCCGCGCGCGCCGTCGCCGGTCCGTATGTACGAAGAACCGGCCGCTGAGCCCGATGAGGTGGAGCCGACGGAAGAGACGGCGGACGCCGGTGCAGGCCGCAACGAGCCGCCCGATCCGATCGTGCCGGTGATCCGCAAGGGCGCGAAAGTCGTAGCGAAAACGAAGCGCTGACGGGAAGACGGTCGCGAACGAGACGAAGGCACCGCCCACGAGGGGGGTGCCTTCTGTGCTTTGCGCCTCGCGCGCACGAAAAAACCCACCGCTCGAAAGCGATGGGTCTTTCCCTTCGGGCTCTCTAGCGGCCGAAGCTCACCAGCGATCGCCACCGCGGTCGCGATCTCCGCCACCGCCACCGCCACGACCGCCACGGCCGCCGCGACCACCACCGCCGCCACCCCCACCGGGGCCGCCCGGACCGCGACCACCGCCGCCGCCCCCATAGCCGCCGCCGCCACCACCCCCGTAGCCGCCGCCACCGCCGCCACCACCGCCGAAGCCGCCGGCGCGGGGCGCTCCGCCACCACCACCACCGCCACCGAAGCCGCCGGCGCGGGGGGCGCGCTCTTCAGCCTCGTTGACGCGAAGGGGACGGCCGGCGAAGAGTGCGCCGTTCATGCCGCCCATGGCGTTGATCGCCTCTTCGTCCGTCGACATCGTGACGAACCCGAATCCGCGGCTCCGGCCGGTTTCCCGGTCGGTCATCACGTGGACGTCGGTCACCGTCCCGAAGGCCGAGAACGACTCGCGGAGCTCCTCGGAGGTCGCGCGGAAGGGAAGGTTGCCCACGTAGAGTCGCTTGCTCATCTCACACTCACGTTCTTCCGGCACCCCGTACGTGGATCTCACGTAGTCGACGGACCTTCGGTGCTCCGACGGGGTACCCTAGAGGGTCGGAGTCCGTTCCGCGGGAAGTCCCGCGTCCTCGTTTCGATGGAGACTCCCCTGTTGCTCCAGGAGCGCAACCTCTTCTCAAGTGCCTTCGAAGCTGCCCGCATTTTCTCGAAGGTGCAAGGCCGATCGGTGGCCCCTCCGATGCACTCGGAAATATTTATTTCTCGTCGCGACCACGCGGCGGAACCGTTGGCATAACCGGCACTGTACGAAGTGCTGCCTTGGCCACGGGGACCGGCGGAATTGTGATCGGCATCGTCGCCCCTTTTCGCGAAACAGGGCCGACGGAGGGCACCGGAAGCTCAAAGACGGTCGCCTTGGGGGCGTGGGCGGAAAACGCGGTCGTCCCCCCTTTCCGGGAAGCGGCAGCGCGGATCGCCCCTTCCCGTTGGGCGGCCCAGCCCGCATCGGCGCGCATCCCGGAAGCGGCAAGGAGCGCATCCCCCATCGCAATTCCGTCGGGAAAGCGAGCGTCCCGGTCCTTTGCGAGGGCGCGGTCGAAGAACGCGCCGAGGGCCGGCGGCGCATCGGCGAGGAGCGACAAGAAGGGAATAGGTGCAGTATGCACCTGATCCCAGCGTACCTGGTATTCGTTTTTCCCGTCGATGGGGAACGGGAGGCGCCCCGTCAGCGAGGCAAAAAGCACAACGGCGGCGGCGTAGAGGTCGGCGCGCCCATCAACGGCGACGCCCTGAACCTGCTCAGGCGCCATGTACGCGCCGGTTCCGGCAACGATCGTCTCCTCCGGTTCGACCTCGCCCGGCTCGGCGGTCTTCCGAACGCGCACCTTTGCGATGCCAAAATCGGTAATTTTTACAACACCATCTGGACGCAAGAGGATGTTCGACGGTTTGATGTCGCGGTGAACGACCCCAAGCGCATGGCAGGCGGCAAGGGCACCGCAGAGCTGGAGCGCATAGGCGATCGCGCGCGCCGGCTCGATGCCTGTGGCCGCCTGCTGGCGCCGACGAAGGAGGAGCCGTTCGAGGGTCTCCCCGGGGACGAATTCCATCGCGAGGAAGAGAGAATCTCGAAATCGAAACAGGTCTCGATAAGCGACGACATTTGGGTGAGATAGTCGTTTGAGTGCGGCCGCCTCTTCGAAGAAAAAATCACGAAGCGAATCGGCCTCCGCCCCATCGAGCCGAAGCTCCTTGAGGGCGAAAAGCTCAGGTGCTGGGCGCTCTTTTCCGGCAGCTACGTCGCCATCTTCTGGTGCATAATACAACCAAGCGCGCCAGACGGTCGCCATTCCGCCGCGCCCAAGCACGCCGTCGATGACTGTACACGTTGATCCGCGAACAATACGCGTTCCGGGACCGATCGGCTCCTTGGAATCGACCTTCCGCGGCACACGACAATGGGGACAGATTCGCGCTTTCGCGTCGATCGTCCCTCGGCAGCTCGAGCAGGTCACCGATGACATTCTCGGTCACGTTACCTCCGATCGTCGGCGCTCGCTGCTACGATGCATCCCTGTGACGAGCGCTCCCCCTGCACCCGCGACCGACGGCGCTCTCGCGGGCCCCGGTCAAAGTGGGCCCGCCGTCTCTCGCGACGCCTCCGCCAGGGAATTTGCTGGCGGTCGCGAACGGACGGGCCCCGGTCAAAGTGGGCCCGCCGTCTCTCGCGACGCCTCCGCCAGGGAATTTGCTGGCGGTCGCGAACGGACGGGCCCCGGTACCGCACGCGCTGCCGTGGTGGAGGACGCCCCGAGGCTCGCGCCACCCATCGACTTTCGGTACATCGGACTCGACCCCTACCAGCCACCACGTGGCGGATTTGTTGCAGGATCTCTGGGGTTTGTGGCGGCCGGCGCGAGCGTCCCCTACTTCGGCCACCTGCCGGGAGCGGTGCTGCTCGGCGTCGCCGGGCTCTCGCTCGCTACTTGCATGATGCAACTATTCCGGAGGCCTCGCGAGATTCCCGAACGGGCGGAACCGGTGGCGATGGCGCTCTTCCCCTACGGCGTGCTTATCGATGGCCCGGAGTCGACGCGCGCGCTTCGTTGGCTCGCCGTCGATGGGATCCACGCCCACAGCGTCCACGGCAGCGAAAACGGCGTCGCGACGACCCTGTATTCGCTGGTCGTCGTGGAGGTCGCGGATGGACATTCCGAAGCAAATCGAAAGCTTTACGCCGGAAAAACTCACGGTGGTGTCTCCGTAGATGCGCTCGCCGTCCACCTGGCCGCTTACCGCGAGGAGCAAGGCCGCGGCGTGGCGCTCAGCCTCGATCCGGAAGGGGGGACCGCCGACCCGACCGAGCCGCACGCGGAAATGCTCGTGGAGCAGGCGACGGAATATCTGCATACCGCAGACGCTTCCGCGGAGCTCGATTTGAGCCCCTTCGACTACCGGGGGCGCCGGGACCGCGCGCTCCCTGGCGTCAGCGAAGGGACCTTCCGCGCCCTTCGCGCGGTCCTCACGTCGCGCCGCGCGGAGGCCCTCGACCGAAGGCCCCTCGCCGTGGCGCTCGCAGGTCTCCTCGACCTTCGCCCGCTCGCCCGCGACGTCGTCGCCCTCGCAACCGCGCCGAACCCACTCCTCGCGGCGCTCGCCCGTGTGGTGGCGCGGCGCCTCGGCGTCGATCGCCAGACGACCGGCACCCTCGACGAGGTCCTCCCCTCCCTCGATCCGCGCGACGCGGCATTCTTGCTCACGCAGGCGACCTAGGTAGCTGCTCGGAATCTCCTTTTCGGAGTGCGACACGTCCTCGCGA